>NZ_SOGX01000007.1:0-243695 GCF_004403125.1 Cryobacterium sp. TMS1-13-1 | reverse complement strand
CGAGCAGCTGCGCGTAAATCTGGATCGGCGGCAGATCCACGAACGAGTCCGAATTGACGACGTCGAGAATCTGCCGGCGGTCGGCATCATCGATCCTGTTCGCCGGGATCGGCGCCGGCCCGGCCACCGGGATGCGCGGTTTCCTGGTGGCGGTCGCCCGAGGGATCCCGANCGGCCACCGGGATGCGCGGTTTCCTGGTGGCGGTCGCTCGAGGGATCCCGACCAGGTCAGCCGCGACGCGAGTCGAGATTCCTCGGCTGGCCAGTTCGCGGTAAGCGGTCATTACGGCAACGCGCGCGGTGTTTCGTCCCGCGAGCTCTTCGAAAGACTTTCGAGTAGCTCGTGCATTTTTGACATGATCTCCAACGCCACCCCCGTCGTCTCGAGGCGCTGCTCGGTCTTGCTCAGCTGGCGGCGCAACCGGGCGATTTCCGCTTGCTCCGGCGTTAACCGGCCAATCTTCTCGCCGGGTTTCTTCCCCGCGAGAACACCGGCGTCACGCAGCTTGCGCCACTCCGTGATCTGCGAGGAGTACAACCCTTCAGTGCGCAGATACGCGCCGCCCTCATGGTCCTTGATCGCCGCGTCATACGCGGCCAAATGGGCTAGCTTCTGCGCTGGGCTGAACGACCTTCTCGAGGTCGGACCACCAGCTCGCGGTCCGGAACTACTCATATAACTATCGTCGCGCACGGCGATCAAAGACGGGCTGGACATGGAGATGATTCCTGATTCTCGCCCTACGTCACACGGCGGAGTTGCTGTTAGCTACTGGCCTCACCCAACCCTGACACGTAGGGGTGGAACAACTTGTTAGAAACCCCAGACAGATAATGATCGTCGCCAAAAGGCGAGCATGGTCCCTGCCCCTAAGAGAAAAAGCTTCGTCCGGAGATCCGAAATCGTACTCAGCGAAGGACTGCTTTCCTAGACTTGATGCTGCTGGCCAAGCGATCCTGCGTGGGAGCGCCCACCAGCATTTCACGATGACCCGTCCGTCTCGCGGGGCAGACCTTCCGAATGTCCGCCGCTGGTTTCGGCTTCAAAATGCAAACAATTCAGAAGGTGGCGGAGGCATTTCACGCGCGAACTAGTGAAGACTTCCAACTCATGCCCCCCTGAGCCAAATAATTGTTCAATTATAGCAGGTTCCTAACCAGTGAGGAATAAACATGCGTATGTGCGGGTTTGGGGACCGGTGAATAAGCCCTCCCTGCTGGATCTGCTGGGAGAACTCAAGCTCACCGACGTCACCGACGTCAACGACGTCACCGACGTCAACGACGTCACCGACCGAATCCGCGGCGCGACTGAACTCTCTATCAAGAACTCATCGATGCGGAGGCGACCGCGTTCATCGGTGCCACCACGCTTGAACGCTCCGGCGACCGCACTACCCATCGCAACGGAACCCCGCCCCGCACGCTGACGACGACCGTCGGTGACCTTGGCTTGAAGATACCGAAGCTCCGCGCAGGGTTTCGGTGCACGGTCGCTCTCGTCGCTCCTGGTCGGTTATCCGCGCATACTTTGACTTATGAGACACCGACCGCGCTGCAAGGAGGCCTGTGACTGTGAGCGCTTTGTGGCGGCGTTCTGTGATCGCTATTTGGCGCATCTACCCGGCGGCTCAGAGCGGTAGTCAGCGTCTTGTATCCCATGTGTTTCAAAACACATGTGTTTCAAGACACATGGGATATAGGACACTCTGTGTGTAGGAAACAGTCGAGCGGATGCTGACACAGCATCCGTTAGAGCCAGGCGCTTCACAGGGGGAGATATGAAATTAGACGCGGTCACAGTGAAGAATTTTCGGGGGTACGCCGATGAACAAGAAATCGCGGTTGGAGGGCTCACGACAATCGTCGGCAAGAACGACGTCGGCAAGTCGACGATCCTCGAGGCCCTGGCAATCTTCTTCGGCAGCGACCTCGTCAAACCCGATTTGGGAGACGCCAACGTCGCCTCGGGGCTGCGTGAGTTCGAAGTCACCTGCACGTTCAGTGACCTGCCGGTTGGACTTGTCCTAGACGCCCAGGCCGAGACCTCCCTCTCTTCCGAGCATCTCCTGACGGAGGATGGAAGACTGACAGTGAAGAAAAGGTGGGATTGTTCCGGGGCCAAACCCAAAGAAGAAGTTTTCGTTCTCTGTCATCACCCGTCAGTAGACGGTCTGTCTGACCTTCTCCTCCTGGCGAACACTGCCTTGAAGACCCGTCTCGCTAAGTTTCTGAGTTCCGAAGAAATTGCTTCGGTGAACAAGTCAAACAACCCTGCGATGCGTCAAACGCTATGGGCGTCCGTACCCGACCTCTGCTTGGCAGAGCAGGAAGTTCCGGTGGCAAAAGAAGACTCGAAGCGGATATGGGAAAGAATCGCTCCGATGCTGCCCCACTTCGCTCTCTTCCAGTCGGACCGGGCCAGCAGAGACTCGGACAGCGAGGTGCAAGATCCAATGAAACTTGCGATCGCCGCGGCTCTAGCCGAAACGGAAGTCCAAATAGCCCTTACGGGGGTTGTTGAGGCAGTTCGAATCCGAGCTACAGAGCTTGCTTCCAGGACGCACGATGCTCTCGGAGAGCTGGATCCAGAACTTTCCGACGGCTTAGTTCCTACGTTCAAAAGCGATCCGCGCTGGGCCTCCCTATTCAGTGTGGCGCTGGAGGGCAGCGATGGAATCCCACTCAACAAACGTGGCAGTGGTGTCAGGCGGCTCGTTCTCGTGAGCTTTTTCCGAGCGGAGGCTCAGCGACTAATAGAGGAGGGGTCTAAGCGAAGCGTCATATATGCAATCGAAGAGCCCGAGACCTCGCAGCACCCACGGAATCAAAAAATTCTTCTCGAATCATTCCAGGCGATGGCCCGAGCCGACGGCTGCCAGGTCCTCCTCACAACTCACAGCCCCGGACTGGCTGGGCATCTGCCTGCTGAGAGTCTCCGCTTCGTTTCGAAGACTAGAGGCAGCGGCCCACGGATCGAGGCGGCCAACGAGGGTTCATGGGATGCAATCGCGAACGATTTAGGTATTCTTCCTGACGACCGGGTTCGAGTATTGATCTGCGTGGAGGGCCCGAACGATGTCGTAGCGTTGAAGGCCCTCAGCAAAGCTGTGAACAGCGATGGCACCGTCGCCGTAGATCTCAGTTCGGACAAGCGCTTCGCGTTCGTCCCGCTGGGCGGTGGAACTCTCCAGCAGTGGGTGTCAGAACGCTATCTCCGTGGGTTTGGTCGCCCAGAGTTTCACATCTACGACAATGACGTGGCCAAGTACCAAGACGCCGTGGATGAAGTCAATGGTCGAAGCGACGGTTCGTCTGCGAGGCTGACGACTCGGCGCGAGATGGAGAACTATCTGCATCCTGCCGTAATCAAAGCAGCCCTAGACGTCGCAGTCTCATTTGGGTTCGCCGACGACGTGCCACTAATCGTGTCGACCGAGATCAGAATGGATCCGACACGAAAGCCGCTGAACCCAAGATCGGTGAAGAGCAAGTTGGCGGAACACGCATTTCCGATGATGACGAGACAACTACTCGAATCCTCACTAGGCGCCGAAGAAGTGACGTCCTGGCTTGAGGACTTGGAGCAAATGGCTTCGGGCTACAATCGCTGACCGCTATAGATGCCTCATATCCCTAGCGATATAAGACGTCTCACCGCCGCGCCCTGGGACTCCTCCCAGATCAATCTGATGGCGACACCCTGACAAGCGACAACGCTAAATAGCGATCACAGAACACCGCCAAGGAGCGCCAACAGTCACAGGCCAATTGCGGTCCAGAAACGTTCGTTTTTGACGTCCTCGACGAAACGGGCGATCTCAATACTTAGATTGTCGAATAGGCGTCTCTAAACTCGTTTCTAAATCTACGATTCAATATCGAAAGAGCAGGATGAGTTTTGAAACAGTCGAGCTACCAGTTGGGCTACGCTGTGACTTTTGGCGCTTTTTGGCGGCATTCTGTGATCTTTATCTGTCGCGGTACCGCGCAGACATATCGGAGGTATGGTCTAGGCCGTGGCCAGACCGAGGAGGCCAGCGACAAGTCCCAGGATGGCACATATGCCGATTGTTCGTAGTGCGGACCACCGGAATTTCAGCATTAACATTGCTGCGACGGCGGCGATGATGAGGGGCATGAAGCTGAGTGAGTTCAGCAGGGGCACCTGCAGTTGCAGCGGCCCTGCGTCCAGCCGTACGGTCTCGGTGAACAGGATGTGCACGGCGAAGAAGATCGCCAGGTTAGCGATGACTCCCACGACGGCCGCGGTGATTCCGGTGAGCGCTCCGGAGAGGTTGCGATTGCCGCGGAGACGTTCGATGTGCGGTGCGCCGAGGAAGATGAAGATGAAGCAGGGCACGAACGTGACCCAGGTGGTCAGCAGCGCCCCGATGACGGCAGCGACCCAGGGGTCCAGGTCGCCGGGGTTGCGGTAGGCCCCGATGAAGCCGACGAACTGGACCACCATGATCAGGGGGCCGGGTGTGGTCTCGGCCAGCCCGAGTCCGCGGGCCATCTCCCCGGGCGTGAGCCAGTGAAAGACCTCGACCGCCTGCTGGGCTACGAAGGTCAGGACGGCGTAGGCGCCGCCGAACGTGACCAGGGCCATGGTGGAAAAGAACACACCCTGCTGTGTGAATACGGAGTCCATGCCGGTCAGGAGTACCACGGCGACCACGGGCAATGCCCACAGCGTTAGCCCAACGGTCAGAACTTTTCCGGCGCTTACGGCCGAGGGTTTGCCGGCGTTGAGCGCGTTGTCGGCGATCACTGGCTGGATGTCGTCTGGTGCGCTGCCGCTGCCGTCGATCTTCTTGGAGACGCCGGGAACGTAGCGGGTGAGCAGCCAGCCCATCAGCGCAGCGACGAGGATGACGACCGGGAACGGGACCGCGAACAGCGCGACGGCGGCGAACGCGGTGACGGCGAGCACCACGAGAGTGGGGTGCACGAGTGCACGTTGGCCGACCTTGACGATCGCTTGCCCGACGATGACCAGTGTGGCGGCGGCGATCCCGGTGAACAGCGCCGCGACGACCGGCGCATCCCCATACGCCACATAGATGGCCGACAAGGCGAGCAGGGCGACCACCCCGGGAAGCACAAACAGTGTGCCGGCGACGAGGCCGCCGCGTTTGCCGTTGAGCAGCCAACCGATATAGATGGCGAGCTGCTGCGCCTCAGGCCCGGGCAGTAACACGCAAAAGTTCATGGCGTGTTGGAATCGGCGGTGTCCGATCCATCGCTTCTCTTCGACAAGGATGCGGTGCATAACGGCGATCTGGCCGGCCGGGCCGCCGAAAGTCTCCAGGGAGACGAGGAACCAGACGCGCACGGCGTCCCGGAACGGAACCAAATCCCGGGTCTCTGCAGACGTCCCCGCGGGCGCGGGCCGGGCTTTCATGGGTTTCATGGGTGAATTACTCATCTCGTCAGGAGGCCTCGCGGCCGTGGAGCAGGCTGCGGCGGTAGAACTCATACAGACCGTCGAAGAGCGGCTTGCTGACGGCTAAGGTCTGCTCGTCGGTCCCGGTCAGGGACAGCCCCCTCAGTACCGCGTCCAGGCCGGGCGCCTCGGGAGCGTCGAAGCGCCCATCGTCGATATCGGCCTCATGCACGATCTGTGCGATCTTCCAGAGCACGGGATCGGCAAGTTCATGCCGGCGCAGAATGGTCTCGAAGGTGCAGTCGGCACCCTCGTGGGAGTACTCGGCACCGCGCAGATCGAATGCTGTTGCACCCTCCGGCGCGTCGGAGGGGTCTGCAACGAAGATGAATTGTGCGTCTTGATCGATGAAGCGCGCTATCAGCCAGGCGCACGCGGCCCGATCAATATGGACCCGCTCCCTAGTTACCCACCTCACGACGTCATCCTCGTGCTGTGGGCAGGCACCTCGCTGCCGTCGAGCAACGACAGGGCCAGGTCGTCCAACAACTGGGCGGTGTTCTCCTTGGCTGGTGGCGGAAAGTAGTCCCGCCGGCTGATTTCCCGCCAGATGCGCCGGAGCTTCTTGACCGCGGTATTCCGCGCAGCGCCGCTGAGGAGCTGGGCCTCAGTTATGAGTTCCGCGAGTTGACGGTATTCCTCGACCCGGTCCGCCGTGATTGACGCGATCAAGTCCTGTTCCTGGCGTTGAGCGCCCGCGCTGGCCAGCCACACACCAGCCTCACCACCGTTTTGCACGACCTGTTCGGCGAGCCAATCCATCTGCTCACGTGTCCTGACCTCAGCGGGCAGTGCCACCAGGTTGGTCTGCAACCGCGCAACACCGAGAACTTTGAACCTCCGCCACAGCGCAATCCTGGGAGCCGACGGCTCCCGCGGAAGGTGATAGCTCAACAGAACCCACGCGCTGGGCTCCGGAGCTCTAGAAATTACATCCACAGTTCAAGTGTAACCATAGTTACAAACGCTGGTCGGTGTAGCGAGCGGCATGCGCCCTGCGTCTTAGGGCCACAAAAGGGACGGCGACCGGGACACCATTCGGGCCTATCGCAGCGACGACGATCCGCGTGGTTCCGCTCGAGGAAAGCCGGTCTTCCGGCGTCTCAACAAAGTACAGCTTTTCGAGACGCGCGAAGCCTCCCTCGAGCCGCAGGAAGAAATGGCGGGATTCCGGGACGCAATTTGTCTTGGAAACGTGTCTCACCGCAAAGTGTCTTTGTTCCGACGCTTTTAGCAATTTCTGAGGCAGAATGGTTTCGTGAGACATCTTGGATATACGCGGGTCAGTACTAGAAGCCAAGACGCGAAGTTGCAGGTCGACGCTCTGGTCAAGTCGGGTGTGCAGGAGCGGGACATCTTCGCCGACGTCACCTCGGGTAGTCGGACCGCGATCTCACGCCCCGGGATGAAGAAGCTCCTCGAGTACGCCGAGCCTGGCGACACCGTCGTGGTGTGGAGGGTCGACCGCCTCGGACGGTCCCTCATCGACGTGTTGAACACGGTAAAGCTGCTTCGGGAGCGTGACATACAGGTGAACAGCATCTCGGATGGGATCGACCCGTCGACGACATCGGGCCGGCTGATGCTGAACATGCTCGCCACTTTGGCCGAGTACGAACGCGAGCTGATCACAGAAAGAGTGAACGCAGGGATCACAGCCGCCCGAAATGGCGGCACCAAGTTTGGTCGGCCCTTGTCCGATCCCGTGGTTGTCGCCGACAAACTCAAACTCGTCTCCGAGGCCCGGGCGAAGGGCCGCACTGCGGAGGATGCGGCAAAGCTCGTCGGGTGGAGCCGAGCCACTTTGTACAGGCATCAGCAGGCCCTTGCGGGCCGCGAGAGCACGACTGTGTAGGTGACTCGTGGACGCAGCCGAGCGGTGGCGTGTTCTTCGGCTGCATGTCGAAGACCAGATCCCGCTCGCTGTCCTTGCCCGGGAGACCGGGATCTCCGCTCGGACTCTGCAGCGCTGGCACCATCTCTACCGGGCAGGCGGCGTCGCCTTCCTTGACCCCCATGCGCGTATAGACAAAGGTGTCCGCCGAACTTCGGTCCAGACGGTCGCGTTCATCGAACGGCTGGCGCTCACTCGGCCGCGCCCGAGTCTCGCCACGCTGCATCGTCTCGCCGTCACTGATGCTCAGGCTCGTGAGCTGCCGGCGCCGAGCTATGCGACCGTGCGGCAGATCGTTCAGGCCCTCGATCCGGCTCTGGTCACCCTGGCGCTGGAGGGGCCGGTCTCGTACCGGGACAAGCACGAGCTCGTTTTCCGGCGCCGCGCGGAGTACCCGAACCAGATGTGGCAGTCCGACCACACTGAACTCGACATCCTTATCGTCGGCGGTGACGGGAAGCCTGACCGGCCGTGGCTGACGACCGTGATGGACGACTACTCCCGTGCGATCTGCGGATATATGGTCTTCAGCGGCGCCCCCTCAGCTATCAACACTGCCCTGGCTCTGCGGCAGGCGATCTGGCGGAAGACGGACCCGGCGTGGGCAATGTGCGGCATCCCCGACATCCTGCACGTGGACCACGGCTCCGACTTCATCAGCCACCACCTCGAGCGGACCGCTTTAGCCCTGCACGTCAGGATCATCCACTCGACCGTCGGCCGACCACAGGGGCGCGGCAAGATCGAGAGGTTCTTCGGCACGATCAACACGGAACTCCTGAGCGGGCTACCTGGCCACCTCGGCCCTGGAAGTCGAGCACCAACGCCTGTCCTCGACCTTAACGGTCTAGATCGTGCGATCGGCGAATTTATCGGCACCTACAACGACCGGTCCCATAGCGAGCTAGGGATCTCACCGCGAGATGCCTGGGTCGCCGACGGCTGGTTGCCGCGGATGCCCGAAAGTCTTCAAGAACTCGACGGTCTGCTCCTCACTGTTCCGAAGAACCGGGTCGTGCAGCGCGACGGTATCCACTTCCAAGGCCAGCGCTACCTCGCCCCGACCCTGGCCCCGTTCGTCGGCCACACCATCACGATCCGGTACGACCCCCGCGATATTTCAGAGATTCGCGTCTACGACCGGGACACGTTCATCTGCACGGCCATCGATGAAGCCCACCCCAATCTGCGCCTCAGCCTTCGCGAAATCGAAACGGCCCGCCGCGCCCGCCGCAAGCAGCTGCGGCGAGCCATCAACGATCGCATCCCGACCGTTGCCCCTCGCGAGGAACCTCGCATCCCCGAACCCACGAAGCGGCGGCCGAAGCTGCGCACCTACGAGGAGGACGAGTGATGAACCAAGCATTCATCGTCACCAAGGAACACCGGCGATTCACCGAGTTCGCCAACGCCGTGCGGAAGGAGAAGACCATCGGGATCTGTCACGGCGCTGCCGGCGTGGGGAAGACTAACTCCGCCCGTCGGTACGCGAACTGGGACGCGCTCGAGGCATACATCAACGAGTGGGGTCCGCGTGGGGAGCACGACGCGAAACACTACGCCCTCGCGAACCGATCGCGCACAGTCTTCTACACGCCAGAAGTCCTCTGTCGACCAAAGGACCTCATGAGTGAGCTGATGCACTGGCAGATCAAAGTAGGGATCTGCGCCGATGAGCACCTCCGCTCTCTCCTGCCGGAGCCGAAATCGGTAAGGCAGAAGGACGTCACCCAGCTCGTCGAGCTGCTCATCATCGACGAGGCCGAGCGACTCACCCCCACCGCCGTGGAGCTGCTCCGCGATCAGCACGACCGCACTCACCGGGCGATAATCCTGATCGGCATGCCCGGCATTGACGAACGATTCCGCCACTACCCCCAGCTTTACAGCCGGCTCGGGTTCTCCCACCAGGACCGTGCCTTGGGACGCGAAGAGCTCTTGTTCGTTCTCGATCGTCATTGGAAGCGACTTGGCAAGACTCTCGATCCTGACGATTTCACCGATGCGCAAGCCATCGCCGCCATCGAGCGAATCACCCGCGGCAATTTCCGCCTTCTCGAGCGGCTCTTCCCTCAGATCAATCGGGTACTCAAGATCAACCAGCTGGACACGATCACGGACGACGTCATCGAGGCAGCGGCCAGCATCCTCGTCATCGGCAACTAGCGACACGAAGCGATCACAGAACGCCGCCAAGAAGCACCAAACTCCACATCCTTACGCGAAAGGTCAAACGGGACAAGTTCGCTCAGACTGTGTGCGGGGCCCTGTCTTTGCGGGGCGTTCCCGTATGAGGTCCCGGTTGCGGGACTGAGGGGTTAGACGCTTTGCGAAGGTGACCAAACTCTTCAGCTCAGACTGCGGTCAGTAGGATTAATCCATGCAGCTGGGTGTGGGCACGAGAGCGTCCGTGACATTGGAGCCTGTTCGATATGAGTTCGCGAATCCCGCGCGCGATAAGTGGGATGACAACTGGCTGGTCATCAGCGGGCAGGTATCGGCGCCTGACGCGGCTTGGCGATTTGCCGCCCCATGTCTGACGACGTTCGAAGCGAAACACATTTCAACCTGGCTGCGCAGCGTGGCCAGTCGCGACATCCCCGTAAGCATCGTCGGAGACGCCGGGGTCGTGGCGTCTCTCGAATTTACCGAACCAAATCTTGCGTTCAGCGTTGACAGATATCAGGACGTGTCGACGTCGGTCAGGGTGCACTTTGCACTTGAAAGCAAGCCTGTTGGCCAGAGCAGCGAGGACCAGTTCTGGGTCGAGGTCGAAGTGACGGCTGCAGACCTTGACTCGGCGGCCGACGAATGGGACAAGGCCCTGTCAGTCTTTCCGGACCGCTAGGCGTTCGTCTTGTGGGGGACGATGGCCTTGGCCACCCGAGCCATAAACTGGGGCAATGGCATTGACCGAGACACAATCCCGTCACCTCACGCCGTGAAACAGCCTGCGAAGCCAGCTAGTTCGCCCATCAATGCTTTGCCTCTGCGGCGCGTTGAGGAGTACCCGCCCAATCGTATGGACCGCGGAGCGTGGCCGGCCACCCTCGCGCCAGTACGACAGCTCCTGGACGATGGGCTCGAGCTAGGACCGATGACGATCCTTGTTGGCGACAACGGCTCAGGCAAGTCAACCCTGGTGGAGGCCATCGCGATGGCATTTGGTATGAACGCCGAAGGCGGATCCACCAACGCCATGAATCGCACCTAATCCTTCCGAGTCCAACCTCGCCGACCATTTACAACTCGTTCGCGTCGGCGGAGCATCACGGCGGGGATTCTTCCTGCGGGCGGAAACGATGCACGGACTCTTCACCTATCTTGAGTCGATCGGCGACACTGGCTCGTTTCACCAACGCAGCCACGGTGAGTCATTTCTGGATTTGGTGGTGGCCCGGTCTGAAATGCGCGGGCTTTGGATTCTTGATGAGCCCGAGTCTGCGCTATCTCTTCCTGGCTGCCTCGCGCTCATCGGTCTCCTCCGTGATCTCATCAACGGCGGATCGCAAGTTCTTCTGTCGACGCACTCTCCCGTGCTGGCTGCCTACCCTGATGCGGACCGGTATGAGATTGGTGATTGGGGTATCCGCGCCTGCGAATACGATGACCTCGACCTCGTGCGGAACTGGCGCGCATTCTTGGACACCCCTGAACGATTCCTCCGCCACATAACCTAAATCGTCGCGTATGAGGTTCCGCTTACAGCCTTTAGGTTGGGAGGATGGATGAAGAGGTGTTAGCCGGGGGAAACTCGAGCACGATCGTGCGGGTAGGCGACACGGTTCACCGCCCAGCAGGACTATGGACTCCCGCGGTGCATCAACTCCTGACCACACTCCGCGCGGCGGGAGTGACGGAAGTACCCGAGCCCTTCGGCCTGGACGAGCAGGGCCGCGAGGTGCTGTCCTACCTCCCTGGAATCGTCGGCAACTACCCAATGCCAAGCTGGATCTGGTCGCCGACGATCCTGCACGAGGCTGGATCTTTGCTCCGACGGGTACATGACGCCGACGCGCCACTCGCACACCGGGCCGCCACGTGGCAGCTGCCGGCGCACGAGCCAATCGAGGTGGTGTGCCTGAACGACGTCGCTCCCTACAACATGGTCTTCCAAGACGGGCACATCACGGGACTTATCGACGTCGACATGGCTTCTCCGGGGCCTCGGATTTGGGATCTCGCTTACCTCGCATATCGGCTCGTACCGCTCGGCGAGTACACAGACCATGACGTTCCAGGAGAGGATGCTCGCCCCGGTCGGCTCGATGCACTCATTCGTTCCTACGGATATGACTTCGACCAGGCCGCCGTCCTCCGTACGGCAGCGGATCGAATGGAGGATCTGGCCATTTTCACGGATCAACGTGCCGCCGACACAGGTCGCAATGACTTCGTCGAACACGCCGCACTCTACCGACGCGATCGCGCCCGACTTCTCGAAATGAGCGCGAGCCTGTCGCTACGGGTTTTGAAGACCCTTTAGCCGTTTCTCCGCGGACCAGTTCGCGGGCTGCCTCCGCGTCTACGATGCCGTCTAATCTTGGGCCATGGTTGATCAATCCGTTGTGACTCTGATCACGGGCGCCGAACACCGGCTGCTACTTCCTTCGGTGCGCCGACGCGGCTCAGAGGTAGATTCCTCACCCCAGGCTGCGGCGCCGTGTTCGGCGAAACAGCTCTGTCCGCTGGCGGTAGAAACGGGCAGCGCCTACTACCCGGGCGGGAAGTGATGAGCCGGCTGGACGGGGAGACCAACGGAACCTCCGCGAGATGAACGCCGGCGAGCTACTGGAGGCGATCGACGCCCAGGACGAGACGCTCAGCATCGGGTTGCCGTTCGAGGACCGCGTCCGGTTGGCGGTGGATGACGTCTACTCGTCGTTCACGGACTCCACGGTCGCGGGTCTGATCCGGCGGGCGGGGCTGCGTTACCGAACGCTGACCTGCGCCGCATCGACTTGCTCGACGAGTGCGACCCTGAACCGGCAGCTCCTGGCCCTGCTCGGCACCTGCCCTTCGTGGGCCGGCAGCAGAACGTCGTCTTCCAAGGGTTCACCGGGTCGGGGAAGTCGTATCTGGGTGGCGCGCTGCCCAGGGCGGATAGGACGGCGAAGCTGGGCTCGGGCATCGCGTGGAGGCGCGGCAGGAAGTAGAGGGCGGTGCCACTGACCCCCAAGGCTGAACATTGGGTTATATCACAGCAGCCCGCGAAGCGCAGTCCCCTCATGAGCCGACGTGTGATCATCTGCGGCAAGTCATACCTTTCAATTGCACCTGTGTTGAACGCTCAATATGGGCAAAGTCATTGGTGACTACTTGGCAATCCACTACCCACAAGGAAAAGGATTTTTCATGCTTAAAAGATTTTCGGAACAGATGCGTCTCAAGCTCGTCACCGCAGCGGCTGCCTCGTCGGCGATCCTGATCGGCATGACCGGACTGGCCCTTAGCACGCCCGCTTCGGCCGCTCCCGCCCCACAAGCCAACGGTACCGCTGCTGCCGCAGTCCCCGGCGAGCTCGTCGTCGGCTACGTGGCCGGCGCCTCCGCCGACCAGCGCGAGCGTGCTCGCGGGCACGCCTCGGCACGGTTCGCCGAGCGCATCGTCGCCGCCGCCGCCGACCGCACCGAGGTCGAGCTCGTCCGTCTGCCGCAGGGCAAGAACCTGAACCAGGCGATCGCGCAGCTGAAGAGTGACCCCGCCGTCGCCTACGCCGAGCCGAACTACGTCCTGACCCACCAGGCCACCGCCACCGACCCCATCTTCACCAGCACCAATACCTCCCAAGACCTCTGGGGCATGTACGGCGACGCCTCGACCCCCGCCAACGCCTACGGCAGCCAGGCCGCCGAGGCCTGGACCGCCGGCCACACGGGGTCGAAGAGCGTCTACGTCGGGATCATCGACGAGGGCATCCAGTACACCCACCCCGAGCTCTCCGGGCAGGTCTGGACCAACCCCTTCGAGACCGCGGCGGACGGCGTGGACAACGACGGCAACGGCTACGTCGACGACGTCAACGGCTGGGACTTCGCCAACAGCGACAACACCATCTATGACGGTGGTTCCAGAGGCTCGCTCGACAACCACGGCACGCACGTGTCCGGGACCATCGGCGCCAAGGCCAACAACGGGCAAGGCGTAGCCGGCATGAACTGGGACGTGACCCTGATCAGCGGCAAGTTCCTCGGCCGCCAGGGCGGATCCCTGGCCGACGCGGTCAAGTCGGTCGACTACTTCACCGACCTCAAGACCCGCCACGGCCTGAACATCGTGGCGACCAACAACAGCTGGGGCGGCGGCGCCTTCTCCCAGACCCTGCTCGACGCCATCACGCGCGCCAACGCCGCGAACATCCTGTTCGTCGCGGCCGCCGGCAACAGCGGCACGAACAACGACACGACGGCGTCCTACCCGTCCAACTACGACGTCGCCAACGTCATCGCAGTCGCCGCCATCGACCGCAATGGGGCGCTGGCGTCCTTCAGCCAGTACGGCGCCAAGACCGTCGACCTCGGCGCCCCCGGAGTCGGTGTCTGGTCGACGACCGCCTTCAACACCTACTCGTCCTACAACGGCACCTCAATGGCCACGCCACACGTCACGGGCGCGGCCGCCCTCTACGCCTCCACGCACCCCGGTGCGACAGCGGCGCAGATCAAGAGCGCGATCCTGAGCTCGGTCGTCCCGACGGCCTCCCTCAGCGGCAAGACGGTCACCGGCGGACGGCTCAACGTCAGCGGCTTCTGACCTAGCAGACGGTCAGCGGGTGTGGTCGGGGCGAGAGCCCGGACCACACCCGCTTCTCGTTGCCGAGCGCCGTCTCCAAGACTGACTGACAGTTCACGACGCCACGCTCAACAACGGGCTCGTCGTGCACCACGTCCGTGGACTCAACTAGCCGTCATTGCGGCTCTTCTCAGTTTGGTGTTCGGCGCCACAGCGGCGAGTGCCAATCACTCATGGGGCGGCTATCACTGGGCTCGAACCAGTAACCCGTTCACGTTGAAACTCGGCGACAATGTGACCTCTGCCTGGGGCACACTCTGAAAGCCCCGGTCACGCCAGTTGCAGCAATTGTTCGTTGCGTTCAGGCTGCAACTATCTGGGCCGATACACATCGGCGCGGTGATCCACCTGCACGACGATGATCACCAGCCGTTCCTCGACGATGTCATAAATAATGCGATAGGGGCCACGGCGCGCGCTCCACAGACCTGCCAGTTCACGTTGCAAAGGGTTACCGACTCGCCGCGGGTATCGGGCGAGGTCTCCGTAGACGAACTCAATTATCGCTGGCACAATCCGGGGCGGTACTCCTTGTAAATCTCGGCGGGCCGAACCAGCGAATTCGACCTCGCAGCTCTTCTCGTCGTCCGAGCTCACTTCGACGATCGACGGGGAACGTTGAACTCGGCGCGTATCTCGTCCTCGCCAATCGTGCGACCGTCGACCAGCTCCTGGCGCGCTTGGGCGACGGCAGCGAGAGTCCCGGGCCGAGAAAGCCAAAAGAGCGTCTCCTGCAACGAATCCCACTCATCGGCTCCGATCAACACCGCCACCGGGAATCCATTTTTCGTGATCGTCACCTGCTCGTGAGTGAGCGACACCGCGTCGACGAACTCACTCAGCCGGTCCTTGACCTTAGAAATCGGTAGCGTCTGCATGCCACCACCGTAGGCCCGAATCCTGGCCATAAATAGGCCCATATAGTGGCTCTTCTTGGCGATCGTTGTCTTGCGGTGAGCGAACGGATTAGTCTGCCGCGCTCTGTCGCGTGTCGTCGCGACCTTTGCGCCCCGGTCATCGGCCGGCCCACAACTCAGCGATCGGGATCTCCCGGTTCAGCACGTTCGATGCGGCGCGGTGGCCGGAGCAGAGCGCCGCGGTGACCGTGGCAGGGTCATCCGTCCAGGTCGCCTCTCCGGCGATATGGAGCACCCCGCCGACGGGCGTCGCGAGGTCGTCGTGGTCGGCCGTGGTAGCGCCGCGCGTCATGTACGCGTAGGAACCACGAGCAAAGGGATCGTCCTGCCACGCGGTGATGTCAACCCGGGTTGGAAACTCCACCTTGTCGCCGTACAGTCTCCGCAGCTGCGCCAGAACCGAGTCGACAACCTGCAGGTCAGTCCAGTTACGGATCTCGCGAGCCGCAGGCCCGGCGGCGAAAGTCAGCAGGGTAGGCGTTCCGTGCAGGGCCGTCAGGTCGTACCAGGAGTGCCACGCGCGACCCTCGGGTCCTTGCTGCCGGATTGCATAGACTCCGTCGTCCCAGAATTTCGTCGGAAACCGCAGGAAAATCTTCTCGAAGGCGTTCATCGTGAGCCGCCCCAGGGCACCCACGTTCGGTTCCGGGAGCGGCGGTTCGATGGTGAACTCCGGTGACCGGAGCACCCCGACGGGCACCGTCACGACGGCCGTGTCCGCGGTCAGAATGCCGCGGTCCGTCGTGACCGTGACGCCCGTCGTCGCCCACCGCACGTGGCTAACAATGTGCTCCAGCCGAACGTCGAGTCCGGCCGCGAGGTGCGTGGCAAGGCGGTCATAGCCGTCGGGAAAGACCACCTCGTCACCCTCTATGACATCGTCGTCGAGTCCGTGGGCGGCAAGATCGTCGATCCAAACCCCGTACTGCTCTTCGCTGCGGTGCTGCAAAAACTCCCGCACACGTTCGGCCCGAGCCGGGTGCCAGCCCTGGCCAGCGAGCGCTGTCTCGGTCACGTCACGGTAGGAGGCATCCGCTTGTGACGCAGCGACCGCCTTGACGAGCGCGGCATCAACCGAGCGGATGTCGTCGGTGAAGGCGCGCGCGGCGTCATCGGGCAGTCGCTCACCGCTTGGACCGTAGTACGCGATCGGGCGGCTGTTCGGTTGGTATCCGCCGACCGTGAACTCGACGGTTGGCATCCCAAATGCCGCGGCCGCTGCTGCGACGGGGTTGTCGGTGATGCCGTGGATCCACGATGCGCCGCGATCGGTGACGTACCCGTCGGCGCGATCCGTACAGACCCGGCCGCCCACACGGTCGCGGGCCTCGAGCACCACGACGCGGCGGCCGGCGTTCGCCAGCAGTCGAGCAGCGGCCAGCCCCGCCACCCCGGCGCCAACCACGATCGCATCGAAATGTTCCATGCCTAACCATCTCCTACGGGGGCGAGCAGCGCTGCCAAAGTCGGCTGCCATTCAGCCGTGAGCCCACTCTCCCATCCTCGTCCTCGATGACGGCGGCGGGGGTCGCTGAGAGTCTGAACTTGACCGTACGGGGGGATGCGCATGTTGGGTTGATACCGCAGTCGCTGGCCGATTCCCACGGCCACCGACATTGCATATGCTCTCGGAATCCTCGCGGTGTTCGGCAAGGGCATCCCCTCCCTGTCGGAATCGCCCTCGGCGGTTGGCTGTCAACGTTTATCGGTCCCAAGACCGAGAAGCCCGACCTGACCTTTGCCGCACTGATCACAGCCGGCGCCCTCGGCGGAATCGGCGCGGTGGCGGTCATGATCTACCCCCTCGCCTGCTACAGTTCCATGCACTTCGCGGGCGTCGCGACCCGGTGACCGGCTCGGCGCATCCGCTCGTCAGAGGCTGTCTCGTCAACGGCTGTTCGGGCACACGAAGAGGCCTCAGTCTTTCGACTGAGGCCTCTTCGTCACTCCAATTTGACTTAGTGGCTGCTCAAAGCCGGCTCATCAAACTGGTTGCTCGTGTTGTTCACGCCGCCAGCCTTCAGCGCGGCTTCGCCGGCGAAGTACTCCTTGTGGTTGTCACCCAGGTCGGAGCCCGACATGTTCTGGTGCTTGACCGTGGCGATTCCCTCACGGATTTCGCGACGCTGCACGCCCTTGACGTAAGCGAGCATGCCCTGGTCGGCGAAGTAGCCCTTGGCCAGGTCATCCGTCGAGAGTGCGGCCGTGTGGTAGGTCGGCAGGGTGATGAGGTGGTGGAAGATACCGGCCTCTTTCGAGCTGTCGCGCTGGAAGGTGCGGATCTTCTCGTCGGCGTTCAGGGCCAGTTCGGTCTCGTCGTAGTCGACGCTCATGAGCTTGGCACGGTCGTAAGCGGAGACGTCCTTGCCCGCGGCGAGGAGTGCGTCGTAGGCCTGCTGACGGAAGTTCAAGGTCCAGTTGAACGACGGGCTGTTGTTGTAGACCAGCTTGGCGTTCGGAATGACCTTGCGCACCTCGTTCATCATGCCCGCGATCTGGCCGATGTGCGGCTTCTCGGTTTCGATCCAGAGCAGGTCGGCACCATTCTGCAGCGACGTGATGCTGTCGAGCACGCAACGCGCCTCGCCGGTTCCGGCGCGGAACTGGAACAGGTTGCTGGCCAGGCGCTTCGGGCGAAGCAGCTTGCCATCGCGCTTGATGACCACGTCGCCGTTGCCGAGGTCGGCCTCGGTGATCTCGTCAACGTCGAGGAAGGAGTTGTACTGGTCGCCCAGGTCACCGGGCGTGTACGTCACGGCGAGCTTCTGCGTGAGGCCGGCACCGAGCGAGTCGGTGCGCGAGACGATGATGCCATTCTCGATACCGAGCTCGAGGAACGCATAGCGAACGGCGTTCAGCTTGGCGATGAAGTCTTCGTGAGGAACGGTTACCTTGCCGTCCTGGTGGCCACACTGCTTCTCGTCCGACACCTGGTTCTCGATCTGAATGGCGCAGGCGCCAGCCTCGATCATTTTCTTGGCCAGGAGGTAGGTGGCTTCGGGGTTACCGAAGCCGGCATCGATGTCGGCGATGATCGGCACAACATGGGTCTCGAAGTTGTCAATCTGCACCTGGATCGCAGCTGCCTTGGCGTCGTCGCCAACGATGCGGGCGTTGTCGAGGCCGGTGAAGAGCAGGTCGAGCTCGCGGGCGTCGGCCTGGCGAAGGAAGGTGTAGATCTCCTCGACGAGAGCGGGAACGGTCGTCTTCTCGTGCATGGACTGGTCGGGGAGCGGACCGAATTCGCTGCGCAGCGCCGCAACCATCCAGCCGGACAGGTACAGGTAGCGCTTGTTGGTCGTCTTAAGGTGCTTCTTGATCGAGATCATCTTCTGCTGGCCGATGAAGCCGTGCCACACACCGAGCGACTGGGTGTAGATGGAGGAATCTCCGTCGTACTCCCCCATGTCCTTGCGCATGATGTCGGCCGTGTACTGCGCGATCTCCAGGCCGGTCTTGAAACGGTTCTGGGCACGCATGCGGGCGACAGACTCCGGGTTGATGGCGTCCCAGCTGCTTCCAACCTGCTGCTTGAGGGCTTCGATGGCCGCGATGTCTTTCCGGTAGACAGTCATGTTAATTCCTTCGACGTGTGAGTTGGGCTGAGCCGGAACTTCTGACTCAACGAGCCGCTATCGGCTGATAAATCCAGATTGGCGCAAGAACAGTGACTCTTTCCCAAGACAGTCGAGAGAATAAATGCGGTTCTTCTGCAATTGAAAAGTTATTCGCGGAGTTGGGTGCTTCCGGGGGCATCTCCGGTCACGACGATGACCAGCCGGCACCTGGGGCACCGATGGCACTCTTCCAGACCATCAGCGGTGTCGACGCCGTCCGGGATCATCTCGGTGCCGCAGGCCGGGCAGGCGGGACCGTCGTCGTCGTCGTCGTCAAAGTCCTTCATCACACGGGCGATTTCAGGCCGGCGCCGCACAGCGGCACGACCACGGACTCGGCCGTGAGCAGGCTCGCGGCCACCGCCCAGGTGGGGCTGGCTTTGTCGAACGTCGAGTCAACGGCGGCGCGCACGGCAGCGAAGCAGACAGCCGAGGTCGGCTCGACGAAGAGTCCCTCGTCGGCCAGTTCGTGGCGCGCGCCCGCGGTTTGCCGGTCACTGACGGAAACGATCGTGCCACCGGTGGCACGCACGGCGGACAGAATCTGCCGGCCCCGGGGAGGCGCCGCGATGGCGATACCCTCGGCGAACGTGGTGCCGCCGTCAACCGCCGCGGGCATCGCGAATCCCTGCGCCATGGCCTGTTCCAGCGGCGAACAAGCGGCTGCCTGCACCGCGACAATCCGCGGCATCCGCTCGGCAAGACCAGCGGCGACCAGCTCGCTGAAAGCGAGGTGACAGCCGAGCACCAGCGTGCCGTTGCCGACCGGAACCACCACCGTCTCGGGCAGCGAGCGCCCGCGCTGCTCCCAGATCTCATAGCCGTACGTTTTTACGCCGTGCAGAAAGTACGGGTGATAGACGTGGCTCGCGTACATGACGCCGGGTCGGCCCGCTGCCCGCAGAGCGGCCGCTGCGGTATCCGCGCGCGAGCCGGGTACCAGTTCGACCGTGGCGCCGTGCGCGCGCATCTGCGCGAGCTTGCCGGGCGAGGTGGACTCGGGAACGTAGACCGTGCAGCCGATGCCGGCCCGCCCGAAATAGGCGGCCATCGCCGTGCCGGCGTTTCCGCTGCTGTCGACCATGGCGTTGGTCACACCGAGCCGTTGGGCGAGGGTCGCGAGCAAGACCGCGCCGCGGTCTTTGAACGAGAGCGTCGGCAGCAGAAAGTCGAGTTTGAACTGTACGTGGCCGAGAGCGCGGGACGGCACGAGGGGCGTGAAGCCCTCCCCCAGAGTGATCGCCGGGTCGACGGCGATCGGCAGCGCCTCGGCATAGCGCCAGAGCGAGGGAGCGCGGCCGGGCAGCGCCTGGGCATCCACTTTGATGTCGAATTCGGCGACGTCGAGTAGGCCGCCGCAGGTGCAGCGCCAGACCAGGCTCTCGACCGGATAGACGGCGGCGCACTCGGAGCAGACAAGGTCAGGCATCCCTCGATGCTAGCTGCCCCGCCGTCAGCTGCCGGTGGTGAACCTCCAGATGCTCGTCGAGACGGGGTTGCCGGCTAGATCACGCACGGCACTGCTGCCGCCGGTGACCGTGACGGTGAAGTTGGTGGTGACGACCAAGGTACTGCTCGGGTTCAGAATCCACTGATTCGTTGTGCCGCTGCGGGAGACGACGGCGGCGATCGCAGCGCCGGTCGCGGTGTTCTTCAGCCTGAAAGTGGATGCCGCCACCCCCGCCATTCCCTCGCTGAACGTCACCGAGACACTCGCGGTGCGGCTGGCACCCGTCGCCCCGCTGGCGGGAGTGCGCGTCGTGATCGTCGGCGCCGGGCCGGTCGTGAAGGTCCAGCCGGTTGACACCAGCGGTGTGCCCGTCGCGTCACGGATTGCTGCGGTTCCGCCGGTGAGGCTGACGCTGTATTTGGTGTCCGGCGCGAGGGTCGCGGTCGGATTGAGCGTCGCGACCCGGGTGGTCGCGTTGTAGCTGACCGCGGCAGAGAGAACCGTGCCGGCCGGATTCTTCACCCGCATCGTTGTCGTCGACAGCCCCTGCACGGCTTCGCTGAAGGTTGCGGTTGCGTTGGCGGACTGCGCGACCCGGGTGGCCAGGCTGACCGGTGATTTCGCCGTGACGGTTGGCGGGACTGCTGCCGCCACGATCGGGCTCAGAAAACCGCTCCTGGCGGTGTTCCAGTGGGTGGCCAGGTAGTTCGACGCGGGCGGCGTGCCCGGGAAATAGTAGTCCTCGTCGTGACAGTCGATGGCCCAGTCGGTGCCCGGGCAGGTGAAGGTCAGGGTGCCGCCCGCGGCGAAGTGCGGCCCGCCGTCGTCGTAACACATGAGGTCGGCCTCGTCGTAGCAGTGGCCGGCCTGGCTGGAATGCGGCGCCGAGTACTGCACCGCCCCGATATTGTGGCCGATTTCGTGGGCGATCACGAGCAGGTCCAGGTAGGCCGACATCGAATAGCGCGGCCGGGTGTCGTTGTTGGCGTTCAGCGCGGGATTCGGCTGGTCGTCGATCGAGAGCTCACCCTGACCCCCATAGGGATAGACATCCTGAATCTGATCGATGTAGGTGATATACAGACGATCATTGGCGATGAAGTCGACCGGTCCCAGCCCGAATGCGACCTGATTTTGCAGGCTCCAGACGTAGTCGTTGAAGTCGTATGTGGCGTCGACTCCGACCGGCAGCAGGGTCACGTTGCGCACCGTGACGTCGACGCCGTTGGTGCACAGAAAGCGGTAGTTCTGGCTGGTAGCGGCATCCGCTGCCTCGAGATTGTTGTTCACTTGCCGCATCACGTCACGCAGGGGGGCCAACATTGTTGCGTACCGGTTGGTGCGATCCTGCGGAACCCCGTAGATCACCTCGATGCGCTTGCCACTCACACCGCCGGCGCTGCACAGTGCGGTCAGCTCAGAGGCCGGTGCGGCGGGAACGCTCTCTTCTGCCGCAGCGGATGTCTGTCTCAGCCTGGCCGCGCCGCCGAACGCCTCGACCGGGTCGGGTCCGTGGCTGCACAGCTTGGTTCTGGCGAGCGTCAGCTTCAACCGGTCACACAGCTTGGACAGGTCGGGGGCGGTCTGCGCTGTGGTCTGCGCCGCTGCCTGCGCTGCTGTCGGCGCTGTGACGGCGTCGGCGGCATTGGCTGGCAGCGGTGCATCCGCGGTGACGAAAATGGCACTCAACGCGAGCACGGCGAGGCTACGGCGAATAATGCGGGACGGCTTCGGAGCGCGAATAAATGTCATCTTCGTGTCCTTCCGGTACTGGCCACAATTCGACCCCAACGATAATGCGGTTCGCCCACCCATTCAAGGGCCGGCGCCCCATAGTGTGGGAGCCATGATGGTTCACCGCTACTGGCGCATCGCGCTGGTTGCGCCCGTGATCGGGTTCCTCCTCGGTGCCGCCGTGGTGGGAGTGATGTCCTTGGGCAGTAACCCCCAGGCGCGAGCCGGCCAGACGATCGAAGGCGTCGTGCGGGCGATTCTGGGCTTCGGTGCCGTCGGCCTGGTCGTCAGCATCGCCGCGCTGGTCGGCGGCGTCGTTCTGGTTGGCTGCCTCGACCGGCACCTCGCAAAATCGTCGGGTGCGCGCACCGCCCTGGCCGCCCTCGGTGCGGCCGGTGGCGTGCTGGTTCTCGGAATCGTGTTCGCCACCGTGCAGGGGATAACCGGAACGGGCTGGGCGTACCTCATCATCACCTTCACCGTGGCGCTCGCTACCGCGGCGGGGATCGCGGCAGCGTTTCTGGTGCTCCGGGCCGAGCGACGAAGCGAGCGCACCCGGCCAGAGCGGGTGGAGCATCCGCTGCCCAGCGCCTGGGTCGATTTCTAGAATGCCGGTGCGACCCGTCGCAACGTAGGGTGGGCACATGATAGTTCGGCGCTACTGGCGCATCGCGGTGTTCGCACCGATCGTGGGGTTTCTGATCGCGGCCTGCGTCGCCGTCGTCATGACCGACGCCGGCAGCGGTGAAACCGAGTTTCGGTTCTGGTTTGTCGTGCGTTCCATGGCGAATTATGGCGTGATCGGCCTCGTTATCGGGGCGGTCGCTTTGCTGGGCGGTCTCGTGGCGGTGGCGATTGCTGATCGAAAGCTCACTAAATCGCGGCGCCTGCGCACGACAGTGGCCGCATTGGGCGCGATGGGCGGTGTGGTGTTGCTGTCCCTGACGATCGCCGCAGTCTTGACGATGCTGGACGACGGACTGTATGCGGGCATCACCATCGCCTTCGGCGTGGCCTTTGGCGCGGCGGCAAGCGTGGTGGCGGCCGCCATGGTTCTCTACGCGGATCGTCACAACCGCTAGGCCGCAGCAAACGGCTTCTGCGAGCGCGCTTTGGCGTTCTCGGCCTCGATTTCCCGGTTTTTCGGCGGTGCGGAGCTCACCAGATCTTCGAGCAGGTGCCGAGAGATGCGCGCTATCACGTGCACGGCAGCTCAAAAGCTTCTTCGTTCACCTTCGACGGATGCGTGGGCTGGGCCGAGTTCTGCGGCCGGCACATTCTGGTCGACGCGGGCGTGTTCGTGCCGCGTCGCCGAACCGAGTTCCTGGTCGAGCACACCCTGGCGCTGTGTCCACCCGAGGCAGTCATCGTTGATCTCTGCTGCGGATGCGGCAGCGAACGGGTGGAGAGCTGATCGCGTTCCCCGGGCAGGTCGACAACCATCTCTCGCTGCACGATGGTGGGCGTCGACGACAGCACGATGACGCGCTCGACCAGGTACGCGGCCTCGTCGATGTCGTGCGTGACGAACAGGGTCGTGATCTTCACGTCGCGCAGTGCTTCGAAGCTGGTGCCGCGACAGGCCAACCGCGGCGGCAAACTCGGGGCTGAGCGAAGCGTAGTCCTGAATGATCTCCCGAACAGCGTCTTCATTAGCGGATGCATACGCAAACGATTCCGCGAGCGCCGCCCGGAAACTCGTGACGAGGTCAGGGTTGGTCTGGGTGCAACAAACGCTGAGCTCCTCCGACATGGTCGGGGAGGTTACTGAATCAGGTAGTGGATGACAACGACGTATAGGCGTTCAAAATGAAACTTTATTGTCAATCTATGACAAATAACGGCCAAAGCCAAACAATGTCAAGGTCTCGTCAGATGGCAATGATCACGTTACTTGATCGAAACATCCGCTCCACAAGGTGATTATGCACTCATCGCGAGCACCGGACCGGCGTTCAAGCAACAATGATGACTGAATCCTCTTGTCATCTAATGAAATAGATGTTCTACTAAATGCAATTGTGAGTGGCATGGAAACACGAGGAGCTTGACATGAGCGCAGTACCCAAACCAGACACGACCACGCGAACGGCCGAGCGTGCCCTCGCGCTACTCAGCGTTGTCTGCGAGCGAGGCTCACTCACCCTCGGTGAAGCCGCGAAAGCGGTCGATCTCTCCGCCAGCACAGCACTTCGCCTCTTGCGCACCCTCGAGGCAGCCACCTTTATTCGCCGTGACGACGAGGGCTCCTACCGCCCAGGAGTGGCGATCGTGCAGCTCGGCGTTCTCGCCCTGAGTCAGGAATCACTCGTGGCGCTCTGTCGCGATTCGATGACGCGAATTGTCGAACAAACCGGAGAATCCGCGTATCTGAGCATCCCGGCCCCGGGACGACAGGGCCTCTACGTGGCCATTGTCGAAGGAACCCACTCCGTTCGGCACTCGAATTGGGTGGGCCGCAAGTTTCCCCTGGATTCGAGCGCCTCGGGTAAGGCCCTGCAGGGCGGCACCGGCGACACCGGCTACTGCGTCGTGAGTGACGGTGTGGAGCGTGACGTCACGGCGATAGCGGTACCGATCACTGTCGGCGACCGCATCGTGGGCACCCTCAGTGTGGTCGTTCCGAGCTACCGCATCACCACGTCAAGCATCGAACGTATCGGCCAGATCTTGCTCGGCGAAGCGCGCCAACTCTACGCCCGCTAATCACCCCTGAAACTTTCCCGCACCATCCACTGCCCCGCCAGAACAAGGGAGCCCCACCTATGACTCACACCTCGTCGCACCCGACTACCCACACCGCACGCCCCGTTCGCGCCGCCCGCGGCACCGAACTGACCGCGAAGAGCTGGCAGACCGAAGGGCCGCTGCGCATGCTCATGAACAACCTCGACCCCGAGGTTGCCGAGCGCCCGGACGACCTCGTCGTCTACGGCGGCACCGGCAAGGCCGCGCGCAACTGGGAATGCTTCGACGCGATCGTGCGCACCCTCGAAACGCTGGAAAAAGACGAAACCCTGCTGGTGCAGTCGGGCAAGCCGGTCGGCGTGTTTCGCACCCACGAGTGGGCGCCACGGGTGCTCATCGCCAACTCCAACCTCGTCGGAGACTGGGCGACCTGGCCCGAGTTTCGTCGCCTCGAGCACCTCGGGCTCACCATGTACGGGCAGATGACCGCCGGATCGTGGATCTACATCGGTACCCAGGGCATCCTGCAGGGCACCTATGAAACCTTCGGCGCCGTGGCCACTAAAAGGTTTGGCGGAACTCTTACTGGCACGCTGACTTTGACCGGCGGGGCCGGCGGCATGGGCGGCGCACAGCCGCTCGCCGTCACCATGAACGACGGCGTCGTGCTGATCGTCGACGTCGACCCCGCTCGTCTGCAGCGCCGGGTCGACCACGGTTACCTCGACGAGATGACCGCCGATCTCGACGACGCGATCGCCCGGGTGCTCGCCGCCAAGACCGACCGGCGGGCGCTGTCGGTCGGCCTGGTCGGCAATGCCGCAACCGTGTTCGCCGAGTTGCGCTCCCGCCAGGTACCGATCGACATAGTCACCGACCAGACCAGCGCGCACGACCCGCTGTCCTACCTGCCCGAGGGCGTCACCGTCGAGGAATGGCACGGCTACGCGGCCGAAAACCCCGAGGAATTCACCGTGCGCGCCCGCGCCGCCATGGCCAAGCAGGTCAAGGCGATGGTCGAATTTCAGGATGCCGGTGCCGAGGTCTTCGACTACGGCAACTCGATTCGGGCCGAGGCGAAGCTCGGCGGCTACGAGCGGGCGTTCGAGTTTCCGGGGTTTGTGCCGGCCTACATTCGCCCGCTGTTCGCCGAGGGTAAGGGCCCGTTCCGCTGGGTGGCGCTCTCCGGCGACCCGGCCGACATTGCCGCCACCGACAAGGCCATTCTGGAGCTGTTTCCGAACGACGCCGGGCTGCACCGCTGGATCACCAAGGCCGAGGAAAAGGTGCAGTTCGAGGGCCTGCCGGCCCGTATCTGCTGGCTGGGCTATAAGGAACGTCACCTCGCCGGGCTCAAGTTCAACGACATGGTCGCCTCCGGCGAGCTGCGCGCCCCGATCGTGATCGGCCGCGACCACCTCGACTCCGGCTCGGTCGCCTCTCCCTACCGTGAGACCGAGGGTATGTTGGACGGCTCCGACGCGATCGCCGACTGGCCGCTGCTGAACGCGCTGCTCAACACCGCCTCCGGCGCGACCTGGGTCTCCATTCACCACGGCGGCGGGGTCGGAATCGGCCGCAGCATCCACGCCGGGCAGGTCATCGTCGCCGACGGCACCCCGCTGGCCGCGGAGAAGATCGCGCGTGTGCTCACCAACGACCCCGGCACCGGAGTGATGCGGCACGTCGACGCCGGCTACGAACGGGCCGAGGAAGTGGCCCGCGACCGCGGCCTGCGCGTACCCATGTGGGAGGACTAAACGTGCTCGCCGGTCTCGCCGAGATCGCCGAGGTCGGCCGCGACACCCGGCGCGGCGGCTACTCCCGCCATCTCTGGCAGGCGGCCGACCTCGAACTGCGCTCCTGGTTCGTCGAACGCGCCGAACGGCTCGGCCTGCAGGTCGAAACCGACCGCAACGGCAATCTCTGGGCCTGGTGGGGTCAGCCGGGACCGGATGCGGTCGTCACCGGCAGCCACCTCGACTCCGTTCCCGGCGGCGGCGCCTACGACGGGCCGCTCGGAGTGGTCTCCTCGCTCGAGGCCATCGGCCGGCTGCAGGCAAGCAGGTTTGTGCCGACCCGGCCGTGCGCGGTGCTGATGTTCGCCGAGGAAGAGGGCTCCCGCTTCGGCATCGCCTGTCTCGGCTCGCGGCTGCTCACCGGCGCGATCGACGCCGATCAGGCCCGCGCCTTGTCCGACCGTGACGGCGTCACGCTGGCCGAGGCCGCCCGGAAAGTAGGTGTCGACCCGGCGCACCTCGGCGTCGACATCGTTGCACTAGAACGCATCGGACTGTTCATCGAGCTGCACGTCGAGCAGGGCCGCGGCCTGATCGACCTCGACCAGCCGGTGGCCGTGGCATCATCGATTCTGGCCCACGGTCGCTGGCGCCTCACCGTCACCGGCCAGGGTAATCATGCCGGCGCGACCACCATGATCGAGCGCCGCGACCCGATGGTCGCCACTGCCCAGGCCATCGTGGGTGTGCAGGCCGCCGCTCTGGGTCGCCCGGGAAGCCGGGCGACGATCGGCCGCATCGAAGCGATCCCCGGCGGCACCAACGTTATCGCCAGTTCGGTGCACGCCTGGCTCGACGCCCGCGCCGAGACCGACGAAGAAACCCGCCTGCTCGTGGCTGACATTGAAGCCCGCGCCCAGCAGGCCGCTCAGCAGAACGGATGCTCCGCCACCCTCACCGAGGAATCCTGGGCCGACGCCGTGCAGTTCACCCCCGGCTTGCGCGAGCGGTTCGCGCAAGCGCTCGGCCAGGTGCCACAACTGTCGACCGGAGCCGGCCACGATGCCGGCGTGCTCGCCGCCCACATGCCGAGCGCAATGCTGTTCGTGCGCAACCCGACCGGAATCTCCCACGCGCCGGAGGAATTCGCCGAAGCCGCGGACTGCGTGGCCGGCATCGACGCGCTCGAACTGCTGCTGAGAGAACTACTGTGAACGCATTCTGGTGCGAGTACCTGCTGATCGATGGGGTCGCCGTGACCGGGGTGCGGCTCGAGGTCGACGACCACGGTCGCATCTCTCGGGTTCAGATTCACGGGGCGGAGGCCGCGGACATCCGTTTGGGAACGGTGTTGCCGGGGTTCGGTAATGCGCACTCGCACGCGTTTCACCGGGCCCTGCGCGGTCAGACCCACACCGAGGGTGGCGATTTTTGGATTTGGCGCGAGCGGATGTACCGGGTCGCCGCGCAGCTCGACCCCCTGAAGTACCAGGCGCTGGCGACGGCGGTGTTCGCCGAGATGCTCGTGAGCGGCTACACCGTCGTCGGCGAGTTTCACTACGTGCATCACCGCGCGAATGGCGAACCGTATGAGACGGAGCATGCCATGGAACTGGCGCTTGCGGCGGCGGCGCGGGCCGTCGGCATCCGTTTGGTGCTGCTCGACACGGTGTATCTGCAGGGCGGAATCGGGCAGGAGTTGGCACCCGAACAGCGGGCGTTCGGCGACTTTGACGCCGCAAGCTGGCTGGCCCGATGGCACTCACTGCGCGCAGCACTGGGGAACGACGACCTCGTAACCCTCGGCGCCGCGCTGCACTCGGTGCGTGCCGTCACGCCCGAGGCGATGCGTGAAGTGCTCGCCGGGTTACCGGCGGACGTTCCGCTGCACGTGCACCTGTCGGAGCAGCCACAGGAGAACGCGGATTGCCTCGCGGCGTATGGCCTGACCCCGACCGGTGTGCTCGATTCGCTCGGTGCCCTCGCACCGCGACTGAGTGTGGTGCACGCGACGCATCTGAGCGACGCGGACCGCGCGCTGCTCGGCGACGCCGGCGTGACCGTCGTAATGTGCCCGACCACCGAGGCCGATCTCGGCGACGGAATCGGTCCGGCGCTCGCCCTGGCCGAGGCGGGCTGCCCGATTGCCCTCGGCTCCGATCAGAACGCCGTCATCGACCCGTTTTTGGAGATGCGCGGATTGGAAATGGGCGAGCGGCTGGCCTCGCGACAGCGCGGACGCTTTGCCCCGACCGCCCTGCTCACCGCTGCCACGAGCGTCGGCTATGCCTCGCTCGGGCTCGGCCGCCTCACGATGCGCGAGGGCGACCCGTGCGATCTGGTCGAAATCAGCACCGCCGGCGTGCGCACGGTCGGATCGTCTGTCGAGCAGCTTCCGCTGACCGCGACCGCCTCCGATGTGCTGCGGGTCATCGTGGGCGGCGACGTCGTGGCCGATGCCGGTCGGCTGGTCGGCGGCGCGCGGCCGTCGGAGCTGATGGCCGACGCGCTTGGAAGGCTCAGCGAATGAGCGGCACCGAGCTCATCACCGGAATAGGTGAACTGACCACGCACGATGAATCCGGCGAGCGCAGGCACGACGCGGCACTCGTCATCGGCGACGGCCACATCCTCTGGATCGGTGCGGCCGCCTCGGCCCCCGCTGCCGATCATCGAACGGATGTCGATGGCCGCGCCGTTCTGCCCGGCTGGGTCGACACGCACACCCACCTCGTATTCGGCGGCGACCGTTCGGCAGAGTTCGAAGCCCGCATGGCCGGCCAGAAGTATGCCGCCGGCGGCATCAACACGACCGTCGCCGCAACCCGCGCGGCGACCGAGGAGCAGCTTGTAGCCACAGCGCTGGGCCTGCGCCACGAAGCCGAAACGCAGGGCACCACCTTTCTCGAAACCAAAACCGGGTATGGGCTCGACGTGGACAGCGAAGCGCGGTCGGCCCGGGCCGCCGCCCGTGTCGCCGACGTCGTCAGCTATCTCGGCGCCCACATCGTGCCGAACGGGCTGGATCGTCGCGACTACCTCGACCTCGTCACCGGGCCGATGCTCGCCGCGGTGCTTCCCTACGTGCAGTTCATCGACGCGTTCTGCGAGCAGGGCGCGTTCGACGTGGAAGAAACGCGGGAGGTGCTGTTGGCCGGCCGGGCCGCCGGCCTCGGGCTGCGCGTGCACGGCAACCAGCTCGGCTTCAGTGGCGGCGTGCGGCTGGCCGCTGAACTCGGCGCCCACAGCGTTGACCACTGCAACTACCTGGAGCCATCCGATATCGACGCGCTGGCGGCGTCGGCCACGGTCGCCACGCTGCTACCGGCCTGCGACCTGTCCACCCGGCAACCGTTTCCGCCGGCCCGCCAGCTGCTCGACGCCGGTGTCGCCATCGCCCTGGCGACCAATTGCAATCCAGGCACCTCATACACCACGTCGATGCCCTTCTGCGTGGCGACCGCGGTATTGCAAATGGGGCTGACCGTGACCGAGGCGGTTTGGGCGGCGACCCGTGGAGCAGCCCGGTCGCTCGGCCGCGATCAGGGAACGGATGCCGTCGGCTCGCTGCGGGTCGGCGGCCTGGCCGACCTGCAGGTTCTGAACGCCCCGTCTATCTCGCACCTGGCCTACCGCCCCGGCGTGCCGCTAACCGCAAACGTCTGGAGACGGGGAGTGCGGGTGGCCTGAACCGCGAAAGCGAGAAAATAGCTGCTTCAGCACACCCGAAGCAACCTTTTTCCCGCTCTGGCGAGACGCGGCAAACTACGCTGGGGGGATGACCTCTCGCGCGATCACCCCTCCCCTGGCAACCAAGAAGCCGCAATGCCGCGAGCACCACAACGACGTCTACGTCGACGACTACGAGTGGTTGCGCGACAAGGACAGCCGCGAGGTCATCGCCCACCTCGAGGCCGAGAACAGCTACACCGAGGCCCGCACCGCCACCCAGGAACCACTCCGGCAGCAGATTTTCACCGAGATCAAGAACCGCACCCAGGAGACCGACCTGAGCGTTCCGGTGCGTCGCGGCGCCTTCTGGTACTACACCCGCACGGTCCAGGGCCAGGAATACGGCATCCACTGTCGCGCACCGATCAGCGGCCCGGATGACTGGGCGGCGCCCGTGCTCGGCACCAACCAGAGCGTGCCCGGCGAGCAGATCCTGCTCGACGACAACGTCGAAGCGGCCGGCCACGAGTTCTTCTCGCTCGGCAGCTTCGACCTCAGCGACGACGGCACCCAGCTGCTTTACGCCGTCGACGTGGAGGGCGACGAACGCTACACGATTCGGGTGCGCACCATCGCGACCGGCGAGAACCTGCCAGACACGATCGAAAACACGAGCGCCGGAGCTCTGTTCGACCCGAGCGGACGCTATCTCTTCTACACCACCGTCGACGACGCCTGGCGCCCGGACACCGTGTGGCGGCACGAAATCGGTGCCGCTGAAGTCGCTGACGCCAGCATCTTTCACGAGCCCGACGAACGATTCTGGGTGGGCGTCGGCATCACCCGCAGCCGCAAATTCCTCATGATCGAGGCCGGATCCAGCGTCACGACCGAATCGTGGGTGCTCGACGCGAGCAACCCCACCGGCGACTTCGCCGTGGTCTGGCCGCGCCAGGACAACGTGGAATACGATGTCGAGCACGCCGTGATCGCCGCGGAAGACCGCCTGCTGATCGTGCACAACGGCGGCGCGGCCGTCAATTTCGAACTGGTCAGCGTCGCAGCCGCAGACCCGCAAGGCGAGAAGCGGATGCTGCTGCCGCACGACCCGCAGATCCGGCTGGAAAGCGTCGACGCCTTCGCCGACTTTCTCGTCGTCGAGTACCGCCGCGACGGCCTCACCCGCCTCGCCATCGACCGACACGACGCGAGCGGCCTGACCGAGCTCGACTTCGACGAACCATTGTTTGCCGTCGGTTCAGCCGGCAACCCGGAGTGGACCCAGCCGACCCTGCGGTTCGGCTTCACGAGCTTCATCACCCCGTCAACGGTCTACGACCTCGTCGTCGCGACCGGCGAACGACGCCTGCTCAAGCAGCAGCCCGTACTCGGCGGCTACGATCCGGCGCTCTATGAGCAGCGCCGCGAGTGGGCGACCGCCGAGGACGGCACCCGGGTGCCGATCTCGCTGGTCTACCGCCGCGACCTCGTCACGCCCGGCACCCCGGCGCCGACCCTGCTCTACGGCTACGGATCCTACGAGCACAGCATCGACCCCGGCTTCGGCATCGCCCGACTCAGCTTGCTCGACCGCGGCATGATCTTCGCCATCGCGCACGTGCGCGGCGGCGGCGAACTCGGCCGCACCTGGTATGAAACCGGCAAAACCACGACCAAACGTAACACCTTCACCGACTTCGTGAGCTGCGCCCGACACCTCATCGACGCAGACTTCACCACCCCGGCCCGGCTGGTCGCCGAGGGCGGCAGCGCTGGCGGACTGCTCATGGGCGCCGTCGCGAACCTCGCACCCGAGCTGTTCGCCGGCATCCTCGCCGAGGTGCCGTTCGTCGATGCGTTGACCTCGATTCTCGACCCCTCGCTGCCGCTGACCGTGATCGAGTGGGACGAATGGGGTGACCCGCTGCACGACGCCGCGGTGTACGCCTACATGAAGTCCTACTCCCCCGTCGAGAACGTGCGTGCCGTAACCTACCCGGCGATTCTGGCCGTGACCAGCTTGAACGATACCCGGGTGCTCTATGTGGAGCCGGCCAAATGGGTGGCCAAGCTGCGCGAGGTGGGAGCGGATGCCCTGCTCAAGACCGAAATGTCAGCCGGCCACGGCGGAGTCTCCGGTCGCTACAGTGCCTGGCACGAACGCGCGTTCAACTACGCCTGGGTGCTCGACACCGCCGGCCTGAACGTGCCCGAGAGCTAGAAATGTCAGAGGGCACCCCAGCCTGGAAGCGGCTGGTGCTGCCGGGGGAACCGCCGGCATCCGCTGGCCTGCGGATCGGTAATTTTGGGCAGCCGAGACCGCTGGCCACGGGACCGAAAGTGCCGATGGGGCTGCAGTTCGAGCTGCGCGAGCAGACTCCGCGCACCAACGACCGCTGGCGCGGGCCGACCGCTAAACCGGTGAAGGCGCTCGTGGCCGGGCACGGCGACTATCGACTCGGCGTTCGGCCGGTCATCCACAATGCGCAGGGCAACTGGGTGCGCAGCAATGTCACCTGGAGCCACCTCACCTTTCAGCTGAACCGGTTCAACCTCGACCCCGAACACCACCGCTGGATCTCCCAGTTCGCCGCCCTGTACAAGGCCGTGCGCGAGGTTTACACGAGCCAGGAAACCGACTGGATCTACCTCGACAACTTCACGAGCCCGCTGCTGTGGCCGCTGCTGCGCGAGGCCGAGCAGCTCGGCATCGGCTTCGTCGGCAACAGAAAAGACGTCGTCGTGCGGGTCGGTTCGCTCGCCGAGATCAGTCTCGATGCCTCGCAAACGGATGCTGTCGGCCCGCTGCTCCTGCAGTCCCGCCTGCAGATCGACGGCGTCGACCATCCGCTCGAGGCCGCCGGAGTCATCGCCGGCCACGGTATCTACAGCGTGCGCTTCGGCACGCCGACCGTGTTCACGCTCGCCCCGGCCGCCGGCCCGCTGAGCGGCGAACAGCGTCACCTGGTCCGGCAGGTCGAGGCGGCGAGCGTTCCCGCGGCCGACACGGCCGAGTTTCTCGGCACGGTCTACCCGGCCCTGCAGCGCACCGTCGCGGTCACCAGCATGGATTCCTCGGTGCGCTTTCCCGAGGTGCTGCCCGACGACTTTGAGCGCACCGAAACACCCCACCTCGTGATCACGACGGTCGAGACCGACCAGCGCGACTGGTTCGACCTCGGCGTGATCGTCACGGTCGGCGCCATCACAGTGCCGTTCGGCCCACTGTTCAAGGCCCTCGCGAAGGGGCAGACCCGCCTGAAACTGGTCGACAACAGCTATCTCTCGCTGCAGAGCCCCGAGTTCGAGCAGCTGCACGAGCTCATCAACGAGGCCCGCGCGTTGCACGAATGGGAGACCGGCCTGCGCATCAGCCGCTATCAGGCCAGCCTGTGGAGCGATTTTGAGGATCTCGCCGATGAGACCATTCCGGCCGTGTCGTGGCGAGCGGCCGCCGCCGGTCTGAAAGATCTGACCGGGATCGACCCGGTCGACCTCCCCGCTGGCGTGCACGCGACCCTCCGCCCATACCAGCAGGAGGGGTTCGCCTGGCTCGCCTTCCTCTGGAAGCACCAGCTCGGCGGGGTGCTCGCCGACGACATGGGGCTCGGCAAGACCCTGCAGACCCTCGCGCTGCTGGTGCACGCGCGCGACTCGAGGCCGTTTCTGGTGGTGGCGCCGACATCCGTTGTCATGAATTGGCTGAACGAAGCCACCCGGTTCGCTCCCGGGCTGCGGATACGCACGGTGACGGCGACCGAGGCCAAAAGCCGTACGCAGCTAGCGGATGCCGCCGCCGACGTCGACGTGCTCGTCACCTCCTACGCTCTGTTCCGTCTCGACTTCGACGCCTACCAGGCCGTGAGCTGGGGCGGCCTCATCCTCGACGAGGCGCAGTTCGTGAAGAACCGCACCAGCCGCGCCTACGCCTGCGCGAAGGAGCTGAACACACCGTTCAAACTGGCGATCACGGGCACTCCGCTGGAGAACAACCTGATGGACCTGTGGTCGCTGTTCAGCATCGTCGCACCCGGACTGTTCGCGTCCGCGCGCAAATTCACCGAAGACTACGTGCGGCCGGTGACCCTTGGATCGAGCCCGGAGCGGCTCGCCAAGCTGCGCCGGCGCATCCGCCCGCTGATTTTGCGCCGCACCAAAGAGGTCGTCGCCCGCGATCTGCCGCCGAAACAGGAACAGGAACTGCAGATCGCGCTGAACCCGGCGCACCAGAAGCTCTACGACACGTTCCTGCAGCGCGAACGGCAGAAACTGTATGGGCTGATCGAGGACCTCGACAAGAACCGCTTCATTATTTTTCGCTCACTCACCCTGCTGCGACTGCTGAGCCTCGACGCCTCGCTGGTCGATAAGAAATATGTCGGCGTGCGCTCCAGCAAGCTCGACGCCCTGTTCGAGCAGCTCGACGACGTCATCGCCGAGGGGCACAAGGCCCTGATTTTCAGCCAGTTCACGTCGTTTCTGAAGCTCGCCGCCGCCCGGCTGGACGCTCTGGGCGTTCCGTACTGCTACCTCGACGGGTCGACGCTACGGCGCAGCGAGGTGATCGACCGGTTCAAGAGCGGCGCGGCCCCGGTGTTTCTGATCAGCCTGAAAGCCGGTGGCTTCGGCCTCAACCTCACCGAAGCCGACTATGTTTTTCTGCTCGACCCCTGGTGGAATCCGGCGACCGAGGCGCAGGCCGTAGACCGCACCCACCGCATCGGCCAGACCCGCAACGTCATGGTCTACCGGATGGTCGCGACCGGCACGATCGAGGAGAAGGTGATGGCGCTCAAGTCCCAGAAGGCGCAGCTGTTCAGCGCGGTGCTCGACGACGACGCCCTGTTCAGCACCGCGCTGACCGCCGACGACATTCGCGGCCTGCTCGAGCCCTGACCGCCGCCCCTGGTCAGAGCGTCACCGCCACTTCCGGTGGCTAATTCAGGAAATCGGCCGCAGAGCCCGCCAGCCCGGCCCGCAATTGCAGGTCGGGACCGGCGTGGCCCCGCGGATCTCCTGAATTAGCCACGTGGCCGGCCCGGAAGAGAGCCGGCGGGAGGGGCTAGACGTCGCTTGAGGCTGCCCACAGGTTGATGCCGTTGTCGACGGCGTGCACGTCGATCGCGGTCAGCTCTGCAGCGCTGAACTCGAGGTTCTGCAGAGCGCCCACGTTCGTTTCGAGCTGGGCGACCGACGATGCGCCGACGAGCGCGCTGGTCACTTCGGAGTTGCGCAGGACCCAGGCCAGGGCCATCTGGGCGAGCGACTGACCGCGCTCAACGGCGATCTCGGTCAGCGCCCGGATGTGCACGAGCGCCTCGGTGCTCACCATGGATTTCTTGGCCGAACCCTCCCGCGCGACGCGGGAGTCCGAAGGGATTCCCCCGAGGTAGCGGTCGGTGAGCAGGCCCTGCGCCAGCGGCGAGAACGCAATGCAACCGGCTCCGATGTCTTCGAGGGTATCGAGCAGATCGCCCTCGACCCACCGGTTGAACATGGAGTACGAGGGCTGGTGAATCAGCAGCGGTGTGCCGAGGTCGGCCAAAATCGCCGCGGCCTGGCGGGTGCGCTCCGGCGAGTACGAGGAGATCCCGGCATACAGGGCGCGGCCACTCGTGACGGCGGTGTGCAGCGCGCCCATCGTCTCTTCGAGCGGGGTGTCTGGATCGGCGCGGTGGGAGTAGAAGATGTCAACGTAGTCGACGCCCATGCGGCCGAGCGACTGGTCGAGGCTCGACAGCAGGTACTTGCGGCTGCCGAAGTTTCCGTAGGGGCCCGGCCACATGTCGTAGCCGGCCTTGGTCGAGAGCACGACCTCGTCACGGTGGGCGGCGAAGTCTTCGCGGAACAACTGACCGAAGTTCGTTTCGGCTGAGCCGTACGGGGGGCCGTAGTTGTTGGCGAGGTCGAAGTGGGTGATGCCGAGGTCGAAGGCCCGGCGTAGAATCGCCCGTTGCGTTGCGAGCGGCTTGTCATCGCCGAAGTTCTGCCACAGCCCGAGGGAGATGGCGGGAAGTTTGAGGCCGCTGCGTCCGACGCGACGGTAGGGCATGGACTCATATCGAGAGTCATTGGGAAGATAAGTCATTCGATTATTCTTCCACTTTCAGGCCACGCCACGCCAGAGGCTTGTACGAAAGCTGGCCTGCGAATCAGTGCACCGCTTCGGTGTCAGCCCAATCGGGGTTGATGTGTTCGCGCAGATACTCGGCGAATCCCGCCGGGGCTCGGCCGACGCGTCGCCCCGAGGTCAGCACCGGAATCAACGCCGTGCGTGCCTCGGCGACCCCCAGTTCACGCAGGGCTGCCACGAGAAGCCTGTCTTCATCGCGATCGACCGGCGCAAATTCGCCGGCGGCCAGGTATCGATCAGCCCGCACACCCAGATTAGCGCCGTGAACGTGCGGATGCCCCTCACCGATCCTGTGCAGGGATTCCCAGTGCACCAGCTCGTGGGCGGCCAGTTCGTCGTCGGGTTGCACCGTTCCGAGCACCAGATCAACTCCGTTGCGGGCAAACGCCAACTGGGTGATCAGCCAGTTCGGCGGCACGGCCGAGTCCGCGTCGGTGCTGGCGATCCAGATTCGCTCGGCTTGGCCATCACCCACAGCGGATGCCGCCACACCCGACGCCGAGACCGCTTCCAGCCGGCGCAGCGCGCGCTGCACACCGAACCGACGCGCCACGCCGACGGCGCCGGCCTCAATTTCAACTCGGTCGAAGTCGGGCCAGAGTGCGGCGACTCGGGCCGACAAATCGGTGCACTGGTCCAGGACCAGCAGCACCGACACCGCTGGGCGGTCCGGCTGCGGCAGCACGGCGAGCGCGTCGATCGCCACGGCGAGTGCTGCCAGGGCGCGCGGCAGCAGGACTTCCTCGTTGCGCACCGGCACCACGATGGTGACGAATTCGGGGCTCGACCGACTTGTTTGTACGCTCACGGCACGAGGCCGTCGCGCTGCGCGACCGAGAGTGCGGGCCGGGGTTCATACACCTCGAGCACGAAGTCGCGTTCGAGGTGATGCACGGTGCGCTGCAGCCCGACCACGTGGGTGAGCTGCGTGTGCACAGCATCGCCGGTGAGGGGACACTCCGCTACCGGGTGTCGCCAATGGCAGGCCACCAGAACCCCGTCGGGGGCGAGGCTGGCCCGGCAGCGCTCGAGCAGTCGCCGCAGGTCGGCACTGGAACAGTAATATCCGACCTCGGACAGCACAATCAGGTCGAACTCCCCCTCCGGCCAGTCCGCCGGAACCGTTCGCCGCTCAAAGCTCACGCCGGGCTGGCCGGCGAGTCGCGCTCGTGCAAGGCTGAGCGGCTGTTCGATCAGATCAATGCCGAGCACGGTGTCACACCGTTCGGCCAGCTCGGCCGTGAGCACACCGGTTGAGCAGCCGAGTTCGAGGGCTGCGCCAAAGCGCTGCCGGGGCAGCGCCGCGATCAGGACGGCTCGTTTGCGCTTCTCGTACCAGCGGGTCTCGAACCCCCACGGATCCGGACCCGAGGAATAGATCGAGTCAAAGTACCCGGTCGTGAGCGTGTAATTCGGGTCGGCGGGTGCGGGGGCATCCATTTGCGGGCGCGCTGGCGCACCTCCAGATTTTTTCACGGTCACCTCGATGAGGGTCTCGAAGGTGCGCGTGAAATGTTCCTGAAAACCGGCCGGTACGATCGCTTCGTCGCCGAACGAATCCGACAACGGGCCGACCTGACTGCGATGCAGCGCCAGAGCGCGCGCCTTGGCCTTGCGCTCGGTCGGCAGCAGATCAAAGACGCGCACGGTGGAGTCCGACCAGATGGGGGCATCCGGGTTTGACCAGTGCCAGGCCCAAATCGGGTACTCGAACAGGCGGGCGCTGCGTTCTCGTGCGGCTCGGTCGGCGGCCGCGCTGGCTGCCGCATGATCCGGATGCCCATCGGCTCGCCACGGTGCCACCACCCAGGTCGACGCGCCCACGTCGCCGATCGCCTCGATGATCGCCCCGGCGGCCAGGTCGATGTGCTCGGCGAGTTTGCCGTCGGGGAGCTCGAGCAGGTGCACCTGCGCGTTCGGTGCCAGGTGTGCGAGAGCATCCGTCACTTCGATGCGGCGGATCTGGGCGAGTCTGGCCTGGTCGTGGGTCGGGGAGTTCGGGTGAGACGCCTCGCCGTTGCTGAGTACGATGACCACGATCGGCACGTCGAGCCCCGCAACGTGCGCGATCAATCCGCCAACGCCGAGGCTTTCGTCGTCCGGATGCGCCGCGACCACGACGAGACGGCCGAGCCCGTCCGTGCTCAGCGTGGCGAACCGGTCTGGCCAGTTCGCTGCCTCCCAGCTCTTCTCGGGTGTTCCGTCATCGACGTTGCTGAATGTCACCACGGTGCACTCCCCTTCGTTACGAGCATGCGTCCCAACGCAGCGTCATCGTACTCGGCATGGTGTTGGCGTACGTACAGCTGCAGATCGGCGACCCGCTGCGCGTGCCGATCGTTCAAGGCCAGCGGCGCCGGTCCGAGGGCATGCCCGATATGGAATATGACGTCTTCGGCCGCGCGCGCGACGATCCCGCGCACCCGGGCGGCCAGGAGGGAACCGGCCGGTCCGTCGGCCGCGCCAGCATCGATCGCGGCCGCGGCCGCGGCCAGTGCCGTCGCCGCAGTGGTCACTGCCACGTCGACGGCGCCGAGATGGACGAGCGCAATCTGGTCGGGGGCGCGCCCCTGGGTCCAGTCGTAGAGGGTGCGCGCCAGGCCGACGGCACCGCCGCACCACACGGCGGCGACTCCGATACCGCCCCACGCGAACCCAGGCCGGCGCAGGTACCAGCCCTCATCACCAACCGCATCGGCCGGAACACCGTCGAAATCGACCGGGCCGCTCTTCACCTGCGGCAGGCCGCGGGCGATCCACAGCTCGTCATGTACCGTAATGCCGGCCTGCCGCAGGTCGACGGCGAACAAGCGTCTGCCGTGGTCGCCGACGTGGGCGGTGACCAGCGCGTGAGTCAGCAGTCCCGCGAGGGAACACCACGGCTTGGTGCCGTCGAGCCGCCAGCGGTCGCCCTCTCGCGTCGCTGTGAGCACGGTGCCAGCGGTCTCCGCGGCGAACACGCCCCAGGTGTGATCGGGCTGGGCGTCCAGGCCGGCCTGGGCGAGAATCGCCCGCGCATCGAGGTGCGCCTCGGCCACTCGTGCTGCCGTGAGGTCGGCCGACGCGAGCGTGCACAGCGTGTCGAACAGAACGGCCGTTTTTCCCTCCCCCGGGCGGGGAACGGATGCGAGACTGCTCGCGAGTGCAATCGCCCGCTGCGCGTTACCGTTGACCTCCAATGCAGCGGCACTGAGCGGGGCCGGTCGAAGCTGCGATTCAAGCCTCATTACTCCCCCTCGACCCACGCGGCATCAACCGAGACCGATGTGTTACGACGCCCGCGAGGCGGAGTTCAGTGCTGCGCGCTTGCGCGGTTTACGGTTCTCCGCGCTGACCATCCAGGAATACTGCTCGAGCTTCTCGATGAACGCGTGCAGAATATCCGCGCTCGTGGGGTCTTCCTCATCGACCTCATCGTGCACCTTGCGAATATTGTCGACGGTGGCATCGAGTCGTTCGGTGATGAGCGTCACCGTCTCCGCCGTGTCGACTTCGCCATCGGGAAACTTGGGCAGATGGGTGGTTTGGGTGACCGTCTCGCTGCGGCCATCGGGCATGGCGTCGAGGGCGCGCATTCGCTCGGCTACTTCGTCGGAGAATTCGCGCGCATCGAGAATGATCTCGTCGAGTTGCAGGTGCAGGTCGCGAAAGTTCTTTCCAACGACGCTCCAGTGCGCCTGTTTTCCCTGCACGTGCAGCTCGATCAGGTCGACCAGAACGGACTGCAGGTTATTACTGAGTGTTTCTGAGGCTTTCATGGTGTCCTCTCAATTGGGGGGGGAATTTGACTCGAGACTATATCACCGGAGGCGAATCTGGTCCAGAATCCTATCACCCCTATTGGGCGGCCGCTGACCCGACGTGTGGCCCCCGGTTTTCGGGCGTGCTGATGGCCGCTCGCCCGTCAGTCGCCTCGCGGCGGGCGCGGCTTGCTGTACTTCTTGTGTGCGGTCTGCGGAGCGGTACCAAGAATTCGTGCGATGTCGGCCCAGGAGCATCCGCCGTCGCGCATGGCGTTGACCGCCGCGGTCACCCGGAGGTTGACCTCCACCCGATCGCGCACCGCCCGTTCCAGTTCACGTTCGAGAGCTCGGTACGGACGCGCAATGTGCGGGGCGACGTCTTCCGCGCGCGGAAAAACGGACGCGGATTCGTTGGGCTGGTCGTTATTGGCGGGCGCAACACTGGTCATTGAGAAACCTTTCCATTGATGCAATGTAGGCCTCGGGCGGTGCCGCGTCAACGGGTTTACACAGACACGGTGACGTATCCGGTTACAGGGCTGCTGGCATGCCTTCGAACGCGCGTGCGCCTGTGGCAGAATCGTCTGCATGACACACGACAAGCGCCCCGGCACGGTCGTTTCGGTCAGCCGCGACGACGAGCACCGGTTCAGCAAGCCGGCGGTGGGCAGCATCCGTTTGCTGGCTGGAATCGGAGTCGAGGGCGATTCCCACGCCGGAGTCACCGTGCAGCACCGCTACGCGAAAAAGCGCAACCCCTTGGCACCGAACCTCTGCCAGGTGCACTTCATGGCCGCCGAGCTGTTCGACGACCTCGTGCCGACCGGGTATGCCGTGACGCCGGGCGAGCTCGGCGAGAACGTGACCACCGCCGGAATCGACCTGATGACCCTACCGCTCGGCACCCGGCTGCATCTCGGCGCCGAGGCCGTGGTCTCGATCACCGGAATGCGCAGCCCGTGCTCGCTCATCAACGGCTACCAAAAAGGCCTGATGAAGCAGCTCATCACAACGGATGCCGTCGGCGCAGTGCACCGCCGCGGCGGCATCATGGGCGTGGTCGTCATTGGCGGGGTCGTGAACCCGGGCGACGGCATTCGGGTGGAGCTGCCCGCCGGCGAACACGTGCCCCTCGGGGTCGTGTAGCAGGACCCATAGCCCGGCCATCCTGCGACCGGGCCCACGCCCGCATCCGCCCCCGGGGCCCACCTTAGGGAACGGGGCCCATGATAGAACATAGGCCCCGTTTCCGGGCCCGGGCCCGGACAGAAAAGGGTCGGGCTACTCGGCGTCGGCGGAGCTGTGGAACCACGGCGGATAGACCGCGACCTTGGGCTTGAACGCGCTCGCCTTCAGGATGCCCCGAACCGTCTCGCGCACATTGTCGTTGCAGACGCCGATGAGTGTGACCAGCTCCATTGGAACAGAACCGGGAACGAGAAGCTCGGCTTCGAGAATCATCGCGCCGTCGGCTTCGGCGCGGAGCGTCTGCAGCATGCGCTCAGCCGTCGCGGGTGTGGCACCGAACCGGGTGAGCGATCCGGCCGCATCACCGCTGGTGACGGCGACCAGGCGGGGAACGAGGGGGGTCTCGTCGTCGGTGGTGGAAGCATCCGTTACAGCGGCGAGCCCGTCGTTGATCTTCTTCACGGTGCTCACGAGCATGACGAAGTCGAAGGCTTCGGAGCCGTGGGCGTCGAGGGCGAGGCGCGGGTCGGTGGACTCGGCACGAATGCTCTCCCACACGGTCGCATTCGGCGACAGGAAGAACGGCACGTACTCGGCGACACTACGGTCAGTTCCAGCGACGAGGGCGTCGCGACGCGATTCGCGCGTGGCGGGCGCCGAGATGTCCACGGCGGGTCGGGTGGTGAGCGCAGCGTTGGCGAACAGGCATCCGTCGCGCAGAATGGCGGCGAGGTTGCTGATGTGGGTGAGGTGGTACACGCGCTGCTCGTCGACGTTGTCGGTCGAGACCTTCTCGGCGCGCACCGGGCGGGGGGCGCCGGCGACTCGAACCGGGCGGGCCGCGCGGGCGGCGGGCGTAGCCGCCGTGGGCAGCGGGTCGCGCAGGGACGACAGCTTGGGAGCGCGGGTCTTCTTCACCGGCACCAGGGGCTCAGTAACGACTTTGGGATAACACAGGGCGCACAATTTGCCCTCAAGTCCGTGGATGCATTCGTCGTCCAAGTGCCAAAACCTTTCTCTTCGCGGCTCGCGCCACCCGGAAAAGCCGAACGTGCATACCGCCTATCAACGTTACGTTCATTTGGGCCCGGGCGGTGACCGTTCTTAGCTTTTCGGTGACTCCACGTGAACGATCAAACCGTCAGGCGTGACCTCAATGCGCATCGAGTCGAGCCCGGGCACGACCAGATCGGCGTCGAGCTCGGCGGCTGGGTAGGTTCCGGTGACGGCGATCGTGGTGCAGCCGGCGGCGCGACCGGCCTGCAAACCTGCGGGTGCGTCCTCGATCACCAGGCAGCGGCTCGGGTCTACGCCAAGCCGCGCGGCCCCCTCCAAAAACGGGTCGGGCTCGGGCTTGCCGTTCGGAGTGTCATCGATGGTCACGATCACCGCGGGTGCCGGAAAAGCGGATGCTGCCAGCCTCGCTTCGGCCAACGGCCGGGCGCAGGACGTGACGATCGCGCGCCGGGCTTCGGGCAGGCTCGTCATGAGCGCGGCGGCGCCGGGCAGCACGGTGATATCGTTCGTGTCGGCTGTTTCGAGAGCGAGGACGCGGGCAATGGCTTCGTCTACCCGGTCGGCCGGTACCAGTTCCTCGATAATGTCGCGCGCCGGACGGCCGTGGGCGGTGTCGTCCTTCGCCACTCCCCATTCCCGCGCCCAGGCAGCCCAGGAGCGGTCGACCGCCGGCGTGGAGTCGATGAGGGTGCCGTCCATATCGAACAGTACGGCATCGAAGGTGCGCCCCTGCAGAACGTTCTCGGTGGGCAAGCTCGCGTGGGGCATTCACTGTCCTTTCGTCGATTTGTCGGGTGACTGCCGTGCGGCGGCCCCGCATTAACGGTAGCCCACGCGTCCGCGACGTCGGTTGGTGTGGTCTGGGCCGGTAACGTTGGGTGCAACAACCGAGCTGGGAGACCGTACCGTGTGGACGACCGTTCTGGTGATTGCGGCCGTGCTGATCGGCTCGAGCATGCAGCGCATCACCGGCATGGGGTTCGCCCTGGTCGCTGCGCCCTTTCTGGTCCTCCTGTTGGGGCCGATTGACGGTGTCATCGTCGTCAATGTCTGCGGGGCGCTTACCGCCGGCGTGATCCTGATGCGCGTGTTTCGGGACGTGGACTGGCGGCGCTACGGAATTTTGGCGGTCTGCGCCGTGATCGGCATCGTGCCGGGCTCCTACGTTTTGCAGTTCGTACCGGTGGCCTGGCTTGAGATCTCGATCGGTGTACTCGTGGCCGCCGGGCTGACCGTATCGGTGAATCTCGGCCGGGTTGTCGTGCGGGACCGGCTGAGTTTTCGCGTGATGGCCGGCATGACCAGCGGGGTCATGAACACGACGGCCGGCGTCGGCGGCCCGGCGGTGAGCATCTACGCGATCGCCACAGGCTGGCCGCAGCGGTCCTTCGCCGCGACCATGCAGCCGTACTTTCTGACCATCGGGCTGACCTCGCTGTCGTCCAAATTCGCCCTCGGATCCGCCGGCGTGCCGCAGCTGCCCGTGCTGGTCTGGATTCTGATCGGGTGTGCCTGCATCGTCGGGCTCATCGTCGGCGACCTGCTGTCGCGGGTGATCGAGCCGCACGTAGCCCGCCGCCTGCTCGTGATCGTGGCGTACCTGGGGTCGTTTGCGACGATCGTGCGCGGCGTGCTCGAGCTGCTCGCCTGACCGCGCGAGACACCGCGGGGCTAGATCGTGAAGTCGGCGCCTTCGACCGTGACGGACTCACCGGTAGCGGTATTGGCCAGGTGATGCGCGGCATCCGTTTGCATCGGTTGTTCGTCGGGGTAGGTGGCCGTCACCAGAATGGGCATGTGATCTGAGGTGCCCTGCGGAAGGGTCTCCACGTTGGTGATCGCCAGGCCCATCGAGGTCGCGAGGTCGAAGTGTCCGCGAAAGAACTTGTACCGGGTGTAGGTGCGGGTGTCGCTGAGGGTCAGGTCGTAACCGGACTGGTTGACCTTGTTGCCGAGCTTGCCCTGGAAGATCGGATAGTTGTAGTCGCCGACCATCAGGGTCGGCAGACCGGGGCCGAGCAGACTGAGCTCTTCGTGAGCGGTGCGAATCTGGTTGCGGCGCAGGGAGTTGAGCGCGGTCAGCGGTGCTGCGTGAAAGGATGCGACGACGAGCTCACGCTGGGCGACGTTGTCGATCAGGCGGGTGGCGATAAGGCGCTCGTGTGCCGGCGCCGCCAGGTGATCATGCAGGGATTTCTTCAGCGCGAAGGCCTGCGTCTTGATCGCCGTGTAGCGGTCCCGGTTGTAGTAGATGGCCAGGCCCAGCCGGTTGCGCCGGGTCGCGTCGGCGAGGTGCAGAGTGCCGACCTCGGCCGGCAGGTCGATGGTGTTGCATTCCTGCAGGCAGAGAATGTTGGGACTGTAACGCTCGGACAGCGCGACCAGTTCGCCGCTGGCACGATTCTTGCGGAGGTTGTAACTAATGACCCTCATGGCACCCGTCTCAGACTTGATGGCTTTGAGACAAGCCTACGGCTCTCTCCCGCGTTGAAATTGAACTTCTATCGCAAATTGGGATATGCGCAGGCGGCATCCAGTCTGCGCCGGGTTAGCCGGCACCGACGATGAACATCGTCGCCATGAAGACCAGGCCGGCCGCCAGAAAGGTGATCGTGGTGTAACCAAGAATGTCGCGCATTTTCAGCCCGGCGATCGCCAGAAGCGGAAGCGCCCAGAACGGCTGAATCATGTTGGTCCACTGGTCGCCGTAGGAGACGGCCATGATGGCGACGGAGGGGTCAACGCCGAGCCGTTCGGCCGCGTCGAGCATGATCGGGCCCTGCACGGCGAATTGGCCGCCGCCGGAGGGCACGAAGAAGTTCACCAGTCCGGCCGCCAGCAACGCCATCACGCCAAACGTCGCCGGAGTCGACACGTTCACGAAGAAGTCGGAGAATACCCCGATCAGCCCGGATCCAACCATCATGCCGAGGATGCCGGCGTACAGCGGAAACTGCAGCAGGATATCGCCGACGTTGGAGGCGGCATCCTTGGTCAGCCGAATCAGCTCGAACGGGTTGCGCACCAGCAGAAATATGAGCGCGAGGAATGTCCAGTTGACGATATCGAGCGTGAGGGTTCCGCCCTCGACGAAGTGAACGACCAGGTAGGCGACGAGGGCAAGCCCCACGATCAGGGTCATTATGCGGCTGGCATCGAGGCGGTCAGCGGGCGTCACGACCGGTTCCTCGGCGACCTGCTTATCGCGGGCATCGACCTCAAGCACGAAGATCGGGGCGTTACGTCGCGGGGCGACGAGGGCCAGCGCCAGCGCCACCACCACGATGGTGGCGACGGCCGCCAAAATATTCCACAGCGAGAATGTGGTGTCGCTGAGCGAAATGGTGCGACCCAGCTGCTCGGCCAGGAAGGAGCCCTCGGTGGCGGCGGTGAGCGGTCCCGACCCGGAATATCCCATGTGCCAGATCACAAAGCCGGAGTAGCCAGCGGCGACCAGGAGCGGAAAATGCACCGGAACGCCCTTCGCGCGCAGCTGAAAAGCCACCTCCTTGGCGAGCAGCCCCCCGACCACGAGGCCGAGGCCCCAGGTGATCAGGCACGCCACCGCGGCGACGGTGAAGACGAAAACGTAGGCCTGAAGCGCCGTGCGTGGCACAGCACCCAGACGAACCAGCAGCAGGTGCACCGGGGTCGTGTTGGCCAGAATGTGCCCGAGCAGCAGCACGAGGGCCATCTGGGTCATGAAGGCGAGCAGCCCCGCGAGACCGTCGCCCCAACTCCGCACGACATCGATCGGGCCGGAATCGGTGAGCACCAGGGCCAGAATCGCCACGATCACGGTCAGCACGATCACGAACACGAGCGCGCTCGGAATGAATCGTTCGACGAGCGAATTTATCGGGCGCATGAACGCAGCGGCTGGGCCGCTGGCGCGCTTCTCGGTGGCAGTTGACACGATGGTTCCCCCTGAATTGCTACAACACTGTGGCTCAGGGCGTCTGCACTGACGTATTAAACGTAGCAGGCGGGTCGTCCGCTCCCCCGTCGGGGCACCTGTGGCTGGGCCGAAACGTAGACTTGACCTGCCGCACAGCGGCAACCGCGAGGGAGCAGCATGACCCAGAACGACATCGTTCTTATTCGCCACGGGCAGACGGAATGGAGCATTTCCGGCCAGCACACCGGGCGCACCGACGTTCCACTGACCGATTTCGGCCGTCAACAAGCGGATGCCCTCGGCGAGATGCTGGACGGCCAGCATTTCGATCGGGTCTACTCCAGCCCGCTCGTGCGCGCCTGGGAGACCATGGAGCGGGCCGGGTACTCCAGCCAGGGCGTGGCGAGCGACGACGTGCTCGAATGGGACTACGGGGTCTATGAGGGCCGCCGCACCGTGGACATCCGCTCCGAGATACCCGGCTGGACCGTGTGGGGTAACCCAATTGTGGGCGGTGAGACCGTCGATGAGGTGGGGGCGCGAGCCGACCTCGCGATCGAGGAATGCCTCGCCGCAGAGGGCCGCGTCGCCGTCTTCGCCCACGGGCATTTTCTGCGCATCATGACCGCGCGCTGGATGGGGCTGCCGGCAATCGCCGGCAAGAACCTCAGCCTCGGCACTGCGACCGTCTCCACCCTCGGCTGGGAACGCGAGAACCGGGTGCTGCAGATGTGGAACGACGCCTGCCACCTAAGCTCGATGGACCCGGTCGTCTGACGCTGCACGGACCAATACCCCTAGTCTGGGGTTAGACAGATTCTATGCGTTGGAACCGTTGTCGTCGGTGCGTGCGAACAAACATGCCAATAGCATGCCCGGAGGGATCGATCGCGGGGGTTCGGGGGGGGGTTCTACCCGCGAGCCCGATCAACCAGAGAAACCCGATGTCCAGCATCGGTGGCCACGCCAGCGCGTGGCCCTGCCCCAGCCCGCACCGTGCGGGTCCTTCGAGAGGGAAATCACATGAGCACGTTCACACAGCTTTCACCGTCGCGCAAGCGACTTCTCGGCGCCCTGCTCGCCGTTGCTATGGTCGGCGTCGGCAGCATCGGAGTCGGCGGAGCCGTCGCCGCCGAGACTGCACCACGAGCCGCCGTCGACCTCGGCGAGGCCGGGACTTTCGCCGTCCTGTCGAAGTCCGGAATTACGGATGTCTACGCCTCGGCCGTCAGCGGAAACGTCGGTTCCAGCCCCATCACCGGTGCCGCTATCCACCTCACCTGCCCCGAGGTACTCACCGGAACGATCTACTCCGTGGACGCCGAAGGCCCCTCGTGCAAGGTGACCGACGACACCTATCTCACCACGGCCGTTAGCGACCTCGAACTCGCGTACACCGATGCCGCCGGCCGAACGACCCCCGACTTCATCAACCTGGGCGCCGGCGAAATTGGTGGTCTGACTCTCACTCCCGGTCTGTACAAGTGGGGCACCGATGTGAACATCTCCACCGATGTCACACTGACCGGATCATCGACCGACGTGTTCATCTTCCAGATCTCCAAGGACCTGCAGCAAGCCTCAGCCCAGAACGTGATTCTGGCCGGCGATGCGCAGGCGAAGAACGTCTTCTGGCAGGTGGCCGGGTCCGTCGCGATCGGTACAACCGCACACTTCGAAGGCACCATTCTCAGCCAAACGATGATCGCTATGAAGACCGGAGCGAGCATCAACGGTCGGCTGCTGGCTCAGACGGCCGTCACGCTGCAGAGCAACACGGTCACTGCGCCCGTCGAGTAACGAGCAGGTGCAGGCGTGGGTGACGTATCGCCCCCACGCCCTCGCCGGTTCAGCGCACCGGCACCCAGGTGGCCTTCACGCGCTCGGTGATCAGGGACGCCCGCAACTCGGCGACGACGCGCAGGTCGGCCACCACGTGGGCGCCGATCCGCAGGGCCGACGCCGCGTCATCCGCTGTGAAACGCACGATGACCCGGGCCGCGCCGGCGACGATGGTGAGGTCGGAGGCCTCCACCGTGGTAAATTCGGCCGCCGCCGCTGCGGCCCGCGGCACGACCGAGGCGGGCTCCGTTCCCGGGTGCAGGGAGTCGATACTCATGGTGACGCGATAAGAAGGCATGGTTTCAGGGTACGGGTACTGCTTTACTGATTGGGTCCCTCATCCCCAAGTTCGGAGACCCATGACTTTCACGGCCACGATCGTTGCCCAGGTTCAGCACACCAAGCCCGATGCCCTCTGGGCCATCGCGACCGCACTCAGCCGAGAGGTCAGTGGTACATCGGCCGCGGACGCGTTCATCGCGCTGCCGGACGGCGGTCGGGTCGAGGTGGAGATTGCCAAGTTCGGCGAAAGCCTGCCGTTGGCGATCGACGTCGTCGATGCGCGCGGCGCGGCCGAGGCGCGGGCATCCGCTCAGAATATTCTGGACCTGCTGGAGCAGTCCACCGGTTGGCAGGTTGACCACCTGCACGACTGAAACGGATGTCCACCCGCGGCACACAGGCGCGCCGCTTAGGATCGTTGGCATGACTGAAACCATTGCCCCCGCTGCTCGCATCACGATGTATGGAGCCCAGTGGTGCGGCGACTGCCGTCGTTCCAAGTCACTGCTCGACCGCCTCGAGGTGGACTACGACTATGTCGACCTGCTGCTCGTCGAGGATGGCGCCGACCGGGCCCGCGCCATCAGCGGCCGCACCAACATTCCGGTCATTGTGTTTCCCGACGACACGCACATGGTGGAGCCGAGCGACGCCGAGGTGCGCACGAAGCTCGTGGCGCTCGGCCGCATCAGCTGAGCATGCCCGGCGACTGACCGGCTTCGTGCTAGTGTCAAAAATCGCAGATACCAATGGGGGTCGCACCATGCACGCAATAACCGCCCAGCCGACTCGACGCCTTCCGCTCTCGTTGTGGGTGAGCATCGTTCTGTTCGTGCTATACAGCGCTCTGGGCATCGCCGTCTGCGTGTCACTCCCGACCGACCCCCGCCTGCTGTTTGCGCTGCTGACCGTGTCGCCACTGTTGTTCATCGGCATGGTCGTCTCGGCGGTTGACATTGTGCGCACCCGCAAACGCGGCGACGCCGGGCAGACCTATACCCGGTTGCAGTGGGGTGGCCTCATCCTCTTGGTTGTGGCGATGCCGCTCTGGCTGGCCATTGCCATTCTGATCGTCTCGTTGATCTAGTGCGCTCCAAAGAGTTTTTCTACCGTTAACAGCCCGGGTCCTGGCGCGTCACCGCGAGCATGCTCGGCGACTGGATCCACAACTTGCCGTCGCGCGGCTGAGACGGCGGATCGCCGTCAACACAGCGCTGGAGCACCCTCGAACGAATGCTCCAGCGCTTCAGCGGGCTAGTCGGTCAGCGGCGCACGATGGAGCGCAGCAGCCGCACGGCGACCGACAGGGACGCCATGTCGTCCTGCGCGAGGGAGTTGACCTCCTCGAACACGCTGCGCGCCCGGCCAAGCTGTTCGGCGTTGAGTGCTTCCCAGGCGAGGAGGCGCTCGTCGGGGGCGCCGGCATCCGTTTCATCGAGCACGGACCTGGCCATGTCGGCGACCGTGGAGTACAGGTCGTCGCGCAGGGCAGCACGGGCGAGGGCCTGCCAACGGTCCTTGCGGGGCAGCTTGGTGATGCGCTCCAGCAGGTTGTCGACACCGAACCGGTTGTACACCGCATAGTAGATGGCCGCGACTTCGGTGACCGGAAGGTTGGACCGGGCGGCGACCTTGGCCACGTCCAGCAGCGCGTACGCCTCGAAGAGTTCCGACCAGCGGCGACCGAGATCGTCGGGCAGGCCCCATTCCCTGGCCTGCTCCTGCTGGGTTTCGAGGCGTTTGAGGTCGGCGCCCTGCAGGTATTCCCCAAGGTGCTCGCGCATCAGCGCGACCTGCGGCTGGTACTTTGCGATCACCGCGGCGACGGGCATATTGCCCCCGTGGTTAACCTGCCAACGCACCGCACGGTCGAGCAGCCGGCGAATGTCGAGGTGAATCGCCGTCCACTTCTCGGTCGGGAACGATGACGGCAGCGCGTTGAGCTCGTCTACCATCTGGTTCAACTCGAAAATCTCCCGGAGGGCCACGAAGGCCCGCGCGATCGTCGCCTGGCTCGCCGACGTCTCCTCCATCGTGCGGAAGGCGAAGGTGATGCCGCCCAGATTAATCATGTCGTTCGCGACGACCGTCGCGATGATCTCCCGGCGAAGCGGATGCGTATCCAACTCGGCATCGAAACGTTCAGACAGGTGCGTCGGGAAATACCGGCGCAGGGTGCTGCCGAACCACGGGTCATCGGCCAGATCGCTGTCGCGCAGCGCGTTGGCCAGTTCGATCTTGGCGTAGGCCGCCAGCACGCTCAGCTCGGGGCTGGTCAGCCCCTGACCCTGGTCGAGGCGCTCCCGCAGCGTAGCCGTCGTCGGCAGTGCCTCGAGCTCACGCTGCAGATCGCCGGATGCTTCGAGCCAGTTCATCAGGCGCTCGTAGCTCGGGCTCCAGTTGTTGACGAGGACCCGGTCGTTGAGCAGCAGAATGTTCTGATCGACGTTGTCGACCAGAACCAGGCGGCCGACCTCGTCGGTCATCTCGGCCAGAAACTCGGCCCGTTCGGCGGGGTCGAGCTTGCCGGCGGCGACCATACGGTCCACGAAAATCTTGATATTGACTTCGTGGTCGGAGCAGTCCACTCCGGCCGAGTTGTCGATCGCGTCCGTGTTGAGAATGACGCCATTGAGGGCAGCTTCGATGCGCCCGAGCTGGGTGAAGCCAAGGTTTCCGCCCTCACCGACGACCTTGACTCGCAGGTCCTTGCCGTCGACGCGAATGGAATCGTTGGCCTTATCGCCAACCTGCGCTGCCGTCTCGGTGCTGGCCTTCACGTAGGTGCCGATTCCGCCGTTGTAGAGCAGATCGGTCGGGGCCAGCAGAATTGCGCGCAGCAGCTCCGGCGGGCTCAGGTGCGTCGTGCCCTCGGGCAAACCGAGCACGACCTGTACCTCGGCCGAGATCGGAACAACCTTGGACTGGCGCGGAAAGACGCCGCCGCCGGCGCTGATCAGGTCGGTCGCGTAGTCGGCCCAGGAGGAACGCGGCAGTTCGAACAACCGCTTGCGCTCGGCAAAGGAAAGCGCCGGGTCGGGGTTCGGGTCCAGGAAGATGTGGCGATGGTCGAAGGCCGCGACGAGCTTGGTGTGCTTGGAGAGCAGCATGCCGTTGCCGAACACGTCGCCGGACATGTCGCCGACGCCGACCACGGTGAACTCCTCGGACTGGGCGTCGACGCCGAGCTCGCTGAAGTGGCGTTTGACCGACTCCCAGGCACCCTTGGCCGTGATGCCCATCTCCTTGTGGTCGTATCCGACCGAACCGCCAGAGGCGAAGGCGTCGCCGAGCCAGAAACCGTACTCTGCGGCGAGTTCGTTGGCGATATCCGAGAACGAGGCCGTTCCCTTGTCGGCCGCGACGACGAGGTAGGTGTCAGCGTCATCGTGGCTGACCACGCGGTTCGGCGGAACAACCCGTTCACCCTCGGGCGTTGCCACGAGGTTGTCGGTCAAATCGAGCAGCCCGCGCACGAAGGTTTGGTAGCTCGCGATGCCCTCGGCCATCCACGCCGCCCGGTCCAGGGCTGGGTCTGGCAGCTTCTTGGCGAAGAATCCGCCCTTGGCGCCGGTCGGCACGATGACGGCGTTCTTGACCGTCTGCGCCTTGACCAGCCCGAGCACCTCGGTGCGAAAGTCCTCGCGGCGGTCCGACCAGCGCAGGCCACCCCGGGCAACCTTGCCGAACCGCAGGTGCACGCCCTCGACGCGCGGTGAATACACCCAGATCTCGTACATCGGTCGCGGTGAGGGCATCTGCTCGATCTGCGACGGATCGAGTTTAATGCTCAGATACGGCTTGTATTGGAAGAAGTTGGTGCGCAGCGAGGCTTCGATCAGGGTGATCAGGGTGCGCAGCACGCGATCGGCGTCTAGGGTGACGACCTGCTCCATGGCCAGGGTGAGCTGGGTGCGCACGTCGGCGACGCGCAGCATCCGCTCATCGTCGGCGAGATCTGGGTCGAATCGGGCCTCGAACAGTGCCACCAGGCCGCGCGTGACGGCCGGGTTAGCGAGCAGGGCGTTGGCGACGAAACCGTAGGAGTTGATATTGCCGATCTGACGCAGATATTTGGCGTAGCTGCGCAGGATGACGACGCGGTGCCACGGCAGGCCGTCCTGCAGCACCAGGCGATCGAGGCTGTCGGACTCGATGGCTCCGCTGATCGCGGCACCGAACGAGTCGGCCAGCAGGTTCCCGGTCGCGATCGGGTCGACGCCGGCCGGGTAGTGCAAGCCCAGGTCGTACAGGTAGAAGCGGCGCCCGTCGGCGGTTTCGATGTCGAACGGCACCTCGTCGAGCACCTCGATGCCAAGGTTCTGCAGAAACGGCAGAATCTGGCTGAGGCTCTTCGGCTCCGTCATGTATAGCTTGATGCGGGCGTCTTCGGCGGGGTCACCGACACTTTGAGGCCGGTAGACGTGCAGTCCGGGGCGGGTGTGCGGGTCAGCGGATGCTCCCACCGGCGCAGCGCAGGCCTCAAACCGACCGATGTCTTCGAGGGCATCGGTGATTTCGTAATCGACCCGGTAACTGTCGGGAAAAGCCTCGGCCCACACATTCGACAGGCGCTCGGCTTCTTCGACCGAGTGTGTTTCGCGCAACTCGTCGCTGATGCCCTCGGGCCAGGACCGCACGGCCATGGCCAGGCGGTGTTCCAGGGCTGCGGCATCGACCGTGTCGGCGGCGACATCCTTCGGCAAGCGGATGCGATAGAACAGTCGCGCGAGGGCCGATTCGGTCATGCGCGCTTCGAAGTCGAGGGCCTCCGAGTGGAACGTCTCCTGCAATTCCTTCTCGATGCGCAGCCGCACGGCGGTGTTGTACCGGTCACGCGGCAGGTAGACCAGCGCCGACATGAAACGTCCGTAGATGTCGGGACGCAGGAACAGCCGAGTACGGCGACGCTCCTGCAGACGTTGGATGGCGAGCGACGCAGTGACCAGATCGGGGACTTCGATCTGGAACAGCTCGTCACGCGGGTAGGTTTCCATGATGCCGAGCAGGTCTTTACCGCTGTGCGACTCGAGCGGAAAACCGACCTCGGTCATGACCGCCTTGACCTTTTCGCGCAGCACCGGCACGGCCGTGACCGAGCTCGTGTAGGCGCTCGCGGCGAACAGGCCGATGAAGCGCTGCTCTCCCTTGACCTGACCGGCGGCATCGAAACTCTTGATGCCGATGTAGTCGAAGTAGGCGGGGCGGTGCACGGTGGAGCGCGAGTTGGCCTTGGTGATCACAAGGGCGGTGCGCTCGCGCGCTTTCTGCCGGCCGGCATCCGTTAGATGCTGAATCTGGTGCCGGTCGTCGGCGGAACGCAGCAGACCGAGGCCGCTGCCGTCGATCAGGGTGAGGACGTCTTCGCCGTCCTGGGTCTCAAGGTTGTATTCGCGGTAGCCGAGAAAGGTGAAGTTGCCCTCGTCGAGCCAGTGCAGCAGCTGCTGGGTTTGGGTGAGGTCCTTGATTTGCTCGGCGCCGACGATCTGGTCGAGGGCGTTGGCGATCTGCAGCGCCTTCGTGCGCATAAGCGGCCAGTCGGCGACAGCGGCGCGAACATCGCCGAGTACGTCGGTCACGCCAGCCACCAGCAGGGCCTGTTCCTCGTAAGTCGCACTGTCAATCTCAATGGCGATCCACGACTCGAGGTGCGAGGCGTCATCGCCGGTGGCGATCAGGTGGGCGATGTTGGGCATCGCCGAGGTGTCACCGCTGGAGACGCCGACGCCAGCCGGGATGCGGTTGATGTCGACGAGTTCGTTGCTGGCCTTGCTGCGGGCAACGATGAGCAGCGGGTGCACGACGAGGTGGATGGCGGAGTGCTGGCGCACCAGCTCGGCGGTGACCGAATCAACCAGGAAGGGCATGTCGTCGGTGACGATATAGATGACGCTGCGTCCGGGCTCATTCTGAATCTCGACCGAGGCCGTTTTGGGCATCCGGTACTGCGCGACCTTCCAATGGGCTCGCGCTCGGGCTTGCAATACTGGCGGGGAATAGTGCGCCGCGTCTTCGTCCGTCAAATGCTCATAATAATCAGTTATGAACGACTCGAGTGTGGGGTCTACCGGGGCTAGACCCGTTGGGGTGAAACCAGACGACATCGAAAAAACGCCTCCATCAAATATCTACGCAGGGCTCCTGCAACGGATACTTCGGTGTACCCAGTCAAACTCAAACGTGGAGTTCCCTTACTTTCTCATCGTAGCGCTGGCCCCAGCGCCCCAGCCGTGCCGCCGCAGAACCTGCGGCGGCACGAAAGAACTGATGAGCGGCCCGATCTTCGCTACGGTTTGGTGTCGAAGGCGGTCGGTCAGTACCAGCCGACGGACTGCGAGTGCGACCAGGCCGCACACGGCGTTCCATAGGAGGAGGCCTTGATATAGCCCAGGCCCCAGCTGATCTGCGTCGTGGCGTTGGTGGCCCAGTCGGTGCCGGCCGACGCCATCTTGCTGCCCGGCAGCGCCTGCGGAATGCCGGTCGCACCGCTGCTGGAGTTCAGGGCCGAGTAGGACCAGCCCGATTCCTTCTGCCACAGCCGGTCGAGGCAGCTGAACTGATCCTCGCCCCAGCCGTACTGGGAGGCGGCCATTGAACGCGCTGTGGCGCGGGCACCGTCGACGGTATTGCCGCCCGCGAGGGACTCCATTCGAGCGGCTTCAGCGGCGGCGGCCGCAGCGGCCTCGGCTGCAGCAACTTCGGCTGCGACCCGGTCGACTTCGGCGGTGGCCGCAGCAACTGCGACGGTCTGCGTCTTCGCCCGGGCCGTGAGGTCTTCGAGCTGGTCGATCGGCATGATCTCGTAGCTGGCGAGCGAGCTGGCTACCGAGGTGAGGGTGGAGGCATCCACTTTGCTCACGCTGGCGGCAATGACCAGGTTGGCTTGCGAGAGGGCGGCGGATGCGCTGTCGCGGCTGAGTGCCTCGCCGCGCTGGGCGTAATAGTCGAGTTGTTCGATCTGGCGGCCGGTGCTCTCGGCGAGTGCGGTCGTGGCTGAGATGCTGTCTTGCTTGGCATCGGCCGACTGGGCGGCGAATTCGCTGCCGGCGACGAGGCCGGTGATGACCAGCACGGCACTGGCGGCGAAGATAATCTGGTGCACGCGTTTGGGGGATTTGCGGACGGTACGAGCATGAGAAGTTTCGGAGTTGTTTTGGCGCATATCCTTCATCGGGAGCGAGGACTCGGCGCTAGGTACGCCGGCTCGCCGGGTTTCGGGCTCGCGCGCTTCGGGTCGGCGCGGGCAAGGTCGCTAGCTTGCACCGCCTTTTTGAACGAAACCTCACGATTTTCTCCGAATACCCTGACTTTCGGTCACGATCGCTCAGCCGTGACATACTTTGCGACCCGCGGGTACCTAAGCAGGGTTCGCGGCGAGGGCGAGCAGCCGGGGCAATGCGTAGGTCCAGTCGATGCGTTCCTGCTCGAGGCGCACGTTTCCCTCCGAGCGGATGCGCCCGAGCGCGGTCTGCTCCCCCGCCGTCAGCGTCGAATACGTTCCGCCGGCCGCCTTCGGTTCCGGCACCCACAGGTCGCGAAATTGCAGCAGGGTCGCCTCGTCCATGAGTGTGCTCGTGACGTCGTCGCAGCCCGAGCGAAGCGCGTGCAAAATGGCAAATCCGTCGGAGTCGAGGTCGCCCCAGTAGATGACGCGGCCCGTGTTTATCCACGGGATGGCACCGAGGCGAGGCGCCGCGTAGCCGCCGCCGTGCACGACGACCGCGCCCGCCAGATCGGGCATCGCAAACATGGTCTCGAGGTTTTCGAAGACGAACACCGTCATCGGCGTGACGGCGAGTTCGGCGAGTTCCTCGACCGGCGCGATCACGTCGCAGAGCCCTCCGGGTCGCAGCCGTGGGTCAAGAAAACGCACCCGAACGAGGTGGGGTGTGCCCTGCAACCCGAGTGAAAAGCGCCCGCTCACCGCGGCGTGCAGGCCCTCCACGATGGCGCGATGTCCCTCGAGCCATTTGGTGTCGATTCCGCGAATGGGCAGCTGCCGAATACGCCAACCGGATGCCGGATGCTCGGCCAGCCACGCGACCACCTGCAGCAGGGTGGCAAAGTTGGTGTCGCTCAGGGCTTGCAGGGTGCGGGCGTGAGTGCGGATCGCGGCGGCGAGGAGGTCGACCTCACCGGTGCTGTCAGGCCCAGGGAAAGCCGCGCGAACCTCGGCCGCACGATCGCGCAGGACTCGCCAGTCACGGGCATTGGCCGTGCCGGCCCACAAGGCGATCGCATCCGCTCCCCGAAGGGTGCAGCGTTCGGGCACGGTTTGCGCGCCGACCCGAGACCATTGGCGCTCGCCCCAGCGCACCTCGAGCGTGGACACGGTGTCGTCGGCCGTGCGCCACTCGCGCAGCCAGCCGATCGCGGCATCCTGGTCGACGAGCGCTTGCCGTTCGGTCGGCGGATGCAGCACGATCTCGAGCAGCGCCGTTTCGCCACCGTACGCCGCCCAGTCGCGCTGGTCTTGCGTGACGCGCTTTCGGGCGCGTTCGCGCGCCTCGGCCACCGTGACCATGCCGCGCGGCACCTTCATTCGGCCTCGTCGTCGGGGCGAAAGACCACGCTGGCGGTACGCGAGTCGTTGCGGGTGGTGTTGGTGATTGAAGTGATACCACCGACGTAGGGTTCGATCGTCTGCAGCAGCTTTTCGGGCGTGGCCAGGATCATATGAAAGCCGAACTCCACGAAAACGTCCATCGCCATGCGGGTGTAGCGGCTGTCCGCCTTGTCGAAGGCCTCATCGAGAATGATCGTGGCATAGGTCGGCAGCTCGTCTTCGTCGGCGGCGAGCTGGTAGCGCAGGGCTGCGGCGAGGCAGAAGATCACGAGTTTCTGCCGTTGCCCGCCCGAGAGCCCGGCGCTCGAGTCGTGCACGTTCACCGTGCGGCCGGCCAGGTCCACCTCGTGCGCCATGAAGGTGACATGTTCGCGGGTGTCGAGGCAGCGACGGCGCCAGGCGACATCGGCGTTCTCGCTCGAAGCCAGCCGCGCCATGATTTGGTTGAGCACGACGAAGCGCTTTTCGGCAGCGGCGAGGTCGTCATCGTTCCAGGCGCCGTCGGCGACCGTCTTGAGGTCGGCCATGAACTGCAACACCTCGGGGGCACGCCGGGTCTTCACCTCGATGCGCAGGTAGCGCTCGACGTCGAAACGGGAACGCCCGAGTGAGGCGTTGACCGGGTCGATGCGGTCCACGACGAGTTTGGGCGCGTCCCGAATATCCGACGCCAGGTGCCCGATCAGATCCCGTGATTTCTCCCGCAGGAGCTTGAGAAAGTTACCCTCGTGTTCGGGAAGCCCCCGGGCCACGATGCCCTCGAGCAGGGTGCGATAGCCGGCCCGGTCGTCGATCGAGGTGCTCAAATCAGCGGATGCCGCGGGCCAGCGAGTCTGAAAAGCTCCGGCCCCCAGCACGAACGCTGATTGCGCCGTGCGAATCAGGTTCTGTGCGACGAGCGATTCCCGGTGCAGCACGTCGCTGACCTTGCGGCCCACCTCGCCAACGTTCTTACGATCGATCTTGCGCAGCACGGACCGGTACCGGGCTTCCAACAGGGCCGTATCCAAGTCAGACATGGTTTTGTGGGATTCGCGGGCCTGCACGCGTCGACCGATGTCCTCGATGAGCACGGTGAGTTCGCGCAGAATCGCAGCGTCCTGGCTCACCGCGAGGGCACGGGCGCGAGCCGTGGCTTCGGCAGCGTGCAGGCGGGCGCGGGCATCCGTTTCCGCAGCGATGGCGCCCTGCAGCTCGGTATTTCCGGTCGTGAGCGCCTCCAACTGGCGGCGGCGGGCCCGGACGAGTTCGTCGGCGGCGGTGCGATCGAGCTCGGACCAGTCCTGGCCGAGCACGCGTTCGAGCACGGCGCGACGGCGGGTGGCGGCGTCGCGCTCGAGCTGGGCCCGCTTGAGCCGGCTGTCCGCTTCACTGTGCCGTTGGTCGGCCTCGCGTCTGCGTTCCAGCAACAGGTCGATTTTGGCCTCGTTGTCGGCGCCGAGAATCCACTGGCTGCGGTCGTCGATGCGGTGGCGGTCGTTCTTCTCGTAGCGGCGGGCGTTCTTTTTCACCTGCCCGCCGATCGTGACGCCCTTCTCCACGTCATCGAGTTCGTCGGGATGATCGACGCAGGCGTAGTCGAATTCTTTGGCCGCACGTGATTGCAGCCAGTCCCGGAACGGACCGTCGCTCACCCGAATGCGGTGTAGCAGGGACCGCGGGGTTCGGGCGGCCTTCGGCGGGTCGGCCAGGGTCGGAACGGCCTCGAACACCAGGCGGGCACCGAGGTTGCGGGATTCCACCCTTCTCCGCACCTCGGGCAGGTACTCATCGCGAACCAGCAGGGCGCTGGCCAGCGGATACAGCACCCGCTCGATCGCGCCGCTCCACTTCGCGAACTCCGGCAGCACCTCGATCAACTCGCCGGCAAACGGGAGGGCAGCTTCGGTGACGCCGAGCTCGTCGGCCAGTCGTTTGCGGGTCAGCAGCAGGGCAGCGGGCAGGTTGCTCTTGCGGATGCGCAGCTCGGTGAGCTCCCGGTCGACCCGCTGGAGCTCTTCGCGCGCCGCAAAATATTGCTCGTTGTCGTCGTGGTCGTGCGCGGCCTGGGGCGCGGATTCGTCGAGGGCGCGTCGGCTGGACTCCTGAAATTCAGCGAATTCGGCGTTGTTCTGCGGCGCGGCGGCCACTCCGACCCCGGCGAGGTCGTCGCTGAAGGACTTCCACCGTTTCGCGGTCGCTTCGGCTCCGGTGACCGCGTCGGCGACGCGGGCCTGCATCAGCGCGGCGTCGGATCCGCCCAGTTGGAGCGCCCGACGCTCGGCGGCGCGCAGCAATTCTTCCGCGTCGTCGCGCGTGGCGTCGGCTGCATTCGATTCTTCTTCGGCGCGGGCATGCGCAGAGCGCAGGGCCCCGCGTTCGTCGCCGGCCAGGCGCAGTGTGAGCTGATCCTGGAACGGGTCGATCAGGTCGACCAGACGTGCGGTTTCGGCGGCCGTGGCCGAGGCGGTTTCGTAGTCGACGATGGAGGTTTCAAGCTGCTGCAGGTGCTCGGCCTGGCGCCGCAGTTCGACGACGTGTTGGTGGGCTTGGTTGAGCTCACTAAACTGCTCGACGGCGGTCTTGGCCCGCTTGAAGGTCGGCGGCTCGTCGAGCATAAACGAGCGAAACAACTGGTCGAGGCCGCCGAGGTTCTTGGCCGATTGGGTTTTGTGCAGCAGGTGCAGGGCGTTCTCGTTCTTGATGCCAAGCACCCGGCCGAGGCGCGAGTAGAACCGGGAGTGACTGCCGGTGGTGGTGACAATCGCCTCCGGCCAGGCCTTCTGAATGCGCTTGGTTTCGATCCCCGAGGCGACGAATTCCTTGAAATCGAGCAGGGTCACCCGGCCGCGATCGATGAAGCAGACGTCTTTGAGGTCGGCTTTGTCGACGCTGGAACCGCGCAGGTGAAACAGCCGTGCGAGGGTGATCGGGGCATCCTGTTCATTCTCGAAACCGAGCAGAATTCCGCTCCAGGTGGGGCCCTTGCGCAGATAGGTGCTGACAGCACGGTCGAGGTTTTCGTCGGCCTCCTTGCTCCACGCACCGCGGACGTAGCTGATCAGGCTGCGGTCGTCGTTGCGTGAGGCCGCGTCCTGAGCTGCGGCGTTGAATCGCAGCCACTTGTCGGGGGTGAGCACGGTGCCGATCGCGTCGAGCAGGGACGACTTGCCCGAGCCGGAGGCTCCGGTGAACAGGTGACCCTTGCGGGCGATGTCGATCGGGTGAAAGCCGTCGAAGGTGCCCCAGTTGAGCAATTCGACGCGGGTCAACCGCCACTGACCGACGTGAATCGGGCCGGTTAAGGTCGTCTGCGCGAGGCTGTCTGGTGTGTCGTCGAAGCCGGGCATTTCGAGCAGTGTCATGCGGTCACGTCCTCGTCGGTGTCGTCGCTCGAATCTTCGTTGTCCACGTCGATCCCGCCGCCCCCCTCGGCAATGCGCCGGTATTCGGCGCCGATCGCCTGAATCTGGTCGGCGTCAACGATCAGGCGCAGCACGGGTGAGATCTCGGCGCGATCGTCGGCGCCGGCCAGGTGAATCACGCGCAGCTTGTTCTTCATGTTCAGCCAAGACGAATTCATGCGCCGGGCGAAGTCGGCCTCATCGCGGTCGGGCGTGCGGTAGACCCAGAGCTGTTCGAAGACTTCGTCCTGGCCCACGATGACGCGGCCTTCGCCCTCACCGGCAAGCAACATTTGGCGCAACACCAGCAGCATTGCGGTGTCGAGAAAAGTGAGGGCTGCGGTGCGCACTGTGTTCGGGGTTTTCAGTTCGGTGGTGCTGACGTTGCGCACGAAGGCGAATTCGCCGACCCGGTCGATGACGAGGTCGAGGAACAACTCGTGCAGCCGGGAGCGCAGGGCGGTTTCGTCGGCGAGCAGCGCCGACCAGAGGGCCGGCGTGTTCACGCCCGACAGGTAGGGGCCCTTGATCAGTTCGAGCAGCGCGCGGCGCGATTGTTCGCCGAGCACGCCGGTGTCCTGCGCCCACAGCGCGGTGGCGGAGGCGGCATCCGCTTCGGTGAAGTTTATGGTGTCGGTCACAGCAGTCTCCCGGTGAAGCGGTAGATCGGAATGTCGGCGGCGCGGGCGGCCTGATCGGTGCCGTGCCAGCGCACGGTTTCGATGCCGCCGGGGATCGTGCCCTGATTGGCGGCGAGGGTGAGCAGGCCCACGACGCTCGCGACACCCTGGCTGGCCGGGTGCCGCTCGAGCACCTCCCGCACGCTGCACTGGTCGAGGTCGGCAAGCACGGAGTTGACGTTGTCGATGAGTTCGGCGAAGTCGATCTCGGTCTGACGGGCCAGCGCGCGCAGGGCCTCCAGATCGGCGGTGCCAGCGACGTGTTCGACGATCGGCGCCGTCGCGTCGAGTTCGGCGGGGTCGTGCAGCCGCAGGGCGCCGACGCTGCGCAGCGCGACCGCCGACAGCTCGAGGTGCAGCGTGGTCGGCTGGTACGGCTTGCTGTGAGCGGATGCCTCCACTCCGCTCGCGAGCGCAGCCCGCAGCATACTGCGCAGCACCCGGTCGCGCTGATAGTCCTGCGACTGCACGTAGCGACGCAGGCCCCGGGCAAAAGCGGTGATCACCTCGTGAATTTCACCGCTGTGATCCTTCAGCGTGCCAATGAACCGGCGGAGGAATCGGCGCTGGGCTGTGGTGAGATCGGCCGCAAAATCGCCGGCCAGCACGCGGGCGACGTCGTCGTCGAAGGCACTCCCGACCGCCGGGTCGAGCACGAGGGCGGAGAATCCCGCGAAGCTGCGCCCCTCGTCGGATTCAGCAATGAGGTCGACACCGCGAAACACCTCGTCGAGTACGGTGCGCTGGGTGTCATCAGACTCGACGATACGCGCCCGCAGGTCGCGGTTGAGGTTCTCGAATTCGGCCCGCACCCGGGCGAAGTCGGAGGGGATCTCCTCGGCCTGGGCCAGGATGTCCCGCACGCGTTCGAGGGCGCGCGCCGGGTCGAGGGTGTCAATGTCGCCCTGCTGGATGCGCTCGATCTGCGCGTCGATGCGGTCGCGCTGGGCGTGCAGCTGTTCGAGTCGGCGGGTGACGTCGGGGTCGGTGTCGATGGCCAGCTGGCTCAGCTGCACGCCGATGCTGGCCAGACGCGATTCGGTGACGGTCTGCCGGGGCGCGGCGAGTTGCTCCAGAATGCGGATGGCACCGAGCGCACCGGGGGCGAGCTCGAAGGTCTCACCACGGGTCTCTTCGTCGGCCCGGCGGGTGAGAAACCCGGATTTACGCCACTCCGCGCAGTAGCCCTGAGCATTTTGGGGCAGGTCGAAACCGTGCCCACGCAGGGCATCGAGGTCGTGATCGATTCGTTCGTACAGCTCAGCGGTGGGCAGTCGACGGCTTTCTCCCCCAAGATGTTCGCTCAGCAGGGCTGCGATCACCGGGGCGTTGGCGGCGCGCAAGAGCCGCCAGGTGGCATCCGTTTCGATGAGTTGCCGCAGGGCATGCGTCTGAGTGAGTGCGGACACGCGGCATACCTCCTATGGCTAGCTTCAAGGGTACTGGTCGAGTGTTTTCATCGTGCCGCACACCACCGACATTGGCGACGTGCTCTTCTTGCCGCCGTAGGCATCCGGCTTGCTCGCTAGGGTCCGAGTAGGGCGGCCGGTACGACCGCGATCCCATCCCGGCGTCATTCCTAACCGCACCATTAGCAGGGGTTCTACTAGTCCATTAGCAGGCCTTATGGCGCGGCTGCTGGCGGTGCGCGAGCTTCGGCGCGGCCGAAGTCCATCTCGCTTGGGAACCTATCGGATCGATCACATAGGAGGGTGATTGAGCAGTCATTCGGCTTTGGCCCAAGGACGGTGTGGCGCGCGGCCCTGAAGCAGGTCGACCCGACGCTCCATCACGGTACCGATCGGCCAGAGACTACCGAGGCGAATGAGCTCGTCGACAACTTTGCTAAACGGGCGTACTCGACAGGCCGGGCAGGAATCAGCGTCGCCATGATTTTCATACAAGGCCCTTTGGTATTCGCTCCGAGTGAGATTCGGAAGGTCCGTCACCAGCGCCGTAGTCGTCTCTTCATCGGAATACAACCCGCGAAAAGACCTGCCGCAGGGGCACTGTCCGTCGGGATTGCGCCGACTCTCGGGACACACATCGAGCATCCAGACCAATTCGCCCTTGATGCAGTTTGCGAAATCGCTTCGGCGAGCGCCCTGCGTTGCATCTGTAGCTACCAGCACGTGCATTTCCTTCTCCATATTCTCGGCACGAGTGTCTGTGAGTAGTTACTGACGACGTTAGAGGCACCCACCGACATTGCTGAATGGCACCACGAATGCCGGCGAAGGTTCCGCGGCATAACTCCTGCAATTCCTGGCAGCGACAGAAAACTTCCGCATGTTCACGGGCATCCGTTTGCGATGCCTCACGAATTGCAGGAGTTATGCTGCGTCGACGGTCAGCGGGGCGAGTCGGTCCACGGGTTGATCAGATCGATGCCGAGATCTTGAAAGTCCTTGATGTTTTTGGTGGCGAGCGTCACTCCTTTGGACCGACAAATCGCCGCGATCATGCCGTCTTCCACGCTGAGCGGATGCCCGCTCGCGCGTCGAGACTCCTGCATGAGCGCATAGACCCGCGCCGCGGTCTCGTCGTAGGGAAGAACTTGATCGGAATAGCTCGCGAGCGTGCGCTCGGTTGCCGCCATCAGGCCGTCCCGACGATGACCGTCAGGAAGGAGTCGAACCCCCGTGAGAATCTCACCGACGCTGACCGACGTGAGTGCCACGTCAACAGAGACTCGATCCAACCAGGCCAGCACCACAGGATGCGGGCTCGAACGAAGCGGCTCAGATACAACGTTGGTATCAAGCACGATCATGAGAGATCGAGTTCGCGACCCGTCGTGCGCGCCGGCAGGTTCAGGTCATCCCCGCGGAATTCCGCGGTCGCAGCGACCCATGCCCGGGCCAAGTCGCCGCCGATCACCGCGGCGCTCAGAATGGCTCGGACTTCCGCTTCCATGGACTGGTTGTTGGCGGCGGCACGCACCTTGAGTCGACGCTGCACCTCGTCGTCGAGATTGCGAACGGTAATGGCGGCCATCATGACTCCCTTCCACGGAGTGCTATCACTGCTAGCGAAAGAGCAGGAGGTAGTACAGGAGAATCAGATAAATACTCAATATGGCAGGACATCCTGCAATTCGGGTACATGCGATGTACAAATATTGCAGTATTGACTCCCCCATGCTCCACGGCATCCCGGATCGTTCTGCACCGTTCAAACTGCCAGCCGATTCCTTCCGAATTCGACAACACTTGCACTGCGGCTCAGACTAGAACCATTCAAAGGAGAAGCCGTGTCCGTACTCTCTGACGCCCGTGCACTTGCCGGCGACATCGCCGACCTGCGCCACCGCCTGCACCAGGAACCCGAAATCGGGCTGCAGCTGCCGCGCACCCAGGAGAAGGTGCTGGAGGCGTTCAACGGCCTGCCGTACGAGATCACCCTCGGTACCGACACCACCTCGGTGACGGCGGTGCTGCGCGGAACCGGCGCCGGCGCATCCGCTTCTCGGCCCGCAGTGTTACTGCGCGGCGATATGGATGCGCTGCCGATTCAGGAACGCACCGGGCTTGATTTCAGCTCGCGCATCGACGGCGCCATGCACGCCTGTGGGCACGACCTGCACACCTCCATGCTCGTCGGTGCGGCGACGCTGCTCGCCCACCACCGCGACCAGCTCGCCGGTGACGTGGTCCTCATGTTTCAGCCGGGCGAGGAAGGCTTCGACGGAGCGGGAGTGATGATTCGGGAGGGCGTGCTCGACGCCGCCGGGCGCCGCGCTGACGCCGCCTACGGTCTGCACGTGCTCTCGGCCGGGGCCCCCAACGGGCAGTTCTCGGGTCGAGCCGGCACCCTCATGTCAGCGAGCGATGGCCTCACTGTGACGGTGCACGGGGCCGGTGGGCACGGTTCAGCGCCGCACAATGCGCAGGATCCGGTGACCGTCATCGCCGAAATGGTCACGGCCCTGCAGGTGATGATCACGCGCCAGTTCAACATGTTCGACCCGGTGGTGCTCTCGGTCGGGGTACTGCAGGCCGGCACCAAGCGCAACATCATTCCCGAATCGGCGCGACTGGAGGCTACCGTGCGCTCCTATACCGAGGAGTCGCGGGCCAGGCTGGCGCGCGTCGTTCCGCGGCTGCTCGAGGGAATCGCGGCGGCGCACGGCGTCGACGTGACCGTCGACTACGACACCGAATACCCGCCGACCATCACCGACGAGAGCGAAACCGCCCGGGCCGAACGGGTCGTCGGCGAGCTCTTCGGCGGCGAGCGCTTCACCCGCATGGTCAACCCGCTCAGCGGCTCCGAAGACTTCTCGCGGGTGTTGCAACAGGTTCCCGGAACCTTCGTCTTTCTCTCGGCCGTTTCGAGACAAGCGGATGACGCCACCGCCGCCTTCAACCACTCCCCCGCGGCTACCTTCGACGACGATGTCCTGGCCGACGGCACCGCTCTATACACCCAGCTGGCGCTGTCACGGGTGGCCGAGTTGGCGGGCTTGGAGTGACTACGAGGCTCCAGCTGTGACTACCGCCGAGTTTCGCAGGAAGAGGAACGGAAAGCCTGGACAACCATTGGGCAAGCACCTACTAGGTGCGCCAGGGTGGTTCGGGGCTCGGGGTGTTGGCTCGGTGTGATTGGGCGGGGCGCCAGGTTTGCGTTGGGTCCCAGAGGAGTGGGCCGCGTACCTGGAGTCGGCCGTTGATCATGCGGATGGTCCAGCCGTTGGTGTCGATGGTGTGGTGGTGGAACCAGCACAACAGTGTTCCGTTGTCGACGTTGGTGGGTCCGCCTTTTGCGGCGGGGTGGACGTGGTGCACTTCGGTCCAGCGGGCGGGGATGGTACAGCCGGGGATGATGCAGCCTCCGTCGCGCGCGGCGATCGCGGCGCGTTGTTTGGCGGTGAAGCACCGTACCTTGTCGCCGAGGTAGAGAATGGCGCCGTGGTCGTCGATGATGACGCTTTGGGAGCCACCGGTGCAGATGGTTTCTTTCACTCTGCGCATCGAGATAGGCGCGTCGATGCCATCGATCCAGCCAACACCGCGGTCGTTGTCGAGGTCGCTGGCGTTGATGTGGATCATGACGTTGGGGGCGGCGCCGCCCATGGTGGGGGTTTTCGGGTCGCGGGCGGCCGCTTCGAACACAGTGCGGAGGATATCGGCGCGTTTCTCACCCGCGGTGCGGTGGTCGCCGTCGAAGCGGGTATCGCCGGTGAACGGGTCGGCGTTGAAGCGCTCACCGTCGAGGCCGGCGTCCGCGTTCGGGTCGTCGACGTCCAGGCCGTTCAACGCGGTGACGGCACCGTCAGCCGGATCGGTGGGTTCAAACCGCGGCGTACGCGACCGAGCCGATAGATGAGTGTCGAAGAAGGTGTCCATGATGCCGCGCAGCTCGGGGGTGACGTCGGCCCGCAGCGGGTAGAGCCCGGTGCGCAGCAGCCCGAACGTGAGGGTGCTCTTCGCCTCCACCGCGTCGTCGTTGGGGGCGGTGCCGTCGGGGTCGAGCCGCCCCTGCCACTCCAAAGCTTGCACCCGCAGCAGATCCGGCGCGAAACGAATGCCCGCCCCCGGCAGCCCGGCAGTCTCCGGAGTGATCGCCCCGGTCGCGGAGGCCACGAGGGCACGTTCGACGTGGTCGAGGTCGTCCTGCAGCACCTTCCCGTGCAGGGCGGTGAGGGTGGTCGCGATGATCTCGGCCGCCTCGATGCCGAGGTCGCCGCTACCCAGCGCGTCGGCGATGACCGGGTAACGGGCGGGGACCGGCAGGCCCAGCGGCGTGCGTTCCACCGCTGTCTCGCCGAGTTTCAGGCGCCGCTTGGCCTCACGGCCGGAGATGCCGGCGAGCTGGGTGATGAAATCTACCTTGGTGCGGCATCCGTTTCGGTAGGCCAACGAACCGTTCCCGAGGTCGGTTTCGGCCCGCGCACCGATGTCGGCGGTCGACCGTAGTCTGGCCCCATCAACCTTGCGGCCGAGACCTTCGAGCGCCGCGAGCACCGCAACCGCTTCGGAGTCATCCAGATGACCGAACCGCACCCCGTCTAACGCTGCTGCCAGAATGGCAGCTGCCTGAGCAATCGCTGCGATCCGGGAACCCGCGAACTCCGGCAGTGCACCAGCTACGGTCGGCGGGGCGGTAAGGGTAATGGCGACGGCGCCTCCTTCACCCACAATTATACCGCGAATCGCTCTTAAAAACGAGAACATCTCATAAATATAGTGAGCAATTATAAGAATTACTTACGCCCCCGTGCTCGACACTGGCCCGGCACAAACCGCAGCCGGTGACGCCGCAACCAGGCCCGCGTCCCCCGAAGGTGGGAGTGCGTTCGCCGTGGAACAACGGATAAGTTCGTCTGGTTGTCGGAACGCTGCCAGAGGAGCCCCATGTCCGCAGAACCCCGCCTTCGCGGACCAAAATTCTCCACGCTCACCTGGACCGTGCTCGGCTTGTCACAGGTGTTGTTACTCGTGGCCGCGTCGACCAGCGGGTTTTCCGGCCTGTTCCTGACGATTGGCTCGATCGGCGCCTTTACCGCTATCTATGTGTTGACCACCGGCCGACGCTCGTGGGCCGTCATACCCACACGCAAGATTGCGAGTGTCGTTCTGGCCGGGGCGCTCGTTGTGGTCGTTGTCGGATCGTCGCTGGCACCGGCATCCGTCGACGCGAACCTGGCCAGCACGAGTGCGCAACCGACCGCAACGGCCACCCCTTCCGCGACGCCAAGCCCGACTCCGAGCCCGACGCCGTTGGCATTCACCGTCGAAGCGCCAACCGATCCAGCCACGAGCACACCGGCACCGGAGGCCGCGAGCATCGTTCTGGCCGATACGTCAGGGACCGACACCACAGCGGTGGCGCTGCTGGCGACGCTGCTGGTGAAGGGGCGTTCACCCAAGACCGGCTACGACCGCAGCGGCGGCTTCGGCACGGCCTGGCTCGACGTTGACCAAAACGGATGCGATACCCGTAACGACATCCTGGCCCGCGACCTGACCAACATCGCGAAGCAAGGCGGCTGCCGGGTCGTGACCGGCACGCTGACCGGCCCATACACGGGAAAAACGATCAACTTTGTGCGCGGAACGGCGACGTCGTCGCTCGTGCAAATCGACCACGTGGTGGCACTATCGAATGCTTGGCAAACCGGTGCCCAGCAACTGAGCCAGGCCCAGCGAGTGTCGCTCGCGAACGATCCGCTCAATCTGCTGGCCGTGGACGGACGCACGAACTCGAGCAAGGGTGACGGCGACACGGCCACCTGGTTGCCGCCGCTGAAACCGTACCGATGCGCTTACGTGGCACGGCAGATTTCCGTGAAGGCGACCTACGGGCTATGGGTGACGCAGGCCGAGCACGACGCGATGACCCGTATTTTGACGGCTTGCCCCGACGAGCGGGCGACGGCATCCGTTTTCGCGCCGGCTCCCGCTCCCGTTGTCGTCGTCCCCGTTCCGGTTGCCGGGCCTGCGCCCATGGTCGTGGTGCCCGTTCCGGTCGCCGTCGAGCCGGCACCCGTGGCACCGGTTGCGCCGGCACCCGCCAGCGCCTACTACAAGAACTGTGACGCGGCGCGTGCTGCTGGAGCAGCTCCGGTACACACGGGGGACGCCGGGTATGGGCGTCACCTCGACCGGGACGGCGACGGCGTCGGCTGCGAAAGCTAGCTGACCAGGCTGGCCGAACCAGCCGTCATGGCGTGCGCAATCCCCAACCATAGAGCGGATGCCGCCCCGCCGGTCTGCCCGGTCGCCTCCGCGTCGACGGCCACCGCGACCGCCCGCTCAGAACCCGCGTCCGCCGGCTTAGAACCCGCGTCGCCCCGCGAACAGCGCGTGCAGCAGGGGGACGACCGACGCGACCATGAATACGGTGCCCAGCACCGCGTCATCCGCTCGCAGCAGGACGCCGGCGATGAGCAGCGCAGCGAACAGCAGCGCGGATACCGCTTGCCGCAGGGTGCGCTCGAGGCGGGCGACGCGCTTCTCGAGGCCCGGGCTGGCAACCGCAACGGAGCCGTCTTCGATCCGGGTGATCAATCCGTCGAGGCGCTTGGGCAGGCGAACGGCGATGCCGACCGTCTCCGCCGCCTGCTTCGCGATGTCCTGCACGAAGTTGCCGCTCTCGTCGCGCAGCAGCTGCGCCGCGTAAGGCTCGACGGAATCCCAGAGGTTGAACGCGGGATTGAGCGCGCTGGCCACGCCGGAGGTGAGCGACATGGCTCGGATGATGAGCAGAAAGTTCTCGGGCAGCTGGAACGGCAGCGAGCGCACCACGTCGCCGAACTGCACCGCGAATTCGCGGAACTCTCGCGGGTCCACCTCGCGCAACTCGGCGAAACCCATGCCACCAAACCGGGCGAACAGAGTGGTCATGGCCCGTTCGAGCTCGGTCGTCTCGGCCGAAGGCAGGAGCACGCCGACATCGTTCATGGCATTGACCAGGCCGCGCCCATCGCGTGAGGCGGCTGCAATGAGCATTTTGCGCAGCCCGGTGCGCGTGCTGGTGGGCACCTCGCCCATCATGCCGAAGTCAATGAAGGTCAGTTTCCAGCCGCGCTCGTTGTCGGCGTCCGGGGTGACGAAGATGTTGCCGGGGTGCGGATCGGCGTGGAAGAAGCCCATCGTGAACATCTGGTCGAACATGACCTCGGCGAAGACCGGAGCCACCTCGGCCGGGTCGATGCCGGCCTTGATCAGGGCGTCGACGTCGGTGATCTTGATCGCCGTGACATCTTCGAGAGTGAGCACCTTGCGGGTGGTTCGTTCCCAGACGACACCGGGAACACCGACTCGGTCGTCATCGGGAAAGGCCGCTGCGAAACGTTCGGAGCTGCTCGCCTCGTGCAGGTAGTCGATCTCTTCGAGGCTCGTCTGTGCGAACTCTTCGACCAGCGCCGGCATGTCGACCCGGTTGGAGACGAGTTTCACATGGCTGAGCCAGCCTCCCACCTTGCGCAGCGCTGCAAGGTCGACGTCGATGATTTCGTCGATTCCCGGGCGCTGCACCTTGATAATGACCCCGTCGAGCCCCGTGTCAGCAGCATCGAGCGCGGTGAGCCGGGCTCGATGTGCCTGCCCGAGGGATGCCGCCGCTACCGGCGTCTCGTCGACCGACGTAAAGGCCCGTTCGAGCGGCATGCTCAACTCCGCCTCGACAGCAGCGCGAATGGCCGCAAACGATACCGGCGCGACTTCGTCCTGCAGCCCCTCGAGCTCTTTAGTGATCTCGGGCGGCAGCACGTCAAGGCGCGATGACATGAACTGCCCGACCTTGATCATGAGACCGCCAAGGTCGGCCGCGAGCACGTGAAAACCCTTCGCGAAGCGCTGCATCCGCTTGGAGCGTGTGCGCTCGGCGATCTTCACCAGCCCGATGCGAGGCAGGAACAACTCGAACCACCACGTTATGGCGAGATACCAGCTGGCAAAACGCAGAATGCGGCGGTACCGGGCGCGCATGTTGCCCGCGCCCGAATTCGAATCGTAGCTACCTCGACGAGCCAGCGGCACCCGTCAGTCCTGGGCGAGGATCGAGTAGAGCTTGCGACGCGCGTCGTCGAGCACGGTTACAGCCTCTTTGATCTGTTCCGGCGATCCGGTGCGACCGACCTGAGCAGCAGCCTGGGCGAGTTCGATGCCCGCCTTCGGCAGCGCCGTGTGGCCGTGTGACCCGGTGGAGCTCGTCGCCGCCCACGGGGCGCTCGTGTCGGCGTCAGCGACTGCCGCGCGACCCTCATCGGTGAGCGAGTAGATCTTGCGACCGTTGTTCTCTTCGGCGCTGATCAGGCCCTCATCAGCCAGCAGCTGCAGCGTGGGGTAGACCGAGCCGGCGCTGGGCTTCCAGCTGCCGCCGCTGCGCTCTTCGATTTCGTGGATGATCTGGTAGCCGTGCATCGGCTGCTCCGCCAGCAGGGCGAGCACCGCCGTGCGCACCTCGCCGCGACCGGCTCGGGTGGCCGTGCCTGCCTGCTTCTCGAAGCGGGAGCGGAACTGTTCCATGGCCTGCCAGATGCCGTCCATGTTGGCGGCGTTGAACCCGCCGGTGGGGAATGTGTTGCCCATGATTACCTCCTCGGTATGACGTGCGAACGATATACAGCGATAGGTTCAACGATACCCAGCGATCGCCTCGAGCGTTACCCCAGAACGGATGCTCAGGGCTGGCTCCCAGACACCGCCGACCGATCATGGCAACTCTGTGTCAGGCGCCGTTTGCGTGCCGCAGCGCCAGCATCCGCTTGAAGCGTGCGCGTTGGAACAGCAGGAGAAATGCGACGAGGGCCGCGGCACCGACCGCGCTGGCCACCCACACGTACCAAGCCTGCCCGGCTATCGCGAACAGCACCAGGCCGACCGTGATCACCAGCGACATTATGGCCAAGGTGAGGTGCTCCAGTCCCGCCAGCAACGGCTCGCCGGCGCCGAGCACCGCCGCCGCGACGTGCAGCCGCAACTCGTCGATCAGCCCGGCTGCCAGGTATTGCCGCGCAGTGGCGGCCCCGCCCGCAATCGCGACCTCGCGATCCCCCGCAACGGCGCGAGCTTGCTCAATCGTCGCCTCGATGCCAGCGGTCACGAGCGTGAAGGTCGTGCCGCCTTGCATCACGAGCGGGGCGCGCGGGTAGTGCGTCAGTACGAACACCGGTGCGTGGTACGGCGGGTCGTCGCCCCACCAGCCCGTCCACTCGTCGTCCCACTCGCCACGGCCTGGACCGAACATGTTGCGCCCCATGATGTAGGCGCCCGCGGTCGCGATGGCGGCGATTTCGGCGGCGTTCTCATCGGGCCGCTCGAAACGCCAGCGGGCCAGTCGTTCGCCGCCCTCGCCCAGCGGATGCTGCAGGCTCTGATTCACGCCGGCCGCGTAGCCGTCCTCCGCGACCATCATGTCGCAGGTCACTGTCATATCGTGCGCTCCTCTCTGTGTGGTACGGAACGCTTATCGCGGCGTTCGCAACCGAATTGCACCCTTGGCGGTTGACGGGTCGACCACGACGCCGCCCTGGGTGATCTGTAATTCGCCGCGGGCGACCATGCGCCGTGCGGCTCGTCGGGCCGGCTCCATCAGGTCGCGCCACTCCTCGCCGCCGATGGCGCGCGCCGCGTCAGACGGACAGATCGTGGCATCGCGTGCCCGTTCGTGAAGCAACGTCACGATGGTCGTTTCGAGCTGGAGGTCTGTCGTGTTGACCCCGTGTGAGCGGCAGGCTGCCGAGCAGTACTTCACCGAGTCCCAGTTGTGAGCCCACTTCGCACGCCACTCGATGCGTCGCCCACACGACGCGCAGGTCTTATCCGCCCGATCGGTTACGGGGTCAGCATCGGCACGGTGCCGTTGACGGTGGGCCATGGCCTCTATCTTGCCCGGAGTCCTGAGTTTGTGCCACGCTGGCGCTAGCGCCGTGCGGGCAGCAGCCACCTGCGAGAATGGAACCACCATGAAGACCCTTCTCAACATCATCTGGCTCGTGCTGTCAGGCTTCTGGCTGTTCCTCGGCTACATGCTGGCAGCCGCAATCATGTGCATTCTCATCGTGACGATCCCCTGGGGAATCGCCGCGGCACGCATCGGCGTCTACGCGCTCTGGCCGTTCGGCAAGACCGTGGTCGACGCCCCGGGCGCCGGCGCCGCGTCACTGCTCGGCAATGTCGTCTGGGTGATTCTGGCCGGCTGGTGGATCGCCCTCGAGCACCTGCTCTCCGGCATCGCCCTCTGCGTGACGATCATCGGCATCCCGTTCGGCATCGCCAACTTCAAGCTGATTCCGGTCGCGCTCATGCCGCTCGGCAAGCAGATCGTCGACACGCCGTAGTGTCGTAGGCAAGTCTCGCCTCCACTTCGAGCAATTACATTACCCAGTCGAACGCCTTCGCGGGTGAACGGGCGCCCTGAGCGGCCTTCGACCGGTTTGGCTCGTCGAGCTCCGACAGTAGCCCCTCTGTGAAGCTCACGAGCGCCCTGAAAATGGAAGGGGTGAGCCACCGCGGACGGGTAGCGAAGAGGATGTCCTCGCTCGCCGTGTTTCCGCTGGCGCCGGGAGCGAACGGGCATCCGCCCAGACCGCCCAGGGCGCCGTCCACCATAGTGGCCCCGGCCGAGATGGCCGAAAGAGTGTTCGCCACGCCGAGCCCCCACGTGTCGTGCCCGTGGAACACGATCTCCCGTGAAGGTGTCTCAAGGCGCACCCGGCTGATCAGCGACGCTACCTGCGCGGGCACCGCCTGCCCGAGCGTGTCACAGATCACGACGTGCGAGGCGCCGAGCGCGCGTTCATCCTGCGCGATCGCGAGCACCCGCGACGGAGCCACGTGACCGTCGAACGGACACGTGAACGACGTGGCGATGCACAGCTGGATCTGCCCATCCACGTCACGGCTGATCTCCACGGCCGCTGGCATGGCGGCGAGGCTCGCCTCGGTCGTGCGACCAATGTTGGCCTGATTGTGGGCATCCGTTGCGGAGAAGCAGTACTGAAAGTTGCGGGCACCGGCGGCGGCGGCGCGCTCCACATGCCGCGGCGTGGCGACCCACACCCAGCACCGCGCAAGCTCAGCGGGCGTGAGCTCCGCGAGCACCTCGAGAGTGTTCGCCATGGAGGGTACGAGGTCGGGCCGGGCCATCGACCCGATCTCCAGCGACTCCACCCCAAGCGCGAGCAATGACCGAATGGTCTCGAGCTTGCGCTCGGTGGAGAGCATGCCGCCGGTGAGTTGCAGGCCGTCGCGCAGGGTGACGTCGCGCAGCACCGCGGCGGGTTCGAGGGTGAACATCAGGCGGGCTGCAATTCGCTCATGATGTGGTCTATCTCGGCAGAGCTCTTGCCGAGAACCGCAGACAGCACCTCTCGGGTGTGTTCCCCGAGGTCTGGCCCGAGGGTCTTGATGTCGAGCGAGCGTTCGCCGATCACCGGCACAATGCCAGGGAAACCCACGCCAGGCAAGACCTGTGCCCCATCGGAGACATCGAAGCGCTGGATCATGTTGCGCGCCTCGTACTGCGCGTCCGCGCAGATATCGGCAGCCGTATATATACGACCAGACGGAACCCCCGCCTCCTCCAACACGGCCAAAGCCGCAGCTGCCGAAAGCCCCAACGTCCACCCCCCGATCGCGGCGTCGAGCTCATCCCGCCGCCGCCACCGCGCCGCATTGTTCTGCAACCCTGGGTCGAGCCCGAGGTCATCGCGGCCGATCACCTGCATGTAGCGCTGGTAAATAGCATCCGCGTTGCCAGCGATCACGATGCTCGCGCCGTCACCGCAGAGGTAGGCGTTGGTGGGGGCGATGCCGTCCATCCGCCCGCCGACACGCTCCCGCGCCACGCCATACGCCGAATAGTCGGGTATCAGCGATTCCATCATCGACAGCATCGATTCGTTGAGCGCCACGTCGATGACGCGTTCGTGCAACTCGAGCGCAGCATCCGTTCGCCCCTGACGCACCTCGCGCTGAAACAGGGCCATCACCGAGCCGAAGGCCGCGTAGAGCCCGGCGATCGAGTCGCCGATCGACACGCCGACCCGCACGGGAGGCCGGTCGGGGTCGCCCACGAGGTCGCGAAAGCCGCCCATCGCCTCGGCGACTGCGGCGAATCCGGGGCGCTGCGAGAGCGGCCCGGTCTGCCCGAACGCCGACACCCGGGTGAGAATGAGGTCGGGATTCACCGCGTTCAACTCGGCGGGCCCGAGTCCCCACTTCTCCAACGTGCCCGGCCGAAAGTTCTCGAGCACTACGTCGCAGTGCGCCACGAGTTCCAGCACGATGTCCCGCCCCAGCTCGGTCTTGAGGTCGAGCACGATCGACTTCTTGTTGCGGTTGATCGTGCGAAACAGCATTGACGTGCTGCCAGCGTGCAGCCGCCAGTTGCGCAGCTCGTCTCCGGTTCCGGGGCGCTCCACCTTGATCACCTCGGCGCCGAAATCGGCCAGCATGCGCCCGGCCGTGGGCGCGGCGATGAAGTTGCCGAGTTCGAGCACACGCACTCCGGTGAGCGGGGCCACGTTGGTCATATCAAGTCCTTTCGAGCGGATGCTGTGCGCCTATTTTCCGCCGACGAACTCGTTGGTGTAGGTGGCGGCGAGGTCGATCTCGGCGTCACCGACCTCCGGGTTGGCGATGCGCTGCGTGTCGAGCACGGCCTCGGCACCGGCCTCGCTGTTGCGTCCGTCTTCGGTGAGCTGCGGCTTGAGTTCCTCAATGAGCGCGGCGTAGCGTTCGAGGTCTCCGCCGCTGAAGGTCTCCGGCATCTCGGCCGCGATCTCGGCTCCGGTGTGCTCGGCAATGTAGGCGAGCGTCTTGGTGAGCACGTTCGCGAGTTTCTGGGCGGTCTCGGGGTTCTTCGCGAGCCAGTCGCTCTGCGCGTAGAACGACGACGACGGCCACATGTCGGTATCGTAGTGCTCCTCCACGCCCGCGGGCGAGCGCAGGTCGGCGAGGCTCACGGTTTCGGCGCCGGTGCGCTCCGCGAGCACGGACACATCGGGTTCGAGCATCACGCCGGCCACAACTCCACCCGACTCCATGGCAGCCACAGCGGATGCTCCGGCCCCCATCGCGACGACACTGACGCCATCGGGGTTCAAGCCCGCCTCCTCGAGCAGAAAGCGCAGCATAGTGTGGGTGGAGGAGCCCGGCGCAGTGACGCCAACACTCTTGCCGATGAGGTCGTCGAGGGACTTGATCTTTGAGGTTGATCCGGGAGCCACGACGAGGGCGATGGCGGGCGACTTGCCCATCTGCACGAACGAGGTGATGCTCTGGTTCTTCGCCTGCATCTGAATGGTGTGCTCGTAGTAGCCGCTCACCACGTTCACGCTGCCGCCGAGCAGCGCGGTGAGGGCCTTCGACCCGCCCTGCAGATCTTGCAGATCAACGTCGAGCCCCTCCTCCTCGTAATAGCCGAGCTGTTCGGCGAGGGTGGTGGGCAGGTAAGTGAGCAGGGTCTGACCGCCGATACCGATGGCGACTTTAGGGGTGGCTGCGGCATCCGCTCCCCCGCTTGCGGTACTGCTGCAGCCGGCAAACAGGGTGGCGGTGAGCAACGCTGCGGCGGCCACGGTGAACTTTTTGGGCAGGGACACGGTGTTCTCTTTCTCTAGGAAGATCAGTATTTACGCGCCGGGAACCGGGCGCCAGCGCAGCAGGTAGCGTTCGAGCCGGTTCACGCCGAGATCGACGAAGAGCACCACGATCATGAGGATGAACATGCCCGCGAACACGCCTTCGGTGTCAAACACGCCCTGAGCCTGAGCGATGACGTAGCCGACGCCGGCCGCGGCGCCGAGGTATTCGCCCACGACCGCGCCCACAATGGCGAAGCCGACGCTGATGTGCAGGCTGGAGAAGATCCAGGTGAGGGCGCTCGGCAGCACGACGTGCTGAATGAGGTGGCGTTCGGTGGCGCCGAGCATGCGGGCGTTGTCGAGCAACACCTTGTCGACGCTTTTCACGCCCTGCAGCACGTTGAAGAACACGATGAAGAAGACCAGGGTGACGCCGAAGGCCACCTTGGATTCGATACCGAGCCCGAACCACAAGAGGAAGATGGGCGCGAGCACCACGCGGGGCAGGGCGTTGAACATTTGCACGAACGGTTCGAACAGCCGCTCGAGAAAACGCACCCTGGCCAGCAGAAAGCCGAGAATGAGGCCGAGCCCGGTACCGATGATGAAGGCGTAGAGGGCTTCCTGCAGGGTGATCCACAGGTGCGGAAAGATGAAGCCGGTCGTGATCCAGTCCCACACGGCCACGCCGATGGCGCTCGGCAGCGAGAAGAAGAACGTATCGATCACGCCGGCCCGGCCGAGAATCTCCCAGGCACCGAGCACCACCGCGGTGAGCAGTAGCTGGTAGAAGCGCATCAGCACCGCGGGCGTTTCGCCGCGAGGTCGGGCCGAGCCGCTGCGGGGCGGGCGGGTAGCGGATGCGGCGGGAGCGGCATCCGCTCGAGTGGTCGTCGTTGACATGTCAGGCGGCCTGTGCCGCGTAGGTCTTAGCCACTTCGTCGCGCAGCTTGCCCCATATCTCGCGGTGCAGTTCGACGAACTGCGGATCGTCGCGAATCTCGAGCAGGTTGCGCGGGCGCGGCAGAGTGATGTCATAGCGGGCCACCACGTGGCTCGCCGGGCCGGCACTGAGCAGCACGACCTCATCGCTGAGGGCGATGGCTTCGTCGAGGTCGTGGGTGATGAAGATCACGGCCTTGCCCGACTCCTGCCAGATGTCGAGCAGCTCGTTCTCCATGATCTGGCGGGTCTGCACGTCGAGGGCGGAGAAGGGTTCGTCCATGAGCAGTATGTCGGGGTTCACGATCCAGGCCTGCGCGATGGAGGTGCGCTTGCGCATGCCGCCGCTGAGCTGGTGCGGGTAGCGGTCTTCGAAGTTCGACAGGCCCACCTTGGCGAGCCAGCGACGAGCCTCAGCGGCCGCTTCCTTCTTGCCAACGCCGCGCATGATGAGGCCGAGCGACACGTTGTCGAGCACGGTCTTCCACGGCAGCAGGGCGTCTTGCTGAAACATATACGAGGCCCGGCGGTTGACACCCACCACCGGGGCACCGAAGCTGCGCGCTTCACCCTGGCTCGGCGCCATCAGCCCGGCGGCCATGTTGAGCACCGTGGACTTGCCGCATCCTGTCGGGCCCACGATCGACACAAACTTGCCCGGCATCACCGTGAGGTCGATGCCCTTCACCGCGAAATAGGAGCCGCCCTGCGGCGTCACGAATTCCTTCGTGCAGGCATCGAGCTGGACTGCCGGTTGGTGCGCTGATTCTGTTGACGTCATTGTCATGCATTCCTTACAGGCCGGGTGTCGAGATTCTCACTCACATTGCGAGTGAACCACTCGCGATGTGGTTACATGAACCCTAGTGGCGCTTTGCACCCGAACGCAATGAATAATGGCTCTGTGACAAACGGATGCTTCGCTCGCCCAGCGCAGACAAGGACACCTCGTGACTGAAACAGCTGGTAACCGCATTCTGGTGCTGGGCAAGATTCGCCAGATCATGGACTGCTTCACCGTGGAAGAACCCACCCTGTCGCTGAGCGCGATTCGCCAGCGCGCCGGACTGCCCGAAAGCACCACTCAGCGCCTCGTACAGAACCTGGTGTCGGAGGGCTTTCTCGACCGCGACGGCAGCGGCTACCGCATCGGACTGGGCGTGGCGCGCTGGGCTATCAATGCCACGCAGGGCCTCGACGTGATCCAGGCCTCCCGACCGATGCTGCAGACCCTGCGTGAACACACCCAGGAGTCGTCGGTGCTCTATGTACGCTGGCGGCAGTACCGAACCGTGGTGGCCACGGCCCGCTCGCCGCGCGCCATCTCCCGCGTGCTCGAGGTAGGCACCGTCATGCCGCTGCACCTGGGTTCGGCCGGCAAGGTGTTTCTCGCCTTCGACGAGTTCGCCCGGCAGGAGCTGCTGACCGTTGCGCCTGAGGAGGCGCTGCCCGCCGAGCTGCTGGATCAGATCCGCACCCAGGGCTGGGCGTCATCGTTCGAGGAGCGCGAACCCGAGGTTGCCTCGGTGAGCTCCCCCGTATTCGACCACCATGGCAACGTGGTGGCTGTGGTGGGCATCGTGGCCCCGTTCTCGAGGCTCAACGAAGCGACCGCGATTCCGGGGTATACGGAGCCGGTCGTGGAGGCCGCCGCGCTGATCTCCGCTGCCCTGGGTTTCGAACAGTAGAACTTCCTGCGGAGCGCGCGGCGCAGGTTCGGCAGCGCCCGTTCCGGAAAAAAGCGGATGCCGTCTCCTTTGGCAAGAAATTCCGCAAGTGAGGCGCAAATCGGGCGCAAATAGCCCTCGACTTTGTGGTGCCATTATTGACACCGTTGTGTCTGGCTTCGGCAGAGCCGCTGTTGAGCGCGATGCGGGCGAATCCGAGAAATGTCCACTACGCCGCCCTTCTCAAGGTCTGCGAGCACTTCTTTGGCGCCGCTTGGCAAGCCGGCACCAGTCACGCCATCTTTCGAACACCCTGGCCAGGCATCCCTCGGGTAAGCATTCAAAATGACCACGGAACTGCCAAGCCCTACCAAGTGGGGCAAGTGCTCGCAGCAATCGACAAACTGGAAGGAGAACCCCAAGATAACCATCGACCACTACACCTACCGCGTTACTTGGTCTGCCGAAGACGAGGAGTTCGTTGGCCTGGTCTCCCACTTCCCGTCCCTCTCCTGGCTGGCCCCCGGACAGGTTGCTGCCTTGCTCGGAATCCGCAGTCTCACAGCCGACGTCGTCGCCGACCTTCAGCTGTCACAGGAGAAGATCCCGGTTCCGCTCGCCGATCGCGTCTACAGTGGCGAGTTCAAGCTCCGCATCCCGCCCGAGCTGAATCGATCGCTCGCGATGCAGGCCGCCGAGGAACGGGTCAGCCTCAACCGGCTGGTCGCTGCGCGGCTCGCGCGATAGCGTCTGCAAATCGGATGCCGCCTGCAATCAGCGCAGCGGAAACGCACCCGCCAACCGCGCCAGAGCGGCCTCCCCCACGATCGGAATTCCGTAGTCGCGGGCCTTGCGCGCCTTGCCCGACAGCGAGTCCGGGTCGGCGGCCACGAGCAGCGTCACTTTTTTGGTCACCGCACTTTTCGGCGCGAAGCCGCGGGCCAGCAGCTCCGATTCCCAGTCGCTGCGGGGTCGGGTCATCTCGCCGGTCAGCACCACGAGGTCGCCGAGGTGCAGTTCGAAGTGTGTACTCGTCACGGTGACGACTGCCGTTTCCGGCTGGTCGAGCCCGGCGTCGAGGGCATCCGCTGAGATGTCGAGCAGGTTGGCGACGTCGACAAGGTCGGCCATCTCATCCGTGGTGAGAATACCGTCGGCCCAGGCGATGCGGGCGAGCGCGGCGAAATACTCGCCGTGCAGCAGCTCGCAGCGGTGGCGGCTGAGGCCGAGCTCCTCGGCGAGCTGCACGAGCGCCTGCGCTTCGTGCGCCGAGAGCTTTCGGTCGAGCAGGCAGCGATCGAGCAGGGCGAGGTAGTCCTGGTGTTCGGCCGGTCCGGTGATCTCGGGCAGTCGCACGCTGATGCGTTCCAGAAAAGCGGATGCCGTCTGCTCCGTCGCGAATTCCGGCCGCGGGTACCACGGGCGCTCCGGCAACGACAGGGTCGGCCAGCGGTAGGCGGCGGCATGGTGAAGGGCGTCGGCCCACAGGAGCGGATCGGCGGCACCAATGATGTAGTTACTGAGTAATTGCGCGGTGGCGTAGGTATCGACCGAGGCTCGGTGGGCGCCGGTGAGATCGATGTCGTAGGCGGCGCAGCAGTCGGCGAGCGACCGACCGGTACCGGGTAGAAAGTCACGGGCGAGCTGCATGGTACACAGGCTGATCACCGGTTCGAAAATCGGGTAGCCGGCGCGGGCGAGTTCGGCGAGTAAAAAGCGGGTGTCGAAGGCGGCGTTGTGGGCCACGATGACGCGGCCGTCCAGCAGCGCCACGAGCTGCGGGGCAATCTCGTAGAAGCTGGGCGCGTTCATGACATCGGCGGCGCGCACGCGGTGGATATCCTGACGCCCGAGGTCTCGCCCGGGGTTGATGAGCGTCTCCCACTGCCCTTCGATCTGTCCGTCAGCGCTGACATGCGCGACGGCGACCTCGATGGCACGATCGTGGCCACCCGCGAAGAGTCCGGTGGTCTCGAAGTCGATGACGGCGAAACCGGGCATGGTACTCCTGAGCTGAGGGTGGTGGTTCCTTGACTGTAGCGAGGAGGCAGGCGCAACCGCGGCCCACAGACGAGGGGCGTCAGCGGTTGCGGCGGTGAAGCCGTTTAGCCCAGGCTCGCTCGGTGGGCCGCCGCATCGAACTCCGCGGTGAGCTGCCGAAGTTGCAGCACCTTCAGTGACGCGGCGAAGGCTCGTTCAAACGCGGCAGCATCCTTCGAGCGGATGCCGTAGAGCCGACTCACCCACTCCCCCACGTGCAGCTCGATCCGGCTCCAGAGCAGGCCGCGGGTGACGGTGAGAATCTCGACGTCCTCGACCGCGGTCACGATAGGGACGCCGCCCAGGGTGACCGTGAGGGTGCCGCCGTCGAGGGCGAGTTTCCAGTCGCCGGAGCTGGTGAGGGCCTTGCCCCAGGCGGATGGCTGCCAGGTTGGCGGCATGCTGGCTGTCCTCTCGCTAGCTCGACGCGTTCGATCCGGTTGCAGGACGCGGCTGACTGGCCGTGCATTCCAACAATCGTCCTGACTACGCGAGGCGGGCTTCAACCCGCACTTCGCACTCTAGCTGACACGTAGCCGGCCCGCGGCCCTCGGACAGGGCCAATTTTGGGGAGGCTCTGGCTAATCAGAGCGCCTCGGCTTCGTGGGTGGAGAGCTGCCGGTCGAGCAGGCAGCGGTCGAGCAACGCGAGGTAGTCCTGCTGTGACGTCGAAGGCGGCGTTGTGGGCCACGATAACGCGGCCGTCGAGCAGCACCACGAGCTACTCGTACACGTCCCGACGATGGCCGACGGTGACCACGACCACCACCAGAATGTCGTTGCGAATGGTGTAGATAATCCGATAGCTGCCCACCCGCACCCGATAGCCGTCCCGTCCTTGCAGCGCTCTCGCCCCGGGCGGGCGAGGGTCTTCGCCCAGCAGGGCGATGGCGCCTTGTACCCGACCGCGGTCCTGCGGATCAATGCGACGCAAAGCTTTGACCGCTGCCGGGCGCAATTCGATCCGGTATTTGCTCACATCCAGCCTAGATCCGCTTTGACCTGCTCCCAGGGAATGTTGTCGCCCTCGTCGGCCATCGCCACATCAAACGCCGCGACATCCTCAGCATCCTCAAGCGCTTCTTGCATGCGCGCGTACTGCTCAGGGCTCACCAGCACAGCAGCGACTTTTCCGCGACGCTCCAAGAAAACGGCCTCTGAGCTGGCCTGGGCAATCAACTCGGGTAGGCGCGCCCTGGCGTCGGTGACGCTTGACTTCGACATGCCTCAAATGTACATCAGCGTGATTGCAATGTACATGTGCAGTGCAGATCTGCAGCCGGGCGCACGGCAACGGCCAAACGGCGTCTGTTAGGCGCCGTCCGCGTGCGCTCGTGCCGCCATCCGCTGTGCACGGGCACGTTGAAAGAGCACGAAAAGTGCCACGAGGACTGCGGCACCAACACCGCTGGCGGTCCACACATACCAGTCGTTGCCCCGCACACATTGCGGCCACGCCCACCAGGGGCCAGGCCGCCGCCTCAAGCAGTTGGTCATAACCGTTCGCGAAAGACAATGTCACCGGATAACCGGGTGTCAGCGGTTGCGACGGTGCGGCGTGAACGGCTTGCGGTACCCGCCGACCGGCTTCACGACCGGCACCGATTCGCTGCCGTCGAGCGCCAGCGTCGTCTTGCAGCGCGGATAGCGGGCGCAGCCAAGAAAGGGGCCGCGCTTACCGGTGCGCTCAACCATGAACCCGCGACCACAGCGCGGGCAGACGATGGACTTCAATTCCTCGCCGATCGCGTTGGTGCGCAGCACGCCCTGGTCGCGAATGAGCTCCATCACGAAGCGGGATTCACGTTTGTCGATGGTGACCAGCAATGCGCTGCGCCGGGCGCGGGTCAGCGCAACATAAAACAGGCGCCGCTCTTCAGCCTTCGGAAATTCTTCGGCCTGCGGCATAGCGAGGCGCAACACCGGATCGTTGGGAATAGTGCTCGGAAATCCCCACTTTCCCGACACCAGACCGGCAATCACGACGTAATCAGCCTCCCCTCCCTTTGAAGTGTGGATGGTCGTGAACGACATCTCGAGCAGGTCAGAGAGGTGTTTACAGCCGTCCAGATAACTACTTTGGTGGCGGTATCGACCGAGCACGAGCACCGACACCGTGCGCCCGTTCGCACTGGGGATGGCGCCGCTGGCCACCCGGCCGTGCAGCTCAGTCAAACGATGACGGATGCCGGCCGCTACGGCCTTATCGGCTTGCACCGTCATGATCTCCACCGTGGGTGGGAACTCGGCGGTCGACGAAACGACGCTCTTGGTGATTTGCGCCGGATTCTGCAAAACGAAGGTGCTGGAGACATCCGCTATGGATTGCGGAAACCGAAAGGTGCGCTCGAGGCGCATGACGTCGCTCGGGCCGAACCAGCTCTCGAAGCCGGTCATGACCGAGAGGTCGGCTCCCGCGAAGCGGTTGATGCTTTGCCAATCATCACCGACCGCGAACAGGTGGCGGCCAGGTGCGGCGACGAGCGCCCGAGCCAAACGGGCGCGGGCGAAGCTGGCGTCCTGAAACTCGTCGACCATCACGAGTTCGTAGGGGCTCTCCCAATCGCCGTTTTCGAGGTGCTGCGCGGCAAGGGTGAGCATGTCTTCGAAGTCGATGCAGTCATCCGCCCGGAGTTTCTCGTTCCATTCTCGGCGGATTACCGCGAATAGTCGCAGAAACGACGCATCGCGGTAACGCACGGGGCCATGAGCCTGTTCGGCCAGGCGAGCGCTGAGCTGTTCGTCGGTGAGACAGTTACTTTTTGCGTGCAGGAGGAAGGTGCGAAAGGTACCGAGCAGAAGGGCGTTTTCGACGGGCTTCTGGCCTACGGCGAGGCGACCAGCGTCCGGCTGCAGCGTGCTACCACGCTCCGTCAGTTCGTGACCCAAGTTGGTCAAGGCGTTTCCGCCCCAGAGCTCCGCCATGGTCGTTTCCAGAAGGGTGGTGCCGTTGCTGCGATGGATGCGCCGCTTCCATGCCACACCATCGAGATAGTCCTCGAACGGCGACAACCCATCGGCATCAATTGCCCAATGCTCGTGGTACGCGTGGATGGCCGGGTAGAAAAAATCCGGCCGGTACTGCGCGTGCTCTGCGTCGACGGTTTCGATTTCGTAGCGCTGCTCGTAGACGTAGTCAACGCCGTTGAAGAACAGCCAGTCGGCGATCATGCGCTCTCCGGCGCTCTTGACGGTTTCACCCTGCGACGTTTTGAAACCCTCACCGGAATCGGACTTCGCCCCGTCATCATCCGGGTAATCGCGGGCAAGCACGGCGCGAAAGAAGTCCCACTCCGAGCGAAACACGACGTCGGTCGCGCGCAGCCGATCCACGATCAGGCAGAGCTGTTCGATGTCACCGCCGCCGTCGAGCCAGGGCGCCGATGACGGCTTCCGCCCGGTGGCCTGGCCGATGATTTCGAGCCCGAAGGCGTGAAAAGTGCGGGCGACGACCTTGTCGGCATCGAGACCGAGCGGTCCGAGGCGGTCGCGCGTGCGTTGTTGCAGTTGTTTGGCCGCCTCCTTGTTGAAGGCCAGCATGAGAATCTTGTCGGCCGGAATGAGGTTGCGGTGCAGGGCGTAACCGGCCTTGGCGACCATGGTGGAGGTTTTGCCCGAGCCCGCCGAGGCGACGACCAGCATGCGGTTGTCGAAGCAGATCACGGCGCGGGTCTGCTCTGGGGTCAGCGGCGAGGATTCCACGTTGTCGAAGAATTCGCGGCACTCATCCGTCTCACGCTCGAGGTGGCTCTGGTTTTCACGCGCGATGACGGCGCGCACGTCTTCTGACCAGTGCGCAATCGTAGCGGCGATGCCGTCGGTCTGGGCGTCAATGTGACGGCGCAAGACCTCGTCGTCGAGCAGTTGACTGAACCCGACGGCAGCCTTGCTGGCGGCCCAGTTCGTGCTGAATCCGGTGGTGATCCAGCCCTTGATTTGCAGGTGTATCGCGAGCGCGTCAGTGAATTCGTTTAGCCAGAGCATCGCTCGGTGAGCCACCGCATCGAACTCCGCGGTGAGCTGCCGAAGTTGCAGCGCCTTCAGTGACGCGGCGAAGGCTCGTTCAAACGCGGCAGCATCCTTCGAGCGGATGCCGTAGAGCCGACTCACCCACTCCCCCACGTGCAGCTCGATCCGGCTCCAGAGCAGGCCGCGGGTGACGGTGAGAATCTCGACGTCCTCGACCGCGGTCACGATAGGGACGCCGCCCAGGGTGACCGTGAGGGTGCCGCCGTCGAGGGCGAGTTTCCAGTCGCCGGAGCTGGTGAGGGCCTTGCCCCAGGCGGATGGCTGCCAGGTTGGGAGTGCGTCGTTGGTCATCGAGACCTGATCAAGAGCTTGATCGTACGTGCGGTAAAAGCAATGAGGGCTACCGGAATCGTAAACCTCAGGATTGTTTGAGCCAAGGAGTTCATTGCCGCGGTTGATTCCGCAGGAACGTTCGACGCATTCAACGCGTACTGCTGGGAGAAATACCGCGTTACGGCCACGAGAACGCTAAAACCCAGCGCCATCCAGAAAAGTTTCAGACAGTTGCTCCGGAGCACCTGTACGACACCATCAAGCAACCAAGAAGCGACGAACGACAAGATGCCAGCCCACAACATTACTGACGCGATCCCTGCAAATTGCGATGCAATCATGGACGAGAAAATGGTCGACCTCCGGGTTACTACATCTCTGTCACGTCGGATTCATCCCGGCGTTGTCTGCTCACCGCACGTTTCCGTGAAACAGCGACCTATCGGACATGGGGCATTTGCGCGTAATCCGAACTGTAGCGACACATTGTGGCGTCCCGCGGCCCTCGGACAGGGCCGATTTAGGGAGGTTCTGGAGCATCAGAGCGCCACGGTCTTGATCCCCGCCGACAGGCCCGCAGATCGCTCATCGAGGGACGGCGCTAGCGCTCACGTAGACGTCGGCGGGCATTTCTCGTTGGAGGTCCCAGGTGATGGCGATCGGCTTTTCGCCTGCATGCTTGAGGTAGTTGACGCGACCAAGACAGGTGTACGTGCCGACCATTCCCTCGTCGTCCTTACCGTCGTGGCGGGTGAAGAGCAGAACGTTTGAACCGCCGGGCCTGCCATTTATATAGCGGCTTCCAGTCGCGCTCTCGACGGTCGTCCCATTTTGAGATTCCCAGTGGAACCGGGAGGCGTTGAGGGCATAGTCGCGGTACATCGTGTTCGGCGAAAAGTCCTTTTCGGACTTATGGAGCGTCACGAGTAGGGCATCAGTCAACGTCTCGGCGCACCAGGCCACACCCTCACGGTGGCTGTCGACGCGGCCGCCCGTCTCCAAGTTTGCGTAGCCGAGTGCTGCCAGAATCTCTTCCCGGCGATACGAAGCGTGGCTGAACATCGGCACGTCTTCCAGCCCCTTCCCGAGGGCGAGCGGCACCCGCCGGGAGGCATCCGCGCTAAAGGCCACGATCTGCTGAATCTCCGAGCAGACAGTCCGCGTGGCCCGAAGCTGAATCAACGCAGCCTCATAAGACGCGAACTTGTTACCGTCCGGCCACAAAGTGAAGACAAGCATGCGCGCATATCGCTGGTCCCGGACGGACAGCTCCGCGTAGGCAGGGCACCCCGGTGTCGAGAGCCGAGTGTAGGCATCCGCTCGCTCGGGGTCGTCGACGTGCACGAAGGCAACCATCCGTTTGAGAAGCTGTTCCTCGCTTTCAGACATGACTGCGTCGTCACCAGTCGGCCCACTCAAACCGGCCTCTCGGGACAAATCGGTCCAGGTCCACCTGCTATAGATCTCGCGAATCCCCCGCTCGGCGTCTTCGAGGTACTCCGCGAGCAGGTATTCGTGTACCGACGGACGGGTCGATGCGTGTGAGCGGATGTCCGCAACGACGTCTTTCTTGAATTTGAGCTGCGAGCTGATGCTTTCCAGGACGACCTTGCGCGCAACCCGGTCCAACACAAGTTGCGACCCCGACGGCAAAAACGGGAACCCTGCCGCGGCCTCGCGCCTCAGACGGCTGCGGCCAAAGCCCGTCAACTCCCGATAGCGCGTATCGAGACGATATTCGCGGCGGTGCTGACCGATGTAGTCGAGCACGGTCAAAACTGCCTTGCCTTGCGCACGTCTTAATCCACGTCCGAGCTGCTGCAGAAAAATCGTCGGGCTCTGAGTGGGGCGCAACATCAGGATCGTGTCGACGACCGGAATGTCGAGTCCCTCATTGAGCACGTCCACCGCGAAAATGCAGCTGATCTCGCCGTGGCGTAGCCGACGCAGTGTCTCTTCGCGTTCCGCCGACGGAGTCGCGCCGGTAACACATGCCGACGTAATATTCGCCTCATTGAATTTGCGTGCCATGTACGCGGCGTGGGCTACGGAGACGCAAAATCCGATTGCTCGCATCTGGTGAACGTCCGTCACTTTGTCCGCCAGCGTCACCAAAATCTTGGCGGTCCTAGCATCGTTACCCGTGTAGACCGCGTCGAGGCCAGCGTCGCTGTAACTACCTCGCTTCCACTCAACTGACCTGAGATCGACGTCGTCTGAGATGCCGAAGTAGTGGAACGGGACCAGAATGTCAGCTTCGAGGGCGTCCCAGAGCCGGAGTTCGGCCGCGGCACGGCCGGCGAAGAAATCGTTCTTGACGTCGACACCATCCGCGCGCTCCGGCGTGGCGGTGAGACCGAGCAGTTCCTTGGGCTGGAGGTGTTCCAGCAGGCGCCGGTAGGTCTTCGCTTCGGCGTGATGGAATTCGTCGATGATGACCACGTCAAAGTGTTGGGGATGGATGTTCTCTACCCCGTAGGAGTTCAAGGACTGCACACTCGCGAAAACGTGGTTCCACCGCTCGGGCTTGCCCCCGGCGACAAACAGCTCCCCGAAGGTGCCGTCCATGAGAATTTGGCGGAAGACTCGTTGTGTCTGTTCAAGGATCTCCTTCCGGTGAGCGACGAACAGGATCTTCAGGTCAGAACCACGGGCCCGAAGCAGGTTCTGGTAGTCGAGCCCGGCGACGATCGTCTTGCCGGTACCGGTCGCGGCGATAATTAGGTTTCGGTGGCGACCGTGCACGTTTCGCTCGGCCTCGAGCGATTCCAGCATCGCCTGCTGGTACGGGTACGGTCGGACCTCAATGTTCGAGAGGTCGATGGAATCGCCACGGCCGTAATTCGCGCTGCGCCCCAATGCCATGTCGAGGCGTTCGGAATCGCGGTCCGGATCGTAATTCTCAAACGATGGGTCGTTCCAATAGCTGTCGAACGTCGCCGAAAATTTATGGATGAGCGCCGGCGTGCTGATCTGCGAGAGCCGTACGTTCCACTCCAGCCCGTCCACGAGGGCGGAGTGGGAGAGATTGGAACTCCCGACGTACGCCGTGTTGAAACCGGTCTTCCTCCGAAAAAGCCACGCCTTGGCATGCAAGCGGGTGGACTGGGTCTCATAGTTCACTTGCACTTCAGCGCCATACTTGGCCACGAGCTTGTCCAGTGCCTTGCGCTCGGTCGCTCCCACGTAGGTCGTCGTGATGACTCGGAACGGAATCTTGCGATCGTGAAGTTCGATGAGAGCGTCTTCGAGAACACGGATGCCGTGCCAGCGCACGAAGGCGCAGAGAAGGTCCACCTCATCTGCGCTCGCAAGCTCGGCCCGCAATTCAGCGCCCAGACTGGGCTCGTCTCGAGCGTTTGTGAGAAGGGCCGAATCGCTCAGCGCTGTCGCCGGGCGCTCGATCGCTTTTGCGCCGGCGCCGGGAGCGCTCAGCTGGAGCAGCTGACGCAACTCCCCGGGTTCAAAAGATTCATCGGACTGCAGGTCGGCGAGCACGCGGTTGACGAGCGCAACCCGATCAGCGGGATCGATGCCGGTCAGCGCCCGACGGGCGGCATGGGCGATGAATCGGGCGAGGAACTCGGGGGCCTCCGCGTCGACGATTTTATCGGTCGTCTTTCTTGCAGTCTCGGCGCGTACGGTGAGTTCACTCGTCAGGGAACCGGTAATGAGCGTCTCATAGAGCCCGAAGGGCATCGGTTCGGTCATTGGGTAATTTTCCGAGGATCCGCGAGGTCGGCCCGTGCAGGCTCATGGTCGCGGCTCGTTCTCGCACGCACACGTCTCATGTTGGCAATCCCCCAAGTATTTCTAGCGCCTGGTACTTCTGCCTACGACCATAGCAACGACCAGGCATTGGACTCCGTCCAGCACCACCTTGGTGTTCGGGCGCAGTCTCTCAGGCCCGTGGCTGGCACAAATTCCGGTTCCTTTGTGGCATCAGAAATTTCCAGTGACGTTCTCCGCCAGCGTTATTAGCTGTGGAAGAGCAACGAATACTCCGATTGCGGTCACCGTCGCAATGCTGAGCAGCTTCCAGCTGATGCGCCGAACGAGCGCAGATCGAAACTCGCCATCCAGCTTGGTGTACTGCGCCATAAAGTTCGGGGGGGGGGGAGTGCAGACGTGGCGGCAGACCAGGTCTCCGGCGCATCGACGATCGCCGCGAGTTCGACCAGTTCCGCTTCGGCAAGAATTACGGGCCGTTTCAGAAGCCAACGCCGCAAGTTGTACGCATCCAAGATTTTCACTTCCTCGGGCTGCTTCTTGATCGTGATCGACGCGGGGCTGACCAGCGCGATCACGGCCTGCACCGGCGGGAGCTGTGGCATCCGCTCGTGAAGTATTTTGGTGACGCGTGTGGCCTCGAATTTGGAGTTGCGAAGGTAGGGCTGCTTGTGGCCGTTGACCAGGAACGCCCGTTCGGCGATCCAGATCTTCTTGCCGCGATGGTGCTTGGTATTGATGGTGAAGATGCCGCCGGGGCCGATCACGAGGTGGTCGATATCGGCGTCGGCTTCGCCGATGGGGAGAGCGTGGAAGACTCGCCACTCGGGCGGGAGCCGGCTGAGAATTCTGCCGACCTCGATCTCGCCCTGGGCGCCGCGGTACCAGGCGACGCTGTCAGCGGCCAGCGGGGAGACGCCCCAGAACCGGGCGAAGCGCGTGCGCGGCGGCATCGACAGCTGCTGGTGGAGCAGCTCTTCGATGACCGATTGGGCGGCGATTCGATGGCGCATGCCCGGTAGCTGTGTTGTCATTCATCCCCCGATGATTAGTGCCACTTTAGCGAATCCGACACCGAGCCAGTCTGCGCTAGGCGAGAACCGCGGCGAGGTGCTGGTAGGCATCCACTTGATGTGTTGCACGCCGGATGCGCTCGGCCGGATCTCTGTGCCAGAGCGCCTGAGCTCCCGGATGGTAGGTGGAGATGACGGTGAGTTCATTGGCCGTATTCGGCGCGCGCCGCAGCACCCGGTGCCACGATCTGAGGGCGTCTCCGCCCTGAAGCAGCACGACCTGCACGGCTGGTGCCAGGTGGAGCATTTCGAGGATGGTGTCAACGCCGGCCTCTAACTCGGCGGCCTTGGGGGCGCGATTGATGAACCAGGGGTAGGCGTTCCACGGCAGAATATCGCAGGCACTAACGCCGACTGACGCGAAGCGCGCGCACTGCCGTTCAGCGGTTGGGTCATCGTTTTCGATGCTGATGAACCCACTGCCCTTGTCTTTGCGTGTGGCAGGGCCTGGATCGCGCAGCACGGAGAGTACGCGAGCGTTATTGCCACCGTGGATCGGTGCGACGTAAGGAACCCAGAGGTCTGGCGTGCTGATCTGGTCGACGTAGTCGTTGATCGGCTTGATGTGCCGATCGAAACGATGCTTCACCTGCTCAGCGAGGTAGGCGGGTTCCTTCATGCGTCGGGTCATGGGGTGAATGTACCCGGGGTTGCTGCAGTTCGCGAGGCTACCCGGGTGTTTGGGCCGCCCGACTGACGCGCGGGTCGCTAGTCGGTCACTAGCCGGCAAGGGGGCGAGAGTCATTCGCGCGTTCAGAAGTAAGAGTCCCTCCGTGCTCACGATTGAGCTTCGCGTGAGTGCGATAGCGGCGCGAACCCGCAGTGAGCCGGGCGAAAAGCCCGGTCATTTTAGCCAGTGTCTGACGCAACGGGGATCATCCGCTGGTGAATTGGGCGAGCCGATCACGGTTGCCGCTCAATCGGACGGAGGCGTGCCCAGTCTGGGCATCAGGATCGGAGGCATCGGCGTTGTGATGCGCGCAGGCCTACCCGCCGCCAGATTCTGCGCCTGGCCACGAATGTAACCCGGCACGTGTTTCGAAATCGACTGGTGCGCGGGCAACTCCCGCGTCGCTGCAATCACGGCGTCCAGGGTCTGAGCGATGACCTCTCGGGCGCGCGAAGACTCGAGGCCCCAGGCACGGGCCTCATCGACCAGGTGATCGAGAGTGACCCGCGTGATGACGCGTTCGCCGCTGATGGACATCGCCATCTCCAGCGGTGCCTCAAACCCGAGAGCGAGCGGCGCGGCATCGTAGAAGGGAGCCAATTGTGAGCGGCCATCATCAAAGCGGAGGAGCGAAAAATTCTTCGCGTGCGCGTCGGTGTTGCCAGCCGCGACGTTGAGCACTGTGTATCGAAGCAGCTTCTCGCGGTCTGGTTCTGTGCGGTCGAAGATGCTGCGGTCGCGGTCGAGCACCGAAGCGATCGCGGCCAGGCTGGCACCGCGGTTGCTGCGCTCGAACTTGTCGTCCCCGCCCCACGGGAGCGCCAACGCCTGCGCCAAGTCCTCCTGATGAATTCGCTCGATGCTGGAATTCGTGATTCGTCGGTCATAGCGCTCGACGACCAGCACCGGCGTCTGGCCGATCGTGTCCACCCACGAATCGAAGTGAAGGAGGCCGAGCGCCCGAGCGACACCCAACACGTAGTTCTCACCCTCGACGAGATGGCGATTTTCTTCGGAGACCGGTTTGAGGATGTGGGTGGAGGGTTTCGTACCGTTACCCGCGATCCAGCGGCCATCAGAACGGGTGAGGGCGAGTTTTCGTTGGAAGCCGGGCAGCGCGGAACCGCCGCCGCCAAGAATGTAGCCGGCCGCCTGGCTCAGCAACTGCACGAGTTCGGACTCCTCGAGCAGTCGGGGTTGCCCTGTCACGCGGCCCGCGCCGATCGTGAGCGCGCCGATGAGGTCTGCCCCGACAGCACCGAAGATGCCGATCAGGTCGTTGCTGCGCACCTGGAGCGCATTGGCCAGTAAGTCGAGCCAGCGCCCCTCCGGCAGCAGTGCGCCGAAGAATGACTCCGTGGTGTCGACATGTGACGTGCCGACGGGGAGGGAGGCCGACAGCGGCGTCGAACGCAGGGGCCACCGCGCGAGGGCGTCGTTGCTCCAGTCGAACAGGGCGCGACCCCGGGATGCGCGGGTGAGGTCGCCGATGTGTACGCCATAGAGCTCGACGCGCAGGGCGAGGTCACTCATCATCGACCGGCGACGTCGACTGCGCCGAGAGGGCAATTCCGAGCCTGGCCAGAATCTCGAAGTACCTCTCATCAGCCCTCTTGGGCTTTCCGGCCTCGAGTTCGGAGACGTAGCGCTGGGTTGTGCCGAGGGCCACCGCCAATTGCCGCTGGGTCATACCGTGCTGAAGACGGATGCGCCGCGTGAAGTCGCCGAGGTCAACCGCCGACCGAATTTGAGCGATCATCGCACCTCCGCTGCAGTATTACCGAACGGTAGTAGCCTAGCATTCGATTACCGAAAGGTAATGATGGGCGTGCAATTACCTTTCGGTAATACGGCTCTTAGACCGCATGCTCCGCGAGAATCGACTCCAGCGTCCTGCCCAGATATCGCGGCTAGCGTCGAGCGCGTTGGCGTTGGCGTTGGCGTTGGCCGGTACACAGGCCTCAGGAATTACACAAGATACACAGAGATATACAAGGCGCACAGCGGATGCCATGGGGTCGGTCCCTGACAGCACCGAACGCAGCTGGACACCCCAGGAACCCGGCCGTAGCGCGATCGTCACGAATGTGTACACATTCGAGACCACACATCGTCGACTCTATACATGACCGCAGCCGCCGCCTTTTCTGTTCTTCCGAGTCGAGAGATCCGCACCGAACTTCCGAAAGCCCGAGAACGATTTCGCGCTGAGCCTCGGGTCAGGTAACCAGGACAAACCCTGAGCCGAAGTAAGGAGTCTTGCCAGACTCGATTAGGGGCAGGGGATCTTGGTGTAGCGGCGACCCTTGTTATCAACAAAGGTTCCGTTGTTGCCGTAGGCGCGGCATCCGGTGTAGTTGTCGACGCTGGGGACGGCGGGCGCAACGTAGGGCGCGACGTAGGGGGCAACATACGGTTGCTCGGCGGCCCGCTGGGCGGCGAGAGCTTTCGCGTCGGCGGCCGCTTGCGCATCGTCGCCGTGTGGCGGGGGCGGCTGGGAGGCTTTGCTCAGGTTTGGCTGGGCACAATAGAAACCCCAGCCAAACCGAAGGGCCCCAATGAGCAATTTCCAGCGCATTCTGAGCATGGCATCCAAGGCCCTTGAACAGAAAGGGCAGCCGTCCTCCAGCGGGTCAGGCAAGACGGATTGGCGCGCGATGGTGCGCACCGCAGCCGACAAGGTCACCGGAGACAGCAGGCCCCCGGCGAACAACGAGCAGCGCAGTGCAGCTCCCCTTGCTGGTTCGAACGTGAGCGCGCAAGACCGCGCGGCTATCGCCCGTTACGACTACCTGCTGCAGACCGCGCAGCCGCAGCAGCTCGAGCAGGTGCACCGCGACGCGTTCGCGCGGCTCACTCCGACGCAACGCGACGAGGTCAATTCCCAGTTGCGCGCAGAGCTGCCCGCCAACGAATACCCGGCATCGTCCAGCCCGGACGACCTGGCCCGGTCGGCCACCCGCGGCGAAGCCCAGAATCCCGGGTTCCTGAAGAAACTGTTCGCGAAGCCGTCCGGCCGAGGAGTCGGCGGCGCTCTGGCCGGAGCCGCTGTCGGGCTCGGGGCCGGGGCCGGCGGGCTACTCGCCGCCGTCGCCGGTGGCGCGGTGCTCAGCACTGTGGCCGGGCCTCTTCTGGAACAGGCGGCGGGATTGGGCGTCGATTTCGAGAACCTTGCCGGCGGACTCGACGGCGTCACCGGCAGTCTCGCCGGCGGACTCGAGGGCGTCACCGGCGGTCTTGAGGGAGTCACCCAGGGCGTCACCGACGGGGCGGGCGAGTATGCGACCGGGCTGGGCGAGCAGGTGAAAGATCTGCGGTCGAACTTTGAGATCCCCGGCCTCTCGGCACTTGGCAACCTGTTTGGCCGCGACTAGGCAGTACCGACGACGACGGCTTCGCTAGCAGCCGGCCGGGACTCGGCCGGGATCTCAACCCCAAGGCTCTCGTCTTCTTCCTCGCGTTCATGCCGCAGTTCATCCAGCCGGAACAGCCGCTGCGCCCCCAATATCTCGTACTGACCGTCAGCGTAGTACTGATCGACATCGTCGTGATGTGGCTGTTCTTCGCGGTGGCGGCGAGATCGTTCCAGCGCTTCACGAACACCACTCGCGGCCAGCTCATTCTCAACCGCACGTTCGGCCTGCTGTTCATATCCGTCGCGCTGCTGCTGGCACTGGTGCACTGAGCGGGTATACCCGGGCGCGCCTGACCATCAGCGCTCTCGGAATGAGCCAGCCGGTCGTCGTCGGGTCCCCGCGCGGATCGCCGAGCAAGCCTCCGCCCGACCGGTTCCCTACAACGCGAGCGCCGGCTCCCCCAGCGCCCGCATGACCGAGTACAGGTCGGCTTTTCCCTCGAAGCCGATCCCGGGCAGGTTCGGCATCGTGATGAAGCCGTTTACTACTTCCGATCCATCAGGAAAACCGCCGAAGGGCTGGAACAGGTCGGGATAGCTCTCGTTACCACCGAGGCCGAGGCCGGCCGCGATGTTGAGGGACATCTGGTGGCCGCCGTGCGGGATGCAGCGCGAGCGGGACCATCCGTTCTGCTCGAGCATATTGAGGGTGCGCAGGTATTCCACGAGCCCGTAACTGAGCGCGCAGTCGAACTGCAGCCAGTCTTTCTCGGGTCGCAGGCCTCCGTAGCGAATGAGGTTGCGGGCGTCCTGCATGGAGAACAGGTTCTCGCCGGTAGCGATGGGCTTGTCGTAGGCGGCGGCAACCGCCGCCTGCGCCTCGAAGTCCAGGGGATCGACGGGCTCTTCGTACCAGAACAGGTCGTACTGCGAGAGCGCCCGAGCGTATTCCACGGCGGTCGCATGGTCGAAACGACCGTTGGCGTCTACGGCCAGTCGCTGATGCGGTTCAAGCATGCCCAGCACGGCTTCGATGCGCTGCAGGTCGTCGGCCAGCGGCGCTCCGCCGATCTTGGCCTTCACTACGGTGTAGCCGCGGTCGAAATAGCTCTGCATCTCATCGGTCAGGCCGGTGAGGCCGCGCCCGGGCTGGTAGTAGCCGCCGGCGGCGTAGACGAAGACCTCACGGTTGGGCGTTCCCGTACCGAAACGCTCGGCCAGCAGCTGAAACAGCGGCTTCTCCTCGATCTTGGCCACGGCATCCCAGACGGCCATGTCAACCGCGCCCACCGCAACGGATCGCTCACCATGCCCGCCGGGCTTTTCGTTGGTCATCATGGTGTTCCAGATGCGTTCCGGGTCTAAGTTGTCGCGCACCGGGTCGCGCAGGTCGGCCGGGTCTGCCTCGAGCAGGCGCGGCAACAGACGCTCGCGAATGATGGCGCCCTGGCCGTAACGCCCGTTGGAGTTGAAGCCATAGCCCACGACCGGGCGGCCATCGCGCACGACGTCGGTGACAACGGCGACCACGCTCAGGGTCATCTTGCTGAAGTCGATGAAAGCGTTGCGAATCGGCGAGCTGATCGGCATGGTCTCTTCGCGTACGTCGACGATTCTCATCGCAGCACAGCCTCGGCGGTCACGGTAGCGAATGCATCGGCGAGGGCGTCGGAAACCTCCTCGGTGGTGGCGCGTCCGCCGAGATCGGGGGTGCGCACATCCGTTTCGAGCAGCACGTGGCCCATGGTGTCCACGAGCGCGGCGCCCGCTTCGGAGTGGCCGAGGTGGTCGAGCATCATCGACGCGGCCCAGACCTGGCCGAGCGGGTTGGCTTTGCCCTGGCCGGCGATGTCGGGTGCCGAGCCGTGTACGGGCTCGAACATCGAGGGGAACTCGCCCTCGGGGTTGAGGTTAGCCGAGGGCGCGATGCCGATGCTGCCGATAATGGCCGCGCCGAGGTCGGTGAGAATGTCGCCGAACAGGTTGGAGGCCACGACCACGTCGAAACGGCCCGGGTCCAGCACGAACAAGGCTGCGAGGGCGTCAATGTGGTATTCCGAGATCTCCAGCAACGGATGCTCCTGCCCGAGTTCGCGCAGAATCTCGTCCCAGAACGGCATGGTGTGAATGATGCCGTTGGACTTGGTCGCGCTGGCGAGTCGTCCCTCGCGCTGTTCGGCGAGGTTGATGGCATAGTTCATGGCTCGGGTCACGCCGAATCGGGTGAAGATCGATTCTTGAATAGCGACCTCCTGCGGCAGGCCGCGGTAGAGGCGACCGCCGCTTTCGGAGTACTCGCCCTCGTTGTTTTCGCGCACCACCTGAAAGTCGATGCCCCCGGCGGGCACCTTGCGCAGTGGGCTTTCAATGCCCGGGAGCAGCTTAATGGGACGCAGGTTGATGTATTGCTGGAAGGCGCGGCGGATGGGTATGAGCAGGCCCCACAGCGAGACGTGGTCTGGTACACCGGGAAACCCGACCGCGCCGAGCAGGATCTGGTCGCACTCGGCGAGCTGTTCGATGCCATCGGCGGGCATCATGGCGCCGGTGCGGGCGTAGTACTCGCAGCTCCAGTCAAAATTTTGCCATTCGAAGGCGAACCCGAAACGGTGGCCGGCCAGCTCGAGCAGGCGCTGTGCCGGGGGCATCACTTCGGTGCCGATTCCGTCGCCGGGAATGACGGCGATGCGGTGGGTGGGAATGGTCATGGGGTTACCTCCGAGTTTGGATAGTTCGTTTGGGAAGGGTGAAGATCTGAATGCGCCACATTTCTTAGGCGCCGGCGCCCGAACCACCCTCGTGCACGCTCACGGTCGGCTCGATGCCGTCGGCACCGACCACCTCGCGCCAGGCCTCGAACCCGCCCTGGAACGCTACGATTCCAGCCTCGGGCAGCGAGATCTCGATCGCTTCCAGAATCTCGGTCGCCGACACCCCGAGGTCCAGAGCCACCCGGATGTGGCTTTGGATGTGCCCCTTCGCCGCGCGCATCACCGTGAGGCTCACGATGAAGATGAGCTCCTTGGTGCGCCGGTCCAGGGTGCGCTGGTCGAGGTACGCGGCCGACACCAGGTGGTTCGCGGCCTGCAGCACCGGAAAATCCTGTTTCGCCATCACCTTGTGGTAATCGAGCACATAACCACGCTTGCGGGCCATCTGGTCGATGTAGTCCTGCGGGTTCTCAGACATGAACTGCTCCTTCTGATTCGGATCGAATTGCTATGGATCGAAGCTCGACCTGGTTGACGACTTCGACATAACGCACGACCTCGGTGTGGTCTAAGGGCACAGTGTGGTCTAACGGCACGGGGTCACCGAGCACCCGGCGGGCCTCGGCGAGCACCCCCACGGTCGTGTCCGTGATCGGCGTGCTCATTCCGGCACCGAGCGCCTGGGCGATCGCCACGTCCTTGAGCATGAGGTCGAGCGAGAAACCGGAATCGAACGTGCCGTTCAGTACGTGTTTGGCGTACTTCACCTCAGTGGCCTGGCTGCGCCCGGTCGACGAATTCACTACGTCCAGCATTACCGCAGCGTCGATGCCGAAGCTGCGCGCCACCGTGAAGATCTCGGCCGCAGCCGCGAGATTGGTGGCCGACAATAAATTATTGAGCGCCTTCGCGGCGTGCCCGGACCCGCTCGGCCCCACCACGGTGATGCGGGTGCCGAGCGGAGCCAGGTGCTCCATCGCCCGCTCCCGATCAGCCGCGAGCCCACCCACCATGATCGACAGCTCCCCGATGCTGGCCTTTGCCACCCCGCCGGACACCGGGGCATCCACGAACGCGATCCCGGCGGAAGCGGCCTGCGCGGCCAGCCGTTGCGTGCTCGCCGGCTCCGACGAGCCCATGTCGATCACGAGGGCACCGGGCTCGAGCTGGGCGAGCAGCGCTACCACGACGGATTCGACGATGCGGCTGTTGGGGAGCATCAGGATCACCGTGCGGATGCCCACCGGAAGCTCCTCGAGCCCGGCCAGTGCCCGACCGCCCACCGCGGCGGCGAGCGTGGCGCTCGCCGCCGCATCCACGTCGTAGAGCAGCACGTCACGACCGGGCGCGTAGCGGCGAACCATCGGGTCGCCCATTTTGCCGAGGCCGATGAACAGTGTGGTCATAATGTCTCCTTTGACAGTGTGGAAAAGTACAGTGCTCAGGCCACGGGCACCGGGGGCGGAGTGGTTCGAGCCAGCACCACGGCGATGTATCCGGCCAGGATCTGCACCGCGCCCACAATGATCCACAGCGCTACCTCGGGCACCGCCGCGTAGAGCAGGCCGAATGCGAGCGGTCCGGCACCGCTGCCGATGTAGGTACCGATCTGCATGATGCCCGTCGCGCTTGGCGTAGCCGGACCGGCCACGCGGGACACCACAAAGTGGGTGAGTCCGGGCCAGCCCCAGCCAATGCCGAGAGCCAGCAGCATGCCCACCACGAAGGTCCACTGGGTGTCGACGGCCATGAGCAGCACCCCCACGCCGCCGACGCACATCATGGTGGCCACGGTCGCGAGCGCGAATTTGCTGTTCGCTCGATCCGCGATCCGTCCCACGATGACGCGCACGGTGACGCTGAGCAAACCGCCTACGCTCAAGAGGATGCCCGCCCACGCTAGCGGCAGGCCGCGCTCGATGCCGGTGATCACCGCATACGCGGTGACGGCGCCGGTGGCCGCGGCGGAGAGCGTGGTGACGCTCGTCATCAGCAGCAGGTACTTCATCAGCGCCGGCGTCAGCGGCACGTGTGAGCCGCCTCGTCGATGGCGCGAGAGCTCCCCGCGCGGCACCGACCACCAGAACAGCACGCCCACCGCAAGCGCGAACAGGCTCGCCAGACCGAATCCCCAGTGCCACCCCAAAGTGAGCGCGAGCGCGGGCACGGCCAGCCCGGCCAGGAACGCGGAGAACGGGATCGCCGATTGCTTGATACCGAACGCGGTCGCGAGCATGCCGCGCCGCACCCGCAGGTTGATCAGCTGATTCGCCGCCGGGTGACTGATGCCATTGGACACCCCGCCCACTCCGGCCCACACCAGCAGCCAGGCCCACGACGGTACCAGGAACGCGCTGCCCACCAGGCTCAGCGCGCCGATGACCACCCCTAGCAGGGTCGCCGAGCGGATACCCGACCACGACACAAGCCGGCCGGCCAGCAGGGACATCACCGCGGCCGCACCCCAGTAGCTGGCCACCGCCGCGCCGAGCACCCACTGTGGCGCCGGCACATCGCGCTGGATCTGCACGAACAGGGCGCCAAGCAAGAACACCGGCAGCCCGCCAGTGATGGTGGCGCCCACCGCGAGCACCACCGCACGGGAGCCCGACTCGCGCCGGCGCATCACTTACGCACGAGAGGCAGTGAGGGTATCTCTGGACACTGCTACGCCTCCGCCGAGCACTGTGGAGTCGTCGAGCTCGGACACGCTTGCGGCCAGTGCCTTCGCCGCGGGCGCCCCGATCAGCCCTTCCGCCTTCTGCACGATGTCGGCCCAGGTTGCCCGGTCGCCCGGCGCCCCACGGAAGGAATTTTCCCTCTTCTCGATCACGGTTCCGTTTCGGAGCACAACCTGCACTTCGGCCTGCCACCGAGCCGGGAATGCGGCCTCGAGCGAGTCGCTGCGATAGCACTCGACCTTTTCCATCCACTCCATGAGCTCCGCGGCCACGGCAGGTGCGTCGTCGAACTGGTCGACAGTGGCGCGCCCGGTTGCGAGCGCGACCGCCGCGCCGAACGGCATATTGAACTGGGCGTCCACCGGCGTGTTGACCACGAGTTTGCGTGCCGCGGGCTCAGAAACGAGCGAGGCACCGGCCCGGATCACGCCGACTCGGATGCGTGCGACATCGTCGATGCCGAGCTCAGGGTTCTGCTCGCGAATGTCGCGCAGCAGATCGATGTTGCCGTGCATATAGCGGCAGCAGGGGTAGAACTTGATCGAGGTGTCGAGCGCGCTACGGCCGAATTCGAGCGCCAGCTGTCGGCCCTCGACCACGCCCGCGCCATACTGCACGAGAAAGCCGTCTCGGCCCTCGATGGCCGTGGCCGGTGCGGTGAATCCGGCGGCGGCGAGCTTCGCAGCGCGAATACCCGTGGCCGCGGCATGCCCGGCGTTGAGCCGTTTGGTCCAGGAGCCGTCGGCCAGAAATTCGAGCGAACCAGACGCCATGTTCGCCGCCAGTCCGAGGGCATGCGCCGTCTGCTCCACCGTGAGACCGAGCAGCCGGGCCGCCGCCGCCGCGGCACCGAGGCAGCCGGCCACCCCCGTGGGGTGAAAGCCGCGCCCGTAGCTCTCGCGGGCACCGAGCAGCACGCCCACCGTGCACATCACGTCGTAGCCCACGATGGCGGCCCGCAGTACCTCACCGGTGAGCGACTGCCGCGTGCTGGCGAGAGCGAGCACTGCCGGGAAGATGACGACGCCGGGGTGCAGCGAGGACTCCTCGAAGGTGTCATCGAGTTCGAGGCCGTGTGCGGTGATGCCGTTCACCAGGGCGGCGCTTTCCACCGTGGCGAAGCCGCTTGTACCAGCTCCATCCACTCCGTGCAGGGCGGCCGAGAAGAAGGCCGTCGGCTGCTCCGATATTTCGACGGCAGCGCGGGCAGCCACCGCCGAGTCGCGGTGAAACCCGCCGCCGGTGATGGCGTGGTAGTCGAGCAGCAGCAGCCGCATCCACTCTGCAAGCTCGGGCGACACTGTGTGGTCGGCCACGGCGTGGGCGGCGAGACGGTGTGAGACGGTACTCATGTCGGTGCCTTTCATAGCAATCACGGCAGCAGGCGGGTGGGGCTGAGTCCCACGAAGGTGCGGTCGTCTTTCTGGAAGAAGTCGTTTCCTTTGTCGTCGACCACCAGGAAGGCGGGAAAGTTCTCGACCTCCACGCGGAAGACGGCTTCCATGCCGAGCTCGGCGTAGTCGATGACCTCGACCGAGCGGATGCAGTCCTGCGCCAGCCGCGCGGCCGGGCCGCCCACCGAGCCGAGGTAGAACCCGCCGTTGGCGTGGCAGGAGGCGGTGACGGCGGCGGAGCGGTTGCCCTTGGCGAGCATCACCAGCGAGGCCCCGAGCGCCTGAAACTCGGCCACGTAGCCGTCCATGCGGCCGGCCGTCGTTGGCCCAAACGACCCCGACGGCATTCCCTCCGGCGTCTTGGCCGGGCCGGCGTAATAGATGGGGTGCTTGAGCAGGTAGTCGGGCACGCCCTCGCCGCGCGCAATCCGCTCGCGAATCTTCGCGTGCACGATGTCGCGACCCACGATGAGTGTGCCGGTCAGTGAGAGCCGCATGCTCACCGTGCAGGCACTGAGCTGGGCGCGAATCTCCGCCATGGGCACCGTGAGGTCGATGGCAACGGATGCCGACGCGTCCGTTATTTCTGCCAGCCCGGTGCTCGGAATGAACCGGGCCGGGTCGCGTTCGAGTTCTTCGAGGAACACCCCCTCCGGGGTGATACGGCCGAGGACCTGACGGTCGGCCGAGCATGACACCGCGATCGCAATGGGCAGCGAGCCGCCGTGGCGCGGCAGGCGCACCACCCGCACGTCGTGGCAGAAGTACTTTCCGCCGAACTGGGCGCCGAAACCGAGCTGGGTCGTGAGCTCGAACACCTTCTGCTCGAAGTCTTGGTCGCGATAGCCGTGTCCAGCGTCGCTGCCCTCCTCGGGCAGGGTGTCGAGATAGTGGGCCGAGGCGAGCTTGGCGGTTTTCAGGGCGAATTCTGCGCTGGTTCCGCCGATCACGACGGCGAGATGGTACGGCGGGCAGGCCGCGGTTCCGATGCTTTCGATCTTCGCCTTCAGGAACTCGAGCATTCTCGATTCGTCGAGGATCGACTTGGTCTCCTGATAGAGGAAGGACTTGTTGGCGCTGCCGCCACCCTTCGCCATGAAGAGAAACTCGTACTCCAGCCCCTGCCCGAGGCCGATCTCGATCTGCGCGGGCAGGTTGTTCTGCGTATTCGCCTCGGTCCACATATCGACCGGGGACATCTGGGAGTAGCGCAGGTTGAGGTCCTGGTACGCCTGATAGACGCCGTGGCTGAGGCTGCGAGCATCCGTTCCGTCGGTCTGAATCCGATGGCCCCGCTTGGCGGAGATGATGGCCGTTCCGGTGTCCTGGCACATGGGCAGCACTCCGCCGGAGGCGACGTTGGCGTTCTGCAGCAGGTCGAGTGCCACATATCGGTCGTTCGCCGAGGACTCCGGGTCGTCGATGATGCGGCGCAGCTGGGCCAGGTGGGTGGGACGCAGAAAGTGGGCCAGGTCGCAAAAGGCCGCATCGGCGAGGGCCTCGATCGCGGACTGGTCTACCTCGAGCACGGCCTCCTCTCCGCTGCCGCGCACCCTGTAGCCGGCCACGTCGAGGCGGCGCATCGGGGTGTCGGTGGGGCCGAGCGGCAACTGGTCGACATAGCTGAACTCAGCCATCACAGCACGCCCGCGCCGGTGAGCTCGTCGATGGCGGCGGCGCTGTAGCCGAGGGCGCCAAGGATCGACCGGGTGTCGGCACCCACGTCGGGCACCCGGTCCATGCGCGCCGCCTGCCCCACCACGGTCACGGCCGGGAGCAAAGCCCGCACTTGTCCAGCCGAAGTCTCGACGGTGCGCCAGCGGTTTCGCGCGCTGAGCTGCGGGTGAGTGAGGACGTCTTTCACCTCGCGCTGACGTGCAAAGGCCACCGTCGACTCGGCGAGGCGGCGTTCCATCTCCGGCCCATCGTGGGAGGCGAAGACCGCATCGACCACGGCATGCAGCTCGGTGCGGTGCGTCAGGCGCACACTGCTGGTGGCGAAGCGCTCGTCGTTGATCAGATCCGGCCGTTCCAGCACACCGGCGCAGAACGACGCCCACTCGCGGTCATTCTGCACCGAGAGCACGACGTCCACGCCGTCTCCGGCCCGGAACGTGCCGTAGGGGGCGATCGACGCATGGCTGGTGCCGGCACGGGCCGGGGCGGTTCCGCCGTATTCGGTGTAGTAAAGGGGAAAGCCCATCCACTCGACCACGGAATCGAAGAGGCTCACCTCGATCTCTGACCCTTCACCGGTGCGCTCGCGGTGAAACAGGGCGGTGAGAATTCCGGAGAGGGCGTACATGCCAGCGCCAATATCCGCCGTAGGAATACCAGTCTTGGCGGGAGCCTCCGCAGTGCCCGTGATCGCGACGAGTCCGGCCTCGCTCTGAATCAGCAGGTCATAGGCCTTGGCGTCTCGGTAGGGACCACTACTGCCATATCCGCTGATGGAACAGGTAATCAGGGTCGGGTAGCGCTCGCGCAACTCGGCGGCGCCGAGACCGAGGCGAGCCGCCGCATCCGGTGCCAGATTCTGCACGAAGACGTCGGCGGTGGCAAGCAGCTCGTGCATTATCGCCAAGGCCTCTGGCCGTTTCAGGTCGAGGGCGAGGCTCTCCTTGTTGCGGTTGAGCCAGACGAAGTGGCTGGACAGCCCGTTCACCGTTTCATCGTAGCCGCGGGCGAAATCGCCTGTGCCTGGACGTTCGATCTTGATCACCCTGGCACCCTGGTCGGCGAGGTGGCGGGTGGCCAGGGGAGCAGCTACGGCGTGTTCGCAGGAGATCACCGTGATGCCCTCGAGGGGCAGAGTCTGGGACATATTCAACCTTCAACGCTGACGATAAAATGCATGATTCTCTAAACAATGTATCATTTTGAAACGGAGGCATCTACCCCTCGTCCGGTGGATGCGGTTCGGATAGAGTGAAGCCTTGGACCGCCACCCCGCGAAAAATGCAAGGAAATCTGATGGGAATCACCGAGGCGCCCCCCACAAAGCGGGATCAGATCGTCGACGAACTGCGACGCCTAATTCTCAGCGGAAATCTGCCCCGCGGCGCAAAGCTGCCCCAAGATGAACTAGCCCGCCAGTTCAGCAGCAGCATCACCCCGGTGCGCGAGGCGCTGCGCGCCCTCGAAGCCGAGAACCTCGTGGTGAGCGAACCTCGGCGCGGAGTGCGGGTGGCCGGCATCAATTTCGAGCGGGCCAAAGCGACTTATATTATTCGTCGGCTCACCGAGAGCTACGCTATGCGGCGCGCGGCGATCCGACTCTCCCCGCTCGAACTGCGCCAAGCCGAACTGCTGCTCGCCGAGCTGAACGCGGCGACAGCCCGGCACGATTCGGATGCCGCCCGCCAGCTGAACAAGCGCTTCCACTTCTTCTTCTACGAGCGGTGCGGTATTCCGAGTCTGGTCGAAGAGATCGACGTGCTCTGGCGCGTATTCCCGTGGGACCTATTACTCGACTCCCCCGAGCCGTCCGAAGACTCCGAAACCGAGCACCGGGCTATGCTCGAGGCCGTGCGCGCCGGCGACGCCGAGGCGGCCGGGCTGGCCCTCGAGCATCACGTGTCGCGCAGCTTCATCGCCCTGAACGCGCGCTATACCGGCAAGCCGCCCGCCGACCCGTTCGACATCGCCAACGACTGACGCGCGGCTCGTCGGCCGGGGCGACGGATGCCGTATGTTGCGCTGGGCGCACCGCCCGGACACGTTCACGCTTGCGCGGCCTCTGCCCCGCGGCGGGCGAGGATGCGCTCGGCCCGTGCGGTGACCGGGCGGTCGATCATCTGCCCGTTCACCTGCGCTGCACCCCCGGTGGCGCCCATCACGCTGCGTGCCCAGTCGATCTCGGCCAGCGTGGGGCGGAACGCGGCCGCCACCGGTTCGAGCTGGGCGGGGTGGATGCAGAGCTTGCCGCCGAAGCCGAACTGCCGGGCGAGGGCGGCCGAATCGGTCACTGCCCCGGCGTCACTAATGTGCACGCTCGGCGAGTCAAGCGGCGCATCGAGGCCGGCCGCGCGCGAGGCGACGACGATAGCCGACCGCGCGTAGTCGAGCACGCGGTCGCCAGCACCGGCGTTGATATCGAGGGCGTAGTCGATGGCGCCGAAGGCCAACCGAGTCACGCCCGGCACCCGGGCCAGCTCGGGCGCGTTCTGCACGCCGGCGGCGGACTCAATCAGCGCCACGAGCGCGAGCGGCGGCCCGGCGACCCCGGCAAACGCGGCCGCGACCTCGCGGAGCAGCTCGGGGTTTTCGGCCTTGGGCACGACGAGGCCGAGCAAACCGTGGCCGGGCCGCGCGGCGAGGTCACGGAGAGCTGCGAGCTCCGCGGGCAGGCTCACGGCCCCCTCGGCGTTGACGCGCACGAGGGCGCGAACCGGGTCGGGGCCGGCGGCAAGGTGCTCGAGAATGGCGGCCAGGGCATCCGCTTTGGACTCGGGCGCGACGGCGTCTTCGAGGTCGATAATGACGACATCGGCCGCTGAACCGGTGGCCTTGCGAAAGCGCTCTGGCCGGTCGCCAGGCACGAACAGGGCGGTGACGGCGCTGGCCGTGGTGGTACGGGGCATGGTGTCTCCTGAGTTGATCGGCACGAGATCGGTGGCGCTCAGTATGAGCGGGGCAGGCCGAGCACCTTGGTGGCCACAAAACTCTTGATCAGGTTATTGCTCACCGGAGCGGTCTGGAACATGCGTGTCTCGCGGAACTTGCGCTCCACGTCGTACTCGTCCACGAATCCGTAACCGCCGTGGGTGTCGAGGCACGCGTTGGCGGCGGCCCAGCTGGCCTCCGAGGAGAGGTGCTTGGCCATATTGGCCTCGGCGCCGCACGGCTCGCCAGCATCGAAGAGGCGGGCGGCTTCGTAGCGCATCAGGTCGGCCGCGCGCACCTTCATGTAGGCGTCGGCGATGGGAAACTGCACGCCCTGGTTGCTGCCGATCGGGCGGCCGAAGACCTCGCGGCTGTTCGCGTAGGCGCTGGCCCGGGCGCTGAACCAGTAGCCGTCGCCGATGGCCTCGGCCGACAGCAGGATGCGCTCGGCGTTCCAGCCGTCCAGTACGTAGCGGAAACCGCGGTCGACCTCGCCGATCACCGCGCTTTTGGGCACCCGCATGCCGCGGTAGTGCACCTGGTTGGTGGCGTAGTTGAACATGGTGCGCACCGGGATGGTTTCAAGGGTGTGCGGCTGCTCGGCACGAACCTTGCGCAGGTCGACGAGGAACAGGGTGAGGCCCACGGTCTTGTCGGCGCCCCGGTCGCTCGTGCGGGCCAGCACCATGGCCAGGTCGGAGTCGTTGATGCGGCTGGTCCAGTTCTTGTGGCCGGTGATCACGAAATCATCGCCATCGACCTCGGCGCGGGTGAGAATGCTCGTGGTGTCCAGGCCAGCGACATCCTCGGTGACCGAGAACGCCTGCAGTCGCAGCCGGCCGGCCGCGATCTCCGGCAGATACTCGGCCTTCTGCGCTGCTGTGCCGTGGCGGAGCAGCGCGCCCATGATGTACATCTGGGCGTGACAGGCGGCGGAATGACCGCCCGACCGGTTGATTTCTTCCATGATCACACTGGCCTGGGTGAGGGAGTAGCCGAGGCCGCCGTACTCGCTGGGGATGAGGGCGCTGAGCAGGCGGGCCCGGGTGAGGGTCTCCACGAATTCCTGCGGGTAGCTGCGGTCGCGGTCGCTCTGACGCCAATACTCGTCGGGAAAGCCGGAGCAGAGGTCTCGGGTGAATTGGCGGATCTCGTCGACCGAAAAATCGGGTGAGGCCTGCCGAGTGGCCGGTGCGGTGTCGAGCAGGTCTGGCATGGAGCTCCTTGTCGAGCGCCTGGAGGCGCGTTGCTACGAGAGTACATAATATATTGTAAAATCGCCGGAGACATTCACTGCCCTCATTACGCTTGACTTCTATCTACTTCTCACGGAAACTAGGCCAGAAAGATAATATATTCAGCACTAGAGGAGATCGACTCATGGCCGAGCACACCCTGTTCCCCGAATCATCCGGCCGCGTCGTGGATGGCTGGACCGGTCGCCTCTGGGAGGACTTTGCCGTCGGCGATATCTACTACCACCCGCTGGGCAAGACGGTCACCGAGGGTGACAATCAAATGTTCACGTTGATGACGCAAAACGTGGCCAAGACGCACATCGACAGCAACTTCGCGCTGCGCACGGAGTACAAGCTGCCACTCGTGAACTCCACTTTCATTCTCGCTCTCGTCACCGGGCAGTCCACGATCGACCTGTCGATGAACGTGTTCGCCAACCTCGGCTGGGACGAGGTTCGCATGCCCAGTCCGGTCTTCGAGGGCGACACCATCTACTCGCGCTCGAAGGTGCTGGCCACCCGCGCCTCAAAGTCACGCCCCACCCTGGGCCTGGTCACCGTGGCGACCGAGGGCTACAACCAGAACAGCGTCATCGTAATGAGCTACCAGCGCACCTTCATGGTCTACCGCGAGGGACACCTACCCGGCGTGCAAGACACCCGCCCGAGCGAGGCGAGCCTGCCGGCGACGCCCGAAGCGAGCTAGCGGATGCGCGCACTGCCCTTGGCCGGGCTCACCGTTGTCTCCCTCGAGCAGGCGGTCGCCGCGCCGTTCGCCACCCGCCAACTGGCCGACCTCGGCGCTCGAGTGATCAAGGTGGAGCGGGACACCGGCGACTTCGCTCGCGGCTACGACGAGACCGTGCAGGGCATGTCGAGCTACTTTGTCTGGCTCAACCGCAGCAAGGAGAGCATCGTGCTCGATCTGAAGAACGAGTCCGGGCTGGCAGTACTGCGTGAGCTGGTCAGCCGCGCGGACGTGCTCGTGCAGAATCTCGCTCCGGGGGCAGTGGAACGACTCGGACTCGGGCCCGACGAAGCGCTCGCCCTCAACCCGCGGCTCATCCACGCCTCCATCTCGGGCTACGGTCGCGGCGGCAGCTACGAGCAGAAAAAGGCCTACGACCTTCTCGTGCAATGCGAGGCCGGCCTGCTCAGCGTCACTGGGACGCCGGAGGACCCGGCCAAGGTCGGCGTTTCCATCGCGGATGTCTGCGCCGGCATGTATACCTTCTCCGGAATACTCACCGCTCTGCTGCAGCGGGCCACGACCGGGCGCGGCGATGTGCTCGAGGTATCGATGCTCGAGGCGCTCGGCGAGTGGATGCAGCAGCCTTATTTCTTCGCCGAGTACGGCGGTAGTCCCCCGCAGCGCAACGGCGCACAGCACGCGTCGATCGCGCCCTACGGCCCGTTCGATACCGCGGACGGCACGGTCTTCTTCGGCATCCAGAACGAGCGCGAATGGGTGACGTTCTGCACGGATGTGCTGGGCCGCCCCGTTCTCGGGGCGCAGCCGGATTTTCGGGGCAACGCCCTGCGGGTGCAGAACCGGCCAGCGCTGCACGCGGCGATCCTCGATGTGCTGAGCACGCTCACCTCCGTGGAGGTGCTCGCTCGACTGGACCGCGCGAACATCGCCAACGCGCAATTGCGCAGCATGCACGACTTCTCGGCGCACCCGCAGCTGGCCGAACGCGGCCGATGGCAGAACGTCGACTCACCGGTGGGGCCGGTGCGCAGCCTGATTCCGCCGGTGACGAGCCGTGAGACCGGGTTTCGCATGGACCCGGTGCCGGCGATCGGGCAGCACACCGAGCAGATCCTGGCTGAGCTCGGGCTCGCCCTCTGAACCAACCATCGTGACCCTGGCTCGGCCCCGGTGATGCCGTAACTTAGGAGTGACCCTGCCCGAGAAAGGACCCGCGATGGCCTCCCGCCGCCCCTCGACCCGCGCGCGCCCCCAGCTGAGCGATGAGGCCTCGGGCTACGTGCGCGGCATGATCATGTCCGGTGAGTTGCCGCCCGGCACGGCCGTGCGCGCCGAGACCATCGGCGCGGCACTCGGTATTTCCACCACGCCGGCACGCGAGGCGCTGCAGGCGCTGCGGGTAGAAGGGTTTCTCGAGCTCGTGCCGCGGCGCGGGTTCCAGGTGGCCGTTCTCACCGGGCAAGACGTTCGGGACCTGTTCACCGTGCAGGCGTTGATCGCGGGCGAGCTCGCCGCACGGGCCGCCGTCGCCGTCACGCCCGAAGATCTTGCCGAACTCGAGGCCCTGCACCACGAGCTGATCGCGGCGTCCGCGCGCGGCAACCTCGAGCTGCTCGAGGAGAAAAACCACGCCTTCCACCGGGAAATCAACCTGATCGCCGGTGCGCCCAAAATCATCTGGGCGCTCGGCTTGATGACGCGATATGTGCCGCGGCGGTTCTATTCGAGCATCCCGGGCTGGCCCGAGGCCACCGCCGACGACCACGCCCAGCTGCTGGCCAGCATCCGCTCTCATGACGCGCAGGCCACCCGCGTCGCCATGCAGACGCACGTCGAGCACGCCGGCGAGCTGCTCGCCGCCCACTTCGACGAGCGTACGTCGGAATCGACCTCGGCACACGAAACGCTCGGGCCGCCCGACTGAGTCGGACGGTCCGAGCCTTCCATTAGAGCGCGAAGGTCGACAGCTGCGGCACGAACGTCACGATGACGAGCGCGATCAGTAGCACGCCGACGCTCGGCAAGCATGCCTTCGCTACTCGAAGAATATTCATTCCCGTGAGCCCACTCGCGACGAACAGGTTGAGTCCGAGCGGTGGAGTCATCATGCCGATCTCCAGGTTGAGCACCATGATGATGCCGAAGTGGATCGGGTCGACGCCGAGCTCCATCGCCACCGGCAGCAGCACCGGGGCGAGGATAAGAATGGCGCTCGAGGTCTCCATGAACATGCCGACCACGAGCAGCAGCACGTTCACCATGATGAGGAACATCACCGGCGTGAGTTCTGACGCCAGCAGCGCCTCACTCACTTGCCCCGGAATGCGTTCGGCTGTGAGCACGAAGGAGAACAGGATTCCCGATGCCACAATGAACATCACCATCGACGATGTCCTCGCCGACGCCATCAGAATCGACGGCAGGTCCTTGAGTTTGATCTCCTTATACACGAAGATCGACACGACCAGGGCGTAGAACACGGCCATGGCGGCGGCTTCGGTGGGGGTGAAGATGCCGGTGTAGATGCCGCCGAGTACAAAGAGAGGCAGAAACAGGCTGAGTGAGGCGTCACGCAGGGCCGTGAAACGTTCGTACTTACTCATGCGGATGGCTTGAAGGCCCATACCGTAGTTCCGGCGTCGTGACACGACAACGGCGAGTATCAGCAGCCCGATACCGGCCATGATGCCCGGCCCGATACCGGCCACGAAGAGGTCACCGATCGACTGTTCGGTGGAGATTCCGTACACGATGAGCGGAATTGACGGCGGGATCAGGATTCCGAGCGACCCGGAGGTGGTCACGAGGCCGGTAGAGAAGTCCTTGCCGTAGCCACTCTTGATCATCGCCGGGATGATGAGCGTGCCCACGGCAACCACGGTCGCCGGGCTCGAACCGGAAATGGCCGCGAAGAACATGCAGGCGAGCACGGCCGTCATGGCCAGGCCGCCGCGGAACTGGCCGACGAGGGCGTTCGAGGCCGCAATGAGACGCTTGCTGATGCCACCACGACTCATGAGGTTCGCCGCCACGATGAAGAAGGGGATAGCCATCAATGGGAACGCGTTCAGTGAGTTGAAGAGCCGCTCGGGAACCTGCGTGAGTGGAATGGAGGTGAAGAAATAGAAGTAGATGAACGAGGTCAGACCCATTGCCACCGCGATAGGGGCGGACGTGAGTAAGAGGGCAAAGAGGATAATCAGGAGGGCAAGCAGTCCTTCAATCACAGTTTCGCCTCCCCTTCGCCCAGGCCGAGCGCTTCTTCTTCGCGCTGGAACTCGCTTTTATCTCCATCAACAGATGCCGGCAGGCCGCGAATGAGCCGCACCAGAATCTCGATCGCTCGCAGCAGCATCAGGGTGAAGCCCAGCGGAACGGCGACTTCGACCACCCACAGCGGCAGCTTGAGCGTGGGGGTGACCGTGGAGGTCGAGAACGGCTCGAACAGCAGTAACCAGGCGAAGAAGCCCACGATCGCGAGGTAGGCGATAGTGACCAGAATTCCGAGGATGTCCATCCGGCGTCGGCCGATCCTACCGAGGAACGGTTCAAAGACCTTCACGGCGATGTGTTCGTTGTGGCGCAGGGTGATGACCGCACCGAGGAAGGTGGAATAGATGATGAGGTAGACGATGGTCTCCTCACCCCACCAGAGGTGAATATTCAAGATGGCCCTGAGCAGTACCTGGGCGATGGCAACAAGAGTTGCCACCGCCAGACAGGTGCACACCAGGAAGTTTTCCACCCGGGTTAGAGCGTGGCTGAACCTGAGAATGGGGGCGTCCTTACGATGGAGGGGCAGCACGACGAAACCCGTGCCGGCGGGTGGAAACGAGGCGGGGCTAGTTGCGGTTGGCGAGCAGCTCGGCGATGATGTCCGGGCCGAGTACCTCGGAGTACTCTTCCCATACGCTCGGGATGACCGTGGCCATCAGGGCATCGCGTTCGTCATCGGTCAGCTGGATGATTTCGGTCGATCCCTCGGCAATGATCGCCTGCTTGGCCTCCTCATTTACCTCGGCCGCGATCTCACGGTTGTAGGTGCTGGCCTCGTCGACGGCGTCGAGAACGAGCTGCTGCAGGTCGGTCGGCAGCGACTCAAAGAAGTCACTGTTGATGGCCGGGATGTAGCCGATGTAGCCGTGGTTGGACTCTGTGATGTAGTCCTGAACCGTGTGCATGCTCTGCGTCTCCATGTTCGACCAGGTGTTTTCCTGACCGTTGATGACGCCCTGTTCGAGAGCGCTGTAGACCTCGGCGAAGGCAAGGATCGACGGGATGGCGTTCCACGTCTCGAACTGGCTCACCAGCACATCGGCCGGCTGGATGCGGAAGCTCAGTCCGGCCATGTCGGCTGCGGAACGAATGGGAACGTTTGCCCCCATCTGCTTGAAGCCGTTGTCCCACAGGCCTAGCGGCTTAATCTTCGCCGCGCGCAAGTCTTCGTTCTCGAAGATGGCCTCGCCCACGACGGAGTCACGGGAGGCGATCTCGGCGATGTCCTCACTGTCTTCGAACAGGAACGGCAGGTCGAGAAGCTGGAGCTGAGGGGCAATGGTGGTGAACTTGGCGCTGGCCGGGGCTATCATCTGGATGCTGTTCGACTGCAGGGCCTGCAGCTCGTCTTTGTCACCGTACAGCGAGGAGTTGGGGTAGATTTCGACTTCGATGCGTCCGTCCGAGGATGCTTCCAGGATCTCCTTGAACTTCTCGGCGGCCGCGCCCTTCGGAGTGTTGGTCGTCGTCACGTGGGAGAAGCCGATCGTGTAGACCTCGCCGTCGCCTCCGCCGGACGCGGCGGAACCGCGGGCGGACGAACAGGAGCCCAGTACGAGGACGGCTCCGAGAGCGATGGCCGTTGCCCCGATCAGGCGGGATTTACGGGTATGTTGTTGCATTGTTTCTTCCTTATCGTCATTGATTAGGCGATACGTGACGAGCATTGCGTCAGGTTCATCCAGAACGACGCTATCAAAAAAAATATGCTCTAAACTAAAATAATGCATTATTTTTATAACGAATGCATTGCTGCGGCTATCGAGTGGTGCGCACCTGGCAGGCGTTCAACGCTGTTTCGACAGCATCAGGTGAGGTGCCGACCGCACCGACCTGGCCCAGTATCTTCGCTGGTGACGCAAGCGGAGGCATCCGCCGTACCCGCGCTACGCTGACATGTGCAACTTTCCCTCTGGCTGGCCCTCGTGGGCGCCGGCGTGCTGATCAGCTTCACCCCGGGCGCTGGTGCGATCAACACCATGAACAACTCGCTCACCAGCGGGTTTCGCCGGTCGATCTGGGGAATTTTCGGGCAGCAGGCAGCGCTCGTCGTGCACGTGATCGTGGTGGCGCTCGGCGTCGGGGTGCTCGTCTCCGGCTCGCCCGTACTGTTCAACGTCATTCGGTATGCCGGGGCCGCCTACCTGGTGTTTCTGGGCATCCGTTTGATTCTGCAGAAACCCGACCCGTCTCGAGACCTTGCTGCACCGCGAGCCAGGGAACTCGCCTGGTCGATGTTTCGCCGCGGCCTGTGGGTGAACCTGCTCAATCCCAAGGCTCTCGTGTTCTTTCTCGCGTTCATGCCGCAGTTCATCCAGCCGGAGCAGCCGCTGCTCCCCCAGTATTTGGTGCTGACCGTCACCGTGGTGTTTATCGACGTCCTGGTGATGTGGTTCTTTTTTGCGGTGGCGGCGCGGTCGTTTCAGCGGTTCACGAACACGGCCCGCGGGCAGCTGATTCTCAACCGCACGTTCGGCCTGCTGTTCATATCCGTCGCGCTGCTGCTGGCGCTGGTGCACTGAGCAGTTCACGAGCGGGAACATCGTGCAGGAGCGCGGCGCGACCGACTGCTGCCCACGTTGCCACGTGCTGCTCGGGCGACCGGCAGGCCACACGCGCGAGCCGCTTTCGGGCGCGCGGCAGCTCGAGCGGGAGGCGTGCCCAGCCTGGGCGGGGCAGAATAGACGGATGAGCGACGCCGGCGACTTCGTGGATCGCACGCTGCAGTACGAGGCCACCTGGGAACGGGCTGCCGAGGCGCAGGCTCGACTTGGGAGCGAGCTCGAGTTCTACGGCGCCTCGGTCGGTGCCGTGCGCGGCACCATCCGCGATTTAGCCCGTCGGTACAGGAACATGACGCACGACGACGTAACGGCGCTGAGCTCTGAACTTTGGAAGGTGCCGGTTTTCGAGCGCCGCCTCGCCGCGATCGTGCTGCTGCAAGCCAACGTGACCCGGCTCGACAACACCGACCTCACCCGCATCGAGGGGTTTCTACGCGGCGCGGTCCTGCGGGAGCTGGTCGATCCGCTCACCAACGACGTCGTGCTCCCGCTCGTGCAGGGGCTGAGCGGGACGAGTCGTTTGAGAGCGGATGCCGCCCTCGCGCGCTGGGCGTACGACGGCGACCCCTGGCTGCGCCGCGCCGCCGACGGCGTGAGCGCGCGAATTACACGATAGGTGCAAGCCGGGTGCACGGAGTCCCAAGACTTCGAGGGCGGCGATCGCCTCAGCGTTGAGCGAGGAACGCACCAGCGGAGTGTCGATGAAGCCAGGGCCGACGGCGTTGGTGCGCACGTTTCGGACCGAGTATTCGAGGGCCGCAACCGTGGTCAGGCCGACGAGGGCGTGCTTGCTGGCCACGGAGGCCGCGTTCTAGGCGATGCCGACGGAGCCGAGCACGCTACTCATGTTGACTACCGCGCTGCCGGCGGCGGCCGACACCATCAATTACGAGGTGGTCACCCGCATCAGCCCTCACGTTCCCCGCGTCTACCGCAACGCCGGAGACCACACCGGTCGTTACAGCCGGGGCCGGCCAGCCCAGCGGACGGCTTTGAGGGCCAGGTGCAGCTCGAGACGAGCATGCCCACCCAGTGGGTCAACACCCAGCAGAGAACGGATACGCCCCAGCCTGTTGTACACACTGGTTCGATGCAGGTGCAGGTGCAGGTGCTCGGCGACCTCGGCCACGGAACCGTCCTTGTCGTAGAGCAGCTCGAGCACGGGCAGCAGTTCCCCGTTCCGGTCGAGGTCCCGCAACTCGGAGAACAGCGATGACTCGAACGCCGACACCTCTCGACCCACAACGGCCAGAAATTGGTAGACCCCCAGAGCGCGAAACGAGACGACCCTGCCGAGTTGGGCATCCACCCGGGCCGCCTGCACGGCGCTGCGCGCCTCGGCGTAGGCGCCCGGCAGCCCGCGCAGGTCGGTGAAGGGTTCGCTCAGCCCAAGCAGAGCGGGCGCCGCCACCTGGCCCCCACGGCGCGCGACTTCGAGCTCGAACCGTCTCAGAACCTCGGACTGGTCGAAGCCGTCGATCTCGTCGTGCAATAGCAGAACGGCATGCGTTTCGGTGCCGGCTGAGAACAGCACGGTGTCGATGCCGAGAGTGGCGTGAAGTGCGGAGAGCCGGTGCAGTAGACCACTCTCGGCAGGGTTGCGCTGAACGTTGTCACCGCGCTCCAGCAGCGTGGCGAGACGCCAGGGTCCGCGCCCGTGCAAGCATGGCCAACCGCCCACCGCCACCACGGCGTCGCGGTCGCCCAAACAGGCGGCGAGAAATTGCCCTTCGCTGGCGAGCCGCCCGTTAGAATCCGCGCTCGAGCGGTTGAGAAGCATCTCCGCGAGGGCATCCAGCTCCGGGCGGATGATGCCCAACTCATGCAGAATGGACTCCGGCGTCTGCTCGTCGTCGAGCTGGAGGACCCACAGATAGCCCACCCGGAATCCACGCGCCAGCAGCGGCACGCACACGCGGCCCAACATTCCGAGATCGGAATTGGCCGGAACGGGAACCGGTTTTACCGCCGTTGCGATACCGTGGCTCAGCTGCCAGGCGCTGACGTCGGGCGGAACCAGCTTGCTCAGCAGAAAATTCGTGCGCACGCGGTCAGCCGTAGGCCGATGCGCGCTATACGCGAGCAGCCCGCCGTCGAGGTCTTCGAGCGAGAGAGCACGGCCCAGATGGGCGGCGATAATAACTACCGCCTGGTCGATATCGGCCGCTGTCATAGCTTCAATCCTACGGAGCCGTGTGGACGCCTGGCGACAATCAACGAGCCGTGACGCTACAAATGTCGAGTCGGCCGCGGGGCGACTGCCGGGTGGGACACATCGGACCCCGGCGTCGACAGCGAAGAACCCCTGTAAAGGCGGCAAATTTGGGGTGGTGAGGCGTGCGAGGGCCAGCCCACGGCATCCGCTGCCCGGCCGCCCCGCCGGGAGAGCCGCGAAAACCCGGGCTTATCGTTTTTACGCCGACCAAAGTCGATCAGCACGCGTCTACCAGAAGCAGGAGTTCCCCATGATCATTGGTGTTCCCACCGAAGTTAAGAACAACGAATTCCGTGTGGCCATCACCGCCGCCGGAGTGCACGAAGCCAAGCTCCACGGCCACACCGTGCTGGTGCAGGCCGGCGCCGGTATCGCCTCCGGCTTCGCCGACGCCGACTACATGGCTGCCGGTGCCGTGATCGCCCCGAGCGCCTTCGAGGTGTGGGCAAGCGCCGACATGATCCTCAAGGTGAAAGAGCCGGTCACCGCCGAGTACGCGTATTTTCGTGAGGGCCTGATCCTCTTCACTTACCTGCACCTCGCCGCCGAGCCCGCCCTCGCCGCCGCCCTGCTCGAGGCGGGCGTCACCGCCATCGCCTACGAGACCGTGCAGAAGGCCGACCGCACGCTGCCCCTGCTCGCCCCGATGAGCGAGGTCGCCGGACGCCTGGCCGTTCAGGTCGGCGCCGCATCGATGACCCGCCCCGGCGGCGGCCCCGGCATACTGATGGGCGGCGTACCCGGAGTGCGCTCCGCCAAGGTGACCGTCATCGGCGCCGGCGTCGCAGGCTCCAACGCCGCTGCCATGGCCCTCGGCATGGGCGCGGACGTTACCATCCTCGACATCAACATCGACCGCCTGCGCGAACTCGACGCCCTGTACGCCGGACGTCTCAAGACCATCGCCTCCAACGCCTACGAGATCGACCGCTCGCTGACCGAGGCCGACCTCGTAATCGGCTCCGTGCTGATCCCGGGCGCCAAGGCCCCAAAGCTCGTCACCAACGAGCTCGTGTCGCGCATGAAGCGGGGCTCGGTGCTCGTCGACATCGCGGTGGACCAGGGCGGCTGCTTTGAAGGCACCCACGCCACCACCCACGAGGACCCCACGTTCCCCGTGCACGGCTCGATCTTCTACTGCGTCGCAAACATGCCCGGAGCTGTTCCGCAGACCTCGACCCTTGCGCTGACGAACGTCACTCTCCCTTACGCCCTGTCGATCGCCGACCGGGGCGTGCGCGCCGCGTTCGAGCGTGACGCCGCCCTCGCCGGCGGTCTGAACATCGCCGCCGGAAAGATCGCGAACCGCTCGGTGAGCGTCGCCCTCAACCTGCCGCTCGCGGACTGGACCGATTTGATCAGTCGGGTCGAGCCCGCTCTGGTCTGAGAGCGCTGTTTTCAAAGCGCTCTAGCAGCGCTGTTTCAACGTGCTGCTCTAGCAGCGCTGCGTAGCGGATGCCGGGCGCGGGCCTATCGGCCGGCCCCGGCATCCGCTGCCCGCTTTTTCTCAGAGTTCGAAAGAACCCGACGCTCTGTCAATCGCCTGGACTACAAGGAAGTAACTCCGATGTCGCAATTGAAAACCAACACTCGACCCGCCCCGAACGCGCAGCCACACCTGGCCCGATCGCTCTCGAACCGTCATATCCAGCTGATCGCCATCGGCGGCGCGATCGGAACGGGCCTGTTCATGGGCTCCGGAAAGACCATCTCCCTCGCGGGGCCGTCCGTGATCTTCGTCTATATGATCATCGGCTTCATGCTGTTCTTCGTGATGCGGGCCATGGGCGAGTTGTTGCTCTCCAACCTGGACTACAAGTCATTCAGCGACTTCGCTGGTGACCTGCTCGGGCCGTGGGCCGGCTTCTTCACGAGCTGGACGTACTGGCTTTGCTGGATCGTGACCGCCATCGCCGAGCTGATCGCGATCGCGCTGTATACGAGCTTCTGGTGGCCCGATCTGCCGCTGTGGATTCCGGCCCTCGGTGCCGTGTTGATTCTGCTTGGCTTCAACCTCACGAGCGTCAAGGCGTTCGGCGAGACCGAGTTCTGGTTCGCACTGATCAAGATCGTCGCGATCGTCACGCTCATCATCGTGGGGCTCGTGATGGTGTTCACGCAGTTCCAGTCCCCCGGCGGCTCCCCGGCAAGCCTCACGAATCTGTGGAACGACGGCGGGATGTTCCCGACCGGTCCGATGGGGTTCATCGCCGGCTTCCAGCTCTCCGTGTTTGCGTTCCTCGGGGTCGAGCTCGTGGGCACCACGGCCGCCGAAGCGCAGCACCCGGAGAAGAACCTTCCCAAGGCCATCAACTCGATCCCCATTCGCATCATGCTCTTCTACGTGCTGGCCCTGATCGTGATCATGGCGGTCACTCCGTGGCGTGAGGTCACCGCCGATGTGAGCCCGTTCGTGGCGATGTTCGCCCTCGCGGGGCTCGGCGCGGCCGCGGCCGTGATCAATTTCGTCGTGCTCACGAGCGCGACATCCTCCGCGAATTCCGGGCTGTATTCCACATCGAGAATGCTCTTCGGTCTGTCGGTCGAGGGTACGGCACCGGGGCGTTTTCAACGCCTGAGTCGCCACCGGGTGCCGGCCAACGCGCTGTTGTTCTCCTGCATGTTTCTGCTCGTATCCGCTGTTCTGCTGTATGCGAGCTCGTCGATCATCGCCGTGTTCACCGTGGTGACGACCATGGCATCGGTACTGTTCATCTTCGTGTGGTCCATCATCGTGGTGAGCTACATCGTGTACCGCAAGCGTCGCCCGGCACTGCACGCGGCCTCCAAGTTCAAAATGCCCGGCGGCGTCTACATGTGTTATGTCCTGCTCGCGTTCTTCGTCTTCCTGATCTGGGCGCTCACCCAGAAGGCCGATACCCTGCAGGCGCTGCTCGTGACGCCGGTGTGGTTCATCGGGCTCGGCGTCGTCTGGCTGATTATTCGCCGTCGCCCCGAACTGGCCGGCCATCAAGAACTTCACCGGGCAAATGTGCAGGCCGATCGGGCCGCGGCACTCGCCTTCCGGCGCTGATCCGACCGGAGCAGGATCACCGTTCGTCACCGACTTCGGAGGATCGGGCCGCGCCCGAATGATCGGTACGCTGGCAGCATGGAGAACACCGAGAAACCGCAACCGCGCCGCGCCGTCGTGGCGGCTGCCGCGGGCTTCGCGGCCGTGGCCGCGTACGCGATTGTGGGCGCCCTGCAGATTCTGGTGTGGAATCCGTTGGCGGCAGTTCCGGGCGCCACGCTCGGGCAGATCCGCGCTGAGATGGCGCGCGCGGATCAGTCGCTCACCGCGAACTGGGTTCTCGCCTGGGGCGCGATCGGAATCGTGCTCGCCACCGTCGTTCTGCTGGTGGCGATCGTACGGATGAACAGCCGGGTCGGGCCGGTGGTCGCGGCCTACCTGGTGCTGTTGGTATTTGCAGCTCCCGGACACATTGTCGTGGGCTTCGGACCCGGCCTGTCGCTCGCTGACACCTTTCTGGTTTCGGGCGCGGACCATGCCCCGTGGGGCATGTTGCTCTACGTCGTCAGCGCCGCCAGCCTGCTCGCTTTGATCGTGCTGATCATTCGGGCCGGGCGCTCCGCCACCGCTCGCGCAGTGAGGCACGGGTAGTTCGAGTCTTCGTCAGTCGACGACTTCGATCTGGGTGCGAATGTATTCCTTCTCACTATCGGAGAGGGCGGCCGGGCCTGGCTCGATAGTCGCGTCACACAAGCGGGCCACTTCGGCCACCGCCTCCGTGCTCAAGGGGGCATCCAAGTTAGCCAGGATCTCGTGCTTGAAGTCGATGTCAAGGTGCGGCCACCAGCGGTCAATGGGGGGCAGAACGGTCGCACGCATGAGAATCTCCTGTTCAGCGGCCAGAGTCGTGAGCCGCAATTCCATGATGCGCCGAGTTCGGCCGTCCCGATAGGGGCGAGGCATCGTGGAAGCGGATGCCCGCCGGCCGACACCGTGGCGCCGTTGGTCGTGTCGCACCCCACGCGTAGGCTGCGAGCATGCGCGCAATTATCGTGAACTCTCCCGGCGGTCCTGAAGCTCTCACCCTGACGACGGTGCCCGATCTCGTTGTCGGGGTCCACGACATCCGTTTGGCGGTGGCTGCGGCAGGTGTGAACCGTGCGGATATCGTGCAACGGCAGGGCCACTACCCCTCGCCGGCCGACGCGCCGCAGTGGCCGGGGCTGGAGGTGTCTGGTCTGGTCATCGAGGTGGGCGAGGACGTGACCCGGTTCGGCGTCGGCGACCGGGTGTGTGCGCTGCTCGCCGGCGGCGGGTATGCCACCGAAGCCGTGGTGCACGAAGATCTGGCACTGCTGGTTCCACTGTCGATGGACCTCATCGACGCCGCGGCCCTGCCGGAAGCCCTCGCCACGGTCTGGTCGAACGTGTTCATGAGCGCTGAACTCGCGCCCGGCGAGACGCTGCTCGTGCACGGCGGCGGGAGCGGAATCGGCACGACCGCCATTCAGCTCGCCCGACTCATGGACGCCCGCGTGGCCGTGACGGCCGGATCCGCCGAGAAACTCGCCGTGTGCGAGAGCCTCGGGGCGCAGATTCTGATCAACTATCGGGAGCAGGATTTCGTCGCCGAGATCAACACGGCCACCGACGGGCACGGCGCCGACGTGATCCTCGACATCATGGGCGGTGCCTACGCGGCGCGCAATATCGAGGCGGTCGCGGTGAACGGGCGCATCATGGTGCTCGCCAACCAGAGCGGCCAACCGGCCACGTTCGACCCGTTTCGCCTCATGCAGAAGCGCGCCCGCTATTGGGGCACCACCCTGCGGTCGCGGCCGCTGGCCGAAAAGGTCGCCATTCTGCGTTCCCTGGAGTCGGCGGTCTGGCCGTGGATCGCATCGGGCGAGTTCCGACCGGTGATCGACGGCCGGTTCTCGTTTGCGAGTGCAGCGGATGCGCACCGGCGGCTGGAAGCATCCACTCACGTCGGCAAGATCGTGCTGGTGCCATAGCCTGCGCTTACCGGCCGGCTGGCGGCATCCGTTATTGGGATCAGTCGTGCGGTCGAAAGCTGCTCGCGCGGCCGGCCTGCCGGGGGCGCGAGCAGCTTTCGGGCACAGCCCGTTCAGCGAGTGTAGTGCGACTCCTGCAGCTCGTACACCGGGGTGTCGAGCCCCTCCATGCGCGCCTTGATCTGCAGCGCGAGGTAGTTCGAGTAGTGCCGACTCTGGTGCAGGTTTCCGCCGTGAATCCACAGCTGAGGAACGTTTGTGGGCTTCCACATGTTGCGCAGCTCACCCTCCCAGGGCCCAGGATCCTTCGGCGTATCGGACCCGTAACCCCAGCAGCGGCCCACCTGATCGGCAACCTCTGTCGAGACCAGATCGGCTAGCCATCCGTTCATGGAGCCATACCCGGTGGCATACACGATCAGGTCAGCATCCAGCTCGGTGCCGTCCGCGAGCACCACGGACTTGGGCGTAATGTGGTCGAGTTGGCCCGATTTCACAGCGACGCGACCGTCAATGAGCAACTGCGATGCCCCCACATCGATGTAGTAGCCCGACCCACGGCGCAGGTATTTCAGGAACAGGCCCGAGCCATCCGTTCCAAAATCCAGATCGAAACCGACTTCGCTGAGCTGGGCATAGAAGTCGGCATCGCGCTCGGCCATCTGCTCGAAGACCGGAATCTGCGCGGACGGCAATATGCGGTAGGGCAGTGACGCGAAAAGCAGGTCGGCCTTTTCCGTGGTCACCCCGTTCGCCAGCGCCTGCTCGGAGTACAGGCCGCCGAGCGCAAGGTCCATGAGCGAGTCGCTGCGGGAGATGTGCGTCGACGAGCGCTGCACCATGGTGACGTCGGCCCCGTGCTCCCAGAGGTCGGCACAGATGTCGTGGGCCGAGTTGTTGGACCCGATCACGACCGCCTTCTTTCCGGTATAGTCCCCTCCTCCTGGGTGCTTCGACGAGTGGTGTTGCTCCCCTTCAAACAACCCGGCGCCCTCGAAGACCGGCGTATTTGGGTAGCCCGAGACACCAAGCGCAAAAACCAGTTGCTTGGGTCGCAAGGTGACCGGAGTGCCGTCTCGCACAACCTGCACGACCCACTCCTGGGCGTCCTCGTCGAACGCCGCCTTCGTGCATTCGGTGCTCGACCAATAGTTCAGCTCCATGATGCTCGTGTAATGCTCAAGCCAGTCGCCGATCTTGTCTTTCGAGGCGAAGACCGGCCAGTCCTCGGGAAACTTCAGGTACGGCAGGTGGTCGTACCATACCGGGTCGTGCAGATGCAGCGACTTGTAGCGGTTGCGCCACGAATCCCCCGCCTTCGCGTTCTTCTCGATCACAATCGTGGGAACACCGAGCCGGCGCATGCGGGCAGCCAGGCCAATGCCGCCCTGCCCACCACCCACGATGACGCAATATGGCTGCTCTTCGTAGCCGAGGCGCGCCTCCTGTGCCGTCTTATTCTCGAGCCAGGATGTGCGGCCCTTTGTGATTTTGTGGGAGACGCCCTGGTCGCGGTTTCGGCCTTTCTTCTCTTCAAAGCCTTTGAGTTCCTGCATCGTGGTGAGCAGGGTGTAGCACAGGCCATCGTTGAGGCGTAGGTGCGCATAGCCGCGGGCCTGGCCGGTTTCAAAGGTCACCCACGCTTCCGCAGCACCAGCGTCCCCGGTCGCGGGTTCGGCGAGCGCCCAGCTGTGCGGGCGCACGTCGTCGAGGGTGGCGGCGAGCATCCGTTTGATGTCGGCTTTATCTTCTAGGGTCTTCAGGTTCCAGGTGAAGGACACGAAATCGCGCCAGTAGCAGTCGTCGGCGAACAGCATCGCGGCGCCGTCGATATCTCGGTTTTGTAACGCGGTGTCAAACCGGGCGAGCCAGTTTTCGACCACGTCGCGCGGTGAATCGGGCATGTCACTCCTTTGTGAGCTAGCGGAAGGTGCGCCCATTGTCGGACGCGACCTGTATGTTCAAGTACACGGCCGCAGGGGTTACACAGGCGTTACACCCGGTGCTGCTGCTTGGCGCCATCGTCGGATCCAATGGAGGAGACATCGCATGCCCCACGGCCCGAACATCACCGTTCTCACTGCTGACCAGCGTTTCTCCTCCCCCCATGAATACGAACGGATGCTGCGCGCGGCCCATGAGGTGACACTGGCCGGTTCGCCCCCGCTCGGGATCAGCACCGAGGTTTGGGAATCCTGGCAGCGTTCGCTGGCCGCGGGCATCGACCCCGACCGGCACCTGCCCCGGCATCTGCACGAGGTGGCCGACGTCGTTGCGCTGCGCCGCGGCCATGCGCTAGAGGCCGTGATGCCAGCCCTCAGCGAGCTTCTCTCTGATGAGAGCTCTAATGGGCAGCATCTGCTCGTACTCGCCGACGCGAGTGGAGAGGTGCTGTGGCGGGTCGGCAGCCGCGCGGCGTTGCGGCAGGCCGACGGGCTCGAGTTCGTCGAGGGCGCTGACTGGTCCGAGGCGGGGGTAGGAACGAACGCGATCAGCGAAGTCGTCCTGAGTGGGCGCGCCGCACAGATATTCTCGGCCGAACACCTCGTGCGCACTCACCACGACTGGGCGTGCACAGCTTCACCGATTCGGGACGCGGACAGCGGCGCGGTCATCGGCGTCTTGAATGTATCCGGGCCACTCAACACGGTCACGGCCGACAGCATGCGGATGGTCAAGTGCGGGGTGCGGCTGGCCGAGGAGTTGTTGCGGGCGGCGCGACGAGAACTCGGGCGAGGGTCGCAGTTGATGACTGCTGGGCGCTCAGCTGCGGTCTTGTCGGTGGCCTCGTCTGCGCTCACCTCCGTGGCATCGCTCGCTCTGCTCGGTGATAGCCCAGGGGTGGTCGGCGGCGATGGACGCCGAGTGCCGCTCTCGCTGCGCCGCGCGGAGATTCTGGCCTTGCTCGATTCACGGGATCGCGGCTGGAGCGCCGACGAACTCGCCTATGCCATTCACGGGGAAACAGGCTTAGCCGCCACCATCCGCATCGAGATGCACCGTATTCGCCACGTGCTCGGCGAGGCGCTGGAGTCCACGCCGTATCGCCTCGGCCCCACCCTGCGAGGCTCGTCCGACGTGGGGCGGGTTCTGCGGCTCGTGCGCGAGGGCCAGGTTGCCGCGGCCCTCGCGGCGTACTCTGCCCCACTGCTGGTGAGGTCGTCCGCCGGGGCCATTGAACCGCTGCGCGCCGAACTCACAAGCGCGGTCGGAGCATCCGTTCGTGCAAGCGGAGACGCCGAGCTGCTGCGCCGCTGGTGCGCGACCGAGATGGGGAGCAATGATCGCGAGGCGGTGCAGGCTCTTGGCAGCTTGGCCGGCATCGACGATGCCGGCTACCTGGCATCGCTCGCGCGCCTCAGCCGCATCGACCGCGAGCTCGGCTGTTAGTTCTGTGGAGGTGACCAACGCTGCCTAAACTCACGACACATGTCCGAACCCTGACCCACAAATAAATCTAGGCAACCGGGTTCAGGTCCTGGGAAATGGACTCCACGGCGGCGCGCAGCGCGGGAATGGCGAGTTCTGCAAACGCATCATCGACCCGGGACACCGGCCCGGAGACGCTGACGGCGGTCGGCGTCGGCGCATCCGGAACCGCCATCGCGAAGCAGCGCACACCAATTTCCTGCTCACCATCGTCGATGGAGTAGCCGCGTTCCCGGATTCGGGCCAGGTCAGCCAGGAGATCGTTCACGCTGCCGATGCTCATCGTCGTGGGAGTGGGCATGCCAGCCCTGGCCACAATGGCGCGCACGGCGTCATCGCTCAGCTGCGCCAGAATCGCTTTGCCGACTCCGGTGGCATGAGTATGCGCGCGTCGGCCGACCTCCGTGAACATGCGCATGGAGTGTTTGGATGGAGCCTGGGCGATGTAAAGCGCCATGTCGGCATCGAGAACGGCCATGTTCGCCGTCTCCCCCAGTTGGTCGACAAGGGCCCGGAGTTGGGCCCCAGCCAGGGCGCCGAGCTGCGTACTGGCTGCCGTTCCGAGGCGAATGAGACCTGGGCCCAGCGCGTAACGCCGATTGGCGAGCTGACGAATGTATCCCTTCGCCACCAGCGTGCGCAGCAGCCGATGAATGGTCGGCAGGGGCAGCTCGGTGGAGGCCGCGAGCTCGCTCAGCATCACCTGCCCGCCAGCGGCCGTGATCAGCTCGAGGAGTTCAAAAACCCGCTCCACGGATTGCACACCGCTGCCAGCCGTGCGTTCTGCCATCTTTATGCCTCCAGGCCGTACGTGGCAACGGATATCCGCATTGTGGAAATATCGCCAGGTTACCCAGATTACACAGAAGTTGACGCCGGGCCGCACTGACCGTAGTCTTTCCATATAACAGAAACTAACTTCCACAATACGAAACTTGGTGGAATCAGGTCGCATAATCATCAACTCGAGGAGCAAGGACGCCCCCATGCTGTACACCGTAAACTGCTCCATCCTGCTGACCGAATTGCCGTTGCTCCAGCGCCCAGCCGCGGCCAAAGCCGCCGGATTCGACGCGGTCGAGTTTTGGTGGCCCTTTGCCACCGCCGTTCCCACCGAAACGCAGATTGCCGACTTTGAGAACGCAATCACGGATGCCGACGTTCGACTGACCGGTTTGAACTTTGCGGCCGGCGACATGCCGGCCGGGGATCGAGGTCTGGTGTCCTGGCCAGCCCGGTCCGACGAGTTTCGCGACAATCTGGCCGTCGCCGCTGGCATCGGCGGGCACCTCGGCTGCACGTCCTTCAACGCCCTCTACGGAAACCGTATCGACGGCGTTGCCCCAGAGGAACAAGATGAGCTCGCTATCGAAAATCTCTCCCTCGCCGCGCGATTCGTCGCCCCGATCGGTGGCACCGTGTTGCTGGAGCCGGTGAGCGGGGCACCGAAGTATCCCCTGCGCACGGCGGCCGACGTGCTGGCCGTGATCGAACGGGTGAGCATCCAGAGCGGCGACACGAACATCAAACTACTCGCCGATTTTTACCACCTGGCCGTCAACGGCGACGATGTCGAGGCCGTGATCTCCGAGCACGCGCACCGATTCGGACACATCCAGATTGCCGACGCACCCGGGCGCGGCGAACCAGGAACGGGCACGCTACCCATTCACGAGTGGCTCGCGCACAGTCACGATCTCGGCTATGACGGCCCCATCGGGCTGGAATACAAGACGGTCGCAACAAATCCGTTTGCCTGGCTTGAAACCGCCTAACCGACCGCTGCGCATCCGACACCCCTGAGAAAAGGACAAATAAAATGAATAATGTTGCCGTCATCGGCCTGGGAATAATGGGCCTGCCCATGGCAATCAATCTCGTGAAGGCCGGCCACAACGTCGTCGGCTTCAACCGCAGTTCGACACGAATTGACGAGCTGGTCGCCGCGGGCGGTCGAGGCGCGGCGAGTATCCCCGACGCCGTGCGGGATGCCAACGTCGTGATCACGATGCTGCCAGACTCGCCCGATGTCGAAGACGTCGTCGGCGGCCCGGACGGTGTCTTCGCCCATACGCCGGCCGGCGCCTATTGGATTGACGCCAGCACCATCCGGCCCGACGTTGCCGTTCGCCTGGCCGGAGCCGCGAGGGACGCCGGGCTCAAGCCCATCGACGCCCCGGTCTCCGGCGGCGAAGCCGGCGCAATCGAGGGCACCCTGTCGATCATGGTCGGCGGGGAGGTCGCCGACGTCGAGGCCATTCGTGGCGTACTCGACGCTATGGGCAGCACCGTGGTCCACGTCGGTCCGGCTGGATCCGGCCAAACGGTCAAGGCCGCCAACCAGCTCATCGTCGCCGGCACCATCCAGCTCGTCGCCGAGGCGCTCGTGTTTCTGGAGGCGCACTCGGTCGATACCGAAGCATCTATCAAGGTTCTGGCTGGCGGGCTGGCCGGCAATCGCATCCTGGACCGCAAGGCCGCCGGTATGGTGGCGCGCACGTTCGAACCGGGTTTCCGGGTCGACCTGCACCACAAGGACCTCGGCATAGTCACCGCAGCGGCCCGCGCGGCCGGCGTCGCCATTCCGCTTGGTTCGATGGTGGCCCAGCTAATGGGCACCCTGCGCGCCGAAGGCCACGGCTCGCTCGACCACTCCGCATTGCTGCTGTTGGTCGAGCAGATGTCCGGCCGCTCGCACGCCTGAACACCAACTTTTCAGATTCAAGGAGAATCACATGTCTAGAATGCGCGCAGTAGACGTTGCCGTCGCCATCCTCGAAAAGGAGGGGGCCACCCAGACCTTCGGTGTACCGGGGGCTGCCATCAACCCGTTCTACTCGGCCATGCGCGCCCACGGCGGCATCGACCACATCCTCGCCCGCCACGTTGAGGGCGCCTCGCACATGGCCGAGGGATTCACGCGCACGAAGGCCGGAAACATCGGCGTGTGTATCGGTACCTCCGGACCGGCCGGCACCGATATGCTGACCGGCCTCTACTCCGCGTGGGCCGATTCCACGCCCATTCTATGTATCACCGGCCAGGCTCCGGTGAGCAAGCTGCACAAGGAAGATTTTCAGGGCGTCGACATCGCCTCCATCGCGACCCCCGTCACGAAGATGGCCGTTACAGTGCTCGAGGCCGGGCAGGTTCCCGGCGTCTTCCAGAAGGCGTTTTATCTGATGCGCTCCGGCCGCCCTGGCCCGGTGTTGATCGATCTGCCGATCGATGTGCAACTTACCGAGATCGAATTCGACATCGACACCTATGAGCCGCTTTCGGTAGCCAAGCCCGCAGCATCCGTTGCCCAGCTCGAAAAGGCGATCGACATGCTGCTGCTCGCGAAGCGCCCGGTGATCATCGCCGGCGGCGGCGTGATAAACGCGGACGCCTCGGCGGAGCTGGTCGAGCTGGCCGAGGTGCTGAATATTCCGGTGATTCCCACGCTGATGGGCTGGGGCAGCATTCCCGACGACCACCGGCTCGCGGCCGGCATGGTGGGGCTGATGACGTCGCACCGCTACGGCAATGCAACCATGCTCGAATCGGATTTCGTACTCGGCATCGGTAACCGTTGGGCCAACCGGCACACCGGCGGCCTCGACACATACACGAAGGGCCGCACATTCGTCCACATCGACATTGAACCCACCCAGATTGGGCGGATTTTCTCGCCGGACTTTGGCATCGTCTCCGACGCCGGTGCAGCACTGCGCGGTCTGGTTGAGCTCGCACGCGAACGCAAGGCCGCCAACGTCCTCCCCGATTGGGAGAGCTGGGTCGAGGACTGCGCGCACCGCAAGGCCACGCTTCAGCGCAAGACGCACTTCGAGAACGTGCCGATGAAACCGCAGCGCGTTTATGAGGAGATGAATCGGGCATTCGGCACCGAAACCCGCTACGTGACCACGATCGGGCTGTCGCAGATTGCGGGAGCACAATTTCTGAACGTCTTCCACCCGCGACACTGGATCAATTGCGGCCAGGCCGGGCCACTCGGCTGGACGCTTCCCGCCGCCCTCGGCGTGGCCGTGGCCGACCCGTCGAAAACGGTCGTGGGGCTCAGCGGCGACTACGACTTTCAGTTCATGATCGAAGAACTCGCGGTGGGTGCCCAGTTCCACATCCCGTACATACATGTCGTCGTGAACAATTCCTATCTCGGCCTGATCCGTCAGGCGCAGCGCCGCTTCGATATGGATTACCAGGTGTCGCTCGCGTTTGAGAACATCAATTCGCCCGAACTTGAGGGCTATGGCGTCGACCACCTCAAGGTGGCCGAGGGCCTCGGCTGCAAGGCCATCCGGGTACGCGAAGCCGACGATTTGCAGGCAGCGTTCGCGCAGGCCCAGGCGTGGATGGTCGAGTTCAGGGTTCCCGTTGTCGTCGAAATTATCCTCGAGCGGGTCACAAATATCTCGATGGCCGCCGCCGAGATCGACGCCGTAACCGAGTTCGAAGACCTGGCCGTGACAGCGGCCGATGCGCCCACCTCGCTCTCGCTCATTGTCAGCGCCACCGAATAGTCTGTTTGCACGTGCACGTCGAAAACAAGGGAGTTTTTGTGAGTACAACAACCGTTAGCTCCGAGGCTGGTACCGCGATGTTCGGCGCGCTGCGTGCCGCCGTTGGCGACCCGGCTCGGGTGAAAACTCGGGCACTCGACCTCCACGCGAACGCCCACGATGCCTCACACTTTCTGCTTATTCCCCAGGCCGTGGTGGTGGCCACGGATGCCGCGGAGGTCGGCGCCTTGCTGCGCGCCGGCGCCGCGCAGGGCGTGCACCTCACGTTTCGCTCGGGCGGCACCAGCCTGAGCGGCCAGGCCATCACCGACGGTGTGCTGGTCGACGTGCGCCGGAACTTCAAGAACATCGACGTACTCGACGACGGCCTGCGCGTGCGCGTGCAGCCGGGCGTCACGGTGCGGGCGCTCAACACCCGCCTCGCCAAGTACGGGCGCAAGTTCGGACCCGACCCGGCGAGCGAATCCGCCGCCACCATCGGCGGCGTCGTGGCGAATAATTCCTCCGGCATGGCCTGCGGCACCGTGGACAACACCTACCAGACGCTCGAATCGGTCACCGTGGTGCTGCCAAGCGGCACGGTCATCGACACCGGGGCAGCGGATGCCGATGAGCAGTTGCTGAAGCACGAGCCGGTTCTATACAACGGCCTGCTCGAACTCGCGCGGCGCACCCGCGATAACGAGGCATCCGTCGCCACCATTCGTCAGCAATTCTCCATGAAGAACACCATGGGTTACGGCGTGAACTCGCTGCTCGACTTCGACCGTGCCGTGGACATGCTCGCGCATCTGATCGTGGGCAGCGAGGGCACGCTGGGATTCGTGGCCGAGGCGATATTTCGAACGGTTCCCAAACTGCCGCACGTCACCACCGCCCTGCTCGTGTTTCCCGGGCTCGAGGCAGCCACCGCCGCTCTGCCCGCCTTGGTAGCGACCGGTGCGGCCACCCTGGAACTCATGGACGCGCTTTCGCTCATTGTGGGGCAGAAGATGCCGGGGGCGCCCGCGATCGTGGTCGATCTCATGGTGGACCAGCACGCCGCCCTGCTCGTGGAGTACCACGCCGAGTCGCCAGAGAAACTGGCGCAGATGCTCGCGACCGGCATGCAGACCGTCAACACGCTCGGTCTCACCCTGCCAGCCGATTTTACGACCGATGCCGGCATCCGCGGCCAGCTGTGGTACCTGCGCAAGGGGATTATTCCGGCTGTGGGCGGTACCCGGCCGCAGGGCACGAACGCCCTGCTCGAAGACATCGTGGTTCCGGTGCCAGCGCTCGCCCGCACCTGCATGGAGCTCATTCGGCTGTTCGCCAAGTACGAGTATGAGAACTCTATGATTTTCGGTCATGCCAAAGACGGCAACGTGCACTTCATGCTCACCGACGATTTCGGCAGTGCCGTGGGTCTCGAGCGGTTCAGCCGGTTCACCGAAGATCTCGTCGACCTCGTGCTCGCCGAAGGCGGTTCGCTCAAGGCCGAGCATGGCACCGGGCGCGTAATGGCGCCGTATGTGCAGCGCCAGTTCGGCGACGAGCTCTATGACGTGATGCGCCGCATCAAGGTGCTCTTCGACCCGGCTGGCATGCTCAACCCCGGCGTACTCATCAACGACGACCCGAACGCCCACCTGAAAGATCTCAAGGCCATCCCGGCCGTGGCGAAAGAGGTCGACCGCTGCACCGAGTGCGGTTGGTGCGAGCCGGTGTGCCCGAGCCGCAACGTGACGCTCACGCCGCGGCAGCGCATCGTATCGTTGCGTGCAATCGAACAGGCCAGGCTCGACGGTAATCTCGCTCTCGTGGCCGAGATGGAGAAAGACTACGAGTACGACGCCGTGCAGACCTGCGCCGCCGACGGCATGTGTCAAACGGCCTGCCCGGTCAACATCAACACCGGCGACCTCATGAAGAGGCTGCGCCACGACGAGGCGAATCCACTGGAAAGCGCGCTGTGGAATGTGGCCGCCAACAACTGGGGCACGGTCACTCGCGGCGCGGGGCTCGCTCTCAAGGCGATCGCCTCGGTTCCGGTGCCGCTCGTACTCGGCCCCAACCGCCTCGCGCGCACCGTGCTCGGCACCGACACCGTGCCCCTCTACTCGCCCGACCTGCCCGGCGGGGGCCGACCCCGCCACGCCCACTCCGGTCAATCCCAGAAGGAGAATCACCATGGTTGATGCAGTAGTTGCCACCGAGCGGATGCGCCCTGCCCCGCGCCAGGCGCCGGCTGCCGTCTACTTTCCCGCCTGCGTGCAAACGATGTTCGGTCCGGCCGTTGCCGGAACTCCCGGCACGCAATACAGTTTCGAGCAGCTCTGCGAGCGCGCCGGCGTGACCCTACTCGTGCCCGACGGCATCGACGCGCTCTGTTGCGGTACCCCGTGGGCCTCCAAGGGTATGACCCGCGGACTCGCCACGATCGCGGCGAAGACCCTGGCCGCCCTGCGCACCGCGACCCGCGACGGCGAGCTGCCGGTGATCTGTGATGCTTCCTCGTGCACCGAGGGGCTGCGGCACATTATCGAGGGTGACCGGAGCGAGCATCCGCTGACGGTCATGGACGCGGTCGAGTTCGCCGCCACGAGCATTCTGCCCGGCCTGCCCGAATATGTGAAGATCGAGTCACTCGCGCTGCACCCCACGTGTTCGTCAACACGGATGGGCGCCAACGCTGCCCTACAGACCGTGGCTTCCAGCGTGGCCGAGCACGTTGAAATACCCGAGAACTGGGGCTGCTGTGCCTTTGCCGGCGACCGCGGCATGCTGCACCCGGAGCTCACCAAATCGGCTACGAAGGCTCAGGCCGATGACGTGCTCGCCATGGACGCCGTGGCGCACGCTTCGTGCAATCGCACCTGCGAACTCGGCATGACCCGTGCCACCGGCAAGCCGTACCGGCACGTGCTCGAACTGCTCGAAGAGGTCACTCGACCGTAACTTCCAGGGCGCACAACCGGAGTAGCTGCACGCAGCTACTCCGGTTTTTCGTGTGCTGGGGTCTGCCGCGCGCGGGTCCACAAGCCGTCGTCTGTTTCACCTGGCACGACAAAGCGGGCGACAACGGATGTCTCCGCTGCCGCCCGCTCTCGCGTGACTGACTTAGACGCGCTCGGGTTCGGGCGCCAGCACGGCCGCCTTCTGGCGCAGCATCCACCGCACGATGAATCCGAGCGTGCTCATCAGCAGCACGAGCATGATCGTGCCGAGGTTGAAGCCGAGCCCGTAGATAAAGATGAATGAGATCGCTCCCCCGGCGATGCAATAGTACAGCGTGACGAGAATTGTCTTGCGCAGCAGGTCGCCCTCGCGCCCGAGCAGCCCCACCGTGGCTGACGCGGCCACAATGTTGTGGATGGCGATCGGGTTACCGCCAGCGCCGCCGACGGCCTGGGCAGCCACCACCTGCTCCGGGTTCACCCCGATAGCGTTGCCCGTGGAGAACTGGAACTGCGAGAACGTAAGGTTGGACACCGTGTTGGAACCGGCGACGAAGGCTCCGAGCGCACCGATAAATGGGGCGATGAACGGCCACGAGCTGCCCGAGATGGCGGCAGTGCCCTCAGCGAGCGTCACCGGCATGCTCGAGAGACCGGATGCGTTGAGCTCCGGCCCCGACTGGATCAGCACGCGCACGAGCGGCACGGCAAAAAGCAGGGCCACGGCGGTTCCAGCGAGTTGCCTGCCCGATACCTTCCACGTCTCGCGAATCTGTTGGCCATTCATGCGATGAAGTCCATACGCGAACAGCGATGCCAGAATGAGCAGGAAGGCTGGCGAATAGAACGGCTGCACGGCGGTGGAGATGTCGGTGCCGAGAATGTTGTTGAACGGGATGGCGATACCGGTGAGGAATTCCGTGACCGGTGTAATTACCCGGCTGCCGACCAGCAATACGGCCATCAGCACGTATGGTGACCAGGCGCTCACGATGCCGATGCGGCGAACGGATGCGGCGGGTTCCGCCGGTTCTATGGTGCCCATCCAGCGCGGGCTCCAACTGGCTCGTGGGCCGAAATCGAAGGTTTTCTTCGGCATCAGGAAGCCCTTGCTTGACGTGAACATCACGACGATCAGTCCGAAGAGGCCGCCGAACAACGAGGGGAATTCCGGGCCGAGAAAGCGGGCCACGAGCACGGAGGGAATCGTCATAGCGACCGAGGCGTAGAGCGCGAATGGCCAGATGGCCAGTCCGTCGCGGAAGCGCCGCTCTGGACCGAAGAACCCGGTGAGCATGCACACCAGAATCAACGGGATGAGCAGGCCAACGATCGCGTGGATCGAGGCCACCTGAAAGCCGATCGACGCTACGAACTCGGGCATCGTCACCCCCAGCACGGAGATGCGCTCGGCGACGGCCGGATCACCGCCGAGCCCACCGCCGACACCCACGATGATCGGCGTGCCCACTGCTCCAAAGCTCACCGGTGTGCTCTGGATAATGAGGCCCACCATCACGGCGGCCATCGCTGGAAAGCCCATCGCCAGCAGCAGTGGGGCGACGACCGCGGCTGGCGTGCCGAAGCCAGATGCTCCCTCGATGAAGCTTCCGAATAGCCAGCCGATGATGACCGCCTGAATGCGCCGGTCGGGCGAGATGTTGTTGAATCCGCCGCGGATGGTGGCCATTGCTCCACCGACGGTCAACGTTGACAGCAGCAGAAGCGCCCCGAACACGATGTACAGCAGGGTTGCGGCCGTGATGACACCTTCGAGGGAGGCCGCGATGACTCCCCGAAAGTCCATCTTCCACACCGCGAGGGCCACGATTACCGCGGCGATATAGCCCAGTGGCATGGCGTATTTGGCAGGCCACCGGAATCCGGCGAGCAGTACGCCCACCACAAGAATTGGTGCCAACGCCAGAAGGCTGAGCACAGCAAGATTATCCACGATTAGGTCCTCTCTGACCAATTTTCGCATGGTGATATTTTATTTTTGTGTGGTGGATATCATCGTAGGCGTAACCGCTCTCGGGGTCAACGAATGTACTCGCTTCGCCACTCCTACCGATTCGACCCAGCGCATCACGATGTTCCCAATGCGCCCGGACGCGTGGAGTCCAACCGCCTGCTGCACCTGACCGTGGATGCGGCCAATTCGTCGATTTGTGCCCCAGATCGTCACCGATGTGTAAGTTGCTTTCCGTGACCACAATTCGTCGCCCAGGGAGTTCTGGGCGCATTCGACCGCAGCCGGAGCCGCGTTTCAGAACGAGCGGTGCCGCCGTTCACGGGCACGGCAAACGTTCCCTGGCGGGCTCCCGCCGAGTTCCTCGTCGGCGGCCTTCGGAATTGATGATTCCCAGCTGAGCCTTGCTGCCGTGGATCTCGCAGCGCCGGTGCCCACAGCCACCCTTGAGCTGGGCCCGCACTCTTTCTAGCCCTCGTCGTGGGCATGCTCGCGCTGGTTTGGGCCACCCTGAAGCTCATCGCTGCGCATCGTCAGGCAGTGTTGGCCCGCAATCCAGCCTGATTCGATCGACGTTTTTCGAATATTCATGAAGGCGACTGCTGCCACGGACGAGAGAATCGCCGTGACGGCGGCTGTACTGGAAATGGTCGTAGCCGTCTGAGCGTGAATGGTCGGCCGTCGGCGCTGCGCGGGGTGACCGTGGAGAACGTGGTCGCCGCGGCGCGGCGGGCGGTCGCGCGCAGCATCCGCTTATAGACGCGGCGGGATCTGCGCGGCCGAAATCTGCGTTGCACGCGGCTGGCCTGCCGTGCGCTCGAGCAGCTTTCGAGCGCACGCGCTCTCGGAGGCCACCCGAAAAGGGCTTAGCTGGTGCGAGCGACGCCACGACCCCTACGATCGAAGCTATGGCACTTCTCTACGACGCCGTCCTGCGGCCCTCCAAGTCTGAGCTCATCGCCGCGTGGGCTCCGACGCAAACGTGGTTTGTGGGCGACGTTGGGGCCGAGGTGGAGCGCGTCGCATCCTTCCGCTTCGACGATCCTGATGGAGGGGTCGGCATCGAAACCATCCTGGTGCGCTTTGGTACCGGGCCGCTGCTGCAGATTCCGCTGACCTATCGCGGCGCGCCACTCGAGGGCGGCGGGAATGAGCTCGTCGGCACCATGTCCCACTCCGTGCTCGGTGACCGCTGGGTCTACGACGCCACCGGCGACCCGGTCTATCTGGCGGCGGTCGCTGCCGCAGCCCTGACCGGCGGGCAGCAGGCCGACCAATTCACGCAAGGGAACGGTGAACTCATTCCGGTCGCACCGACCGCTACCGTGCGCGGCAGCGGCACCCCCGGAACCCCCGTTCCGGAGCGTGCTGCGACCATCGACACCGTCTCTACGGCGGGCACCACGATCGCAACGGCGGGCGCCCTGCGCGTCACCGTCGTGCGGGTACTCGACGGCACATCTTCGAGGGCCCTCGCAACGAATGCCGCCACGGTATTGGGTACTTGGGCCGAGCAGTCCCAGCCCCAGTTGCTCCTGACAGTCGGGGTATCGCCGGACTAAGACGCGGGCCGTCTCACTGCATCCGGGGTTCCAGGACGATTGTTGCCACGTTCTCCACCAGCGGATGCCGATGGTCGCCGGCCCGGACGACTCCCTTCTCCCACCGAATGGTGAGGCCGGCGGAGGTGTCGTCGAGGCTCGCCAGACAGTTGTCGAACCAGGGCCCCTTGATGCCCGCCCAGCGGAACGGCGGCGACGCGACTCCAGCGGAACGAGCCAGCCGGGCACTCAGTCGCGTGGCGATGCCGTAGGCGAGTACGGCGGAGAACGATCGCATGGCCATGGGGAGCGGATTGCGAATCGGCGAGCAGACGGCCTGCACGATGCGGCTCCCCGAGGTTCGCTCGACCTCGGAGACGGTGGAGTAGTGCACGTCGCCCGACAGAAACGTCACCGTATCGGGCGCCATCCCGCGTCGGCCGTCGGCCACCTCGGTAGCCATCCGTGCCACCTCGCGGAAGCTGCGCTGGAAGGCGCCCCAATGCTCCAGGTCGACCAGCTGACGCAGCCGTTCGCCGACCCGCGCGGCCGGCTTGCTCCAGGCTCCTTCGGAAATGGCTTCGTTCCAGGATTCCAGGTGGTGGAGGCCGGGCGGAAGCAGAAACGGCAGCGAGGTGCCGATCAAAAGGTGGCGGAAGCCGCCTCGCATCCGCTCATCGAGCCAGCCGATCTCGTCTTCGTCCAGAAGTGCCCGCCGGGCCGGGTCGAGTTCGCGGGCTGCGCGGGAGTCCACCACGATCAGCCGAACATCGCTGATGTCTCGACAATAACTCCATCGGTAGCTGGTGGGCTGCTGGTCACACCGTTCGGCAAATGCGTCGAGCGGGACGCTCAGGTCGAGTTCATCCGGGCCATCGTGGGCAGCGATCAGGCGCCAGATGTCATCGTTGGCTCGTTCGGCGGGTGACATATTGCCGAGATGCTGATACACCCAGTAGGAGGCCAGCCCCGCGATGATCCTGCCCCGCCACCACGACGTCGCCTCCATCTGGCGCTTCCAGCTCTGCGAGGTATTCCAGTCGTCGCGAATGTCGTGGTCGTCGAAAATCATCGCGGTCGGCACTGTGGAGAGCAGCCAGCGGTTGGCCTCGTCCGACCAGGCCAGGCGATAGAGGTGCGCGTATTCCTCATAATCGGCCAGCTCTTTGCCGGGAGGCTTCGTGATATCACGCCGCGCCCTGATGAACTTTTGCATCTCCTCGGTAGTCAGGTCGGCATAAACCTGATCGCCCAGAAAGAGGATCAGATCCGGGCGCGGCACGTCGTTGTCGGGCGAGGCCAGGCGCAGAGCGCAGGCCCGCAGAGCGTCAACGCCGTGCGTTCTATTGCCGTCCTCGTCATGGGGAACACTGGTGCGGCAGGATCCAAACGACATCCGAAGCGGATGCCCGCCGCCGAGCGTCGCGATGACCGCCGCCGGATACCAGGACTTCGAATCGGGCCAGACCGGACGTCCGTCGAACTCCACCGTGTACGGCAGGGTCGTGTTGGGGTGCAGACCGTCGACGTGCACGAGGGCGTAGTGGTGTGCATGCACGGCGAAGGTACGCGCCGCCCAGGAACGACCAGCCGCGGTGACCACGATCCGACCGGCATCCCGAGTCTCGAACCAGATGCTCGCCGAGACATTATCGACGTAGCGCATCATCGGGCCCAGAATCAGAGGTGAACTCGTCATGATTCAGTTGTACCGCTCCAAGAGCGGGTCGGCTACGCCCTGCGGTGGGTCGCGCGATATTGCCGACTCGTCGGGGCCGGTGTTACGCGGATTCGTGGGGCGTAGCGGCGGTTATACATGGGGGCCTGCATGGCTGCGGAGAATATTGGCCTCAGTGCCGACAGCTGGCGTGTTAAGTCGATTCTGACGAGAATCTCCGCTGTTCTGCACGGCAGGTCGGGCAGTCCGGCGCCGTCTAGACTCGGCGCATGCCCCGCCTCGTTGTCGTTCTGCCGCTTACGCCGCTGCAGACCGGCGAGAGCTTCACCGTCGGGAGTTGGCCGCTGCACATTACCGTGCTCGCTCCCTTCAAAACGGATGCTGCGCCCAGCGAGATTGCGCAGGTCATCGCCGCGACGATGGCCGGGTTCCCGGCGCTGACGGTGGCAGTCGGGCCGGACGCCCTGTTTGGCCGCCGACACGATATTCTGGTGACACTCATTGACGACAACGCTTCGCTGACGAGACTGCACGATCGGCTCGTCGAAGCGCTGCTCCCGTTGGCCACAGCCCCGAACGAGCCGGCCTTCTCGGGACCGGAGTTTCGGGCGCACGTCACGGTCAAGCAGCATCGGCGCGTGCAAGCGGGCGATGAGCTCGTACTGGTCCAGATCGCGCTCGTGGACATGGCGCCGCGCGCGGCAGCGAGCGGACGCACAGTGCTCGCGACATTGGACCTGGCTGGCTGAACGCTGAGGCGGCACGGGGCGGCACGGGGCGGCACGGGGCGGCGAGTACTCTCGAACTGTGCTGTCCCGCGATCTGATCCGTCTGTACCCCGAGCTCTACCACGTGGCCGCCGATGGCAGTTGGCCAGCCATCGAGCGCCACGGGCTGCTCAGTCCGGCCGCACTCGTGACCCGCTGGGGAGTCAAACAGGGCGCGCCGCAGGTGGCAATTCTGGGCAAGCGGCGCGGTGAGTCACACGTGCTCGAGCATGCGGAATTCGGGACCGCGGTCATCCGTCATCAAAAGGCGATTCACGAGCCGTCGCTGGAGGATGCCCTCGACGATATGACGCTCGCCGAGTGGTACGCCGCGCTGAACGACCGGGTGTTCTTTCACCTGCAGCCACGCTTTCTGCAGGAACTTCTGCAGGCCCGGTCGTATCGGGATGATGCCCACACCGTGATCACCCTGAGCACCAAGAGCCTGGTCGCGGCGCACGAAGACGAGATGGAGCTGAGCGCGATCAACTCCGGCTTCGCTCAGCGCCACAGCAAAGAGCCGCGCGGGCGCGACACCTTTCGGTCGATCGCGGACTATCAGCATCCGACCCGGTCGCACACCGCGACCAAGGGGCAGGATGTCGCCGAACTCGCGATCCCGCGCGGCGTGCGCGACCTGCGTGACCACGTCGTGCGCGTCGAACGGATGCGCGAGGGCACCGTTCTCGAGCGCCTCGCCTAAATCTTGCGCCGTCATGGTGGCTAAATCAGGATCTCTAGGTCGATCAAGCAGGCAGTGGCCCGAAAACACCGGACACCAGGCTGCCGGTGGTTCCGATTTCCTGATTTAGCCACCAGCGCACCACCCTGCCTCAGGTCATAACTCCTGCAATTTGGAGGAGCGGCAGAAAAGTTGGACGGAATTCGGCGCATCCGCTTGAAGCCGACCACAATTTGCAGGAGTTATGCCGTCCGCGGCGCCAGCAGGGCCGGCCGCGGACGGCGCGCGGCATTCGGTACTCGGGTTAGGGGGCGGCGAGGTACTCGACGGCGGAGACGATGACGGGCAGTGTCACGATCGCCAGCAGGCTGGCGCCCAAGGCGGCGGCGAGAACCGTGAACGTGGTGCGCCGGACGCCGGACGCCGAAACCTCCTGTTCGAGCGCGGTGAAGCGTGCGTGCAGGTGGTCCGGCGCGCTCGTTCGCACCGGCGTGTGCCACGTGGTCGGATCGTCAATGACCGCGGTCAGGGTCGCCTGCTGCTCCGCACTAAATTGCCGCGGGCGCCCCACCAGCCACCGGCGCAGCCTGGGCGAATCGATGACGGTCACGACGTCGGGCTTGCGATTGAGCCGAATTTTGTGCGGGTTGACCAGCACGATCATCGGCTGAACCACGGCCGTTGCCGGCATTGCCCCGGCCAGCAGTGCCGTGATCTGAGTCGACTCGAACCGCGCATCGCGCAGGTAGGGCATGGTGTGATCGCCAATCGGAATCGTGCGCACCGACCCGGTCAGGTCATGATCCCAGCGTGTTTTGGAGCTCAGCGCGAAAATTCCGCCGGGCCCGACGACGAGGTGATCCACCCAGAACGCCGTATTGCGAATGGGCAGCGAGTGGAAGACGCTGTAGCCCTCGGGCAGCCGGGCGAGAATGTCGCCCACCACCATCTCGGCCTGCGCCGCGCGCAACCAGGCCAGGCCATTGGCATCGAGCAGGGAGAGACCGAGGGTGCGGGCTAGCCGGGAGCGCGGAGCGCGATCCTCCTGTTGCCGCAAGAATTCTTCCACGAGGGATTGCCCGGCGAACCGCCCGGGGGCCGGTGACGGGTCAGAACCGGGCAGCATCGACACGGCTGGCGCCGCCAAAACCACTGGCGCCGGCTCGATGTCGCCGGCGTGCACACCATTGCCCAGCGTTGCGTTGATCACGTTCTCGCCTCACCTCGGGCTTTCGCCCGATACCATTCTGTCGCCGAGGAGTCCCCGTTCAGGGGTAACAGTCGGCCGGCGCGCGACATTGGTTAGCAAATTGGAGTAATTCTCAGACCGGCTGAGGAAGTGGCGCGCGAGGCTGGCGCGGAGCATCCGCTTGTCAATATAGGGGTAGGACCCGGACCGGCGCTTCCCCCACTAAATAGGCCACGGTCGGCTAGCCTGACAGTCACCCCACCGATTGGATTTGCCCCGTGAAACACCTGACTTTCAACGTTTGCGCCATCGCGGGCCTCGGTTTCAGCGGGCTGGCCGTGCTGCTGCTGGTGGGCAACCTGATTTCGGGCAATCAGTTCGTCGACTTCATTTTGCCGGCGGCCGTCGTTTCACTCGTGATCGGCGGCGCGTTCTCGGTGCGGGCGCGCCTGCTCTCCGCGAAGGGGAATGGGCCCAAAAAGCGCTAATTTTGCACGGTACCGGGCCGCGGCAGGATAGACGGACGGATGCCCCAGGTCAGCGGGTTGTCGATGGCGGCGGCCAGTTCCATGCGTTCGATCGGACGCAGCACCTGCGGCCGGGAAGCCAGCCAGTCGCCCAGAGCGCGCGCCCCGAGAACCGCCACCGGAACGGGACGACCCGGCGCCGCCCAACTCTGCCCAGTTTGGCCCGTGGCCCAGAGCGCGCGGGCGCCGAGCACGACAACGACGGGCTGCACCGCGGTGCGCAGCGGTACCCGCCCGCGCAGCAGCGTGGTGAGTCGTTGCGCGCCAGCCTCGGCGGTGGCCAGGTCGGGGGCCCGACGCCCCGCGACGTGCACGGTCTGGCGATACACCCAGGCGATCCGCCCGTCGCAGAGCTGCGCGTGCAGCGCAAAAACGCCGCCGGGGCCGACGATGAGCCGCGCCGCACTTGGGCCGTCGCCGGTCAGGGCAGGCGAGGTGAATGCCGCCCAATGTTCGGGCAGCGTCTCCAGAAAGGTGTCGACGGCCAGCTCGCTGCGGGCTCGCGCCAGCGCCAGGTCGGTGGGCGTCGGTTCGGGTCGGCGCTGGGCGCGATCGAGCAGCCAGGCCAGGCCGGGTGTTGATCGAAGCGCTCCGGTGCGATTCGATTCGGGCAATTCCGGGGGCGTCGCGAGACGCCGCCGCGTGGAGAGTATGTGAGTCATGAGTGCTCCTCGCCGGGTTCTATATCCTGCCAGTGCGGCCCCCGAAAGAAGACCCCCAGAATGGGTGTCTTTTCATCAAACGGATGCCGCGGCCTGACCCGACGGCCGCGGCGCACGCCGTATATTCGAGGGGTCGTGCCTTTGCGGCCAGAAGGAGCACCATGGCCGTCCGTCGCCCGAATAAGACTTTCGTGATCACGGCGGTGATCGTGGCCGCCCTGGCGGCGATTCTGGTGGGAACGTCGCTCGCGGGGACATCCGTTTCACCGGATCTGGCCGACACCGGAAGTTCCGCAAGTGCGACGCCATCAACTCATGCCACTGCGGAACCGGCCACCGCACAGCCAGCGCCCACGTCCGACTCCGCAGCCCTCGCCGTGCTCGCAACCCTGCCGGTAAAGGGTCGCGCGCAGAAAACCGGCTATGACCGCACGGAAAGCTTCGGATCAGCCTGGCAAGACGTCGACCAGAACGGATGCGACACCCGCAACGACATCCTGGCCCGCGACCTGACCGTGCTCGTCATCGCGGGCGGCTGCGAGGTGCAGAGCGGCACCCTGAACGGGCCGTTCACGGGCCTGACCATCGATTTTGTGCGGGGCCAGGCGACCTCCTCGCTCGTGCAGATCGACCACCTCGTTGCCCTGTCGAATGCCTGGCAGACCGGGGCTCAGCAACTGTCGCAGGAGCAGCGGGTGGCGTTGGCGAACGATCCGCTCAATCTGCTCGCCGTCGACGGCGTGACCAATTCGCGCAAGGGAGACGGCGACGCGGCCACCTGGCTGCCGCCGCTGAAAAGCTACCGGTGCACCTACGTGGCCCGGCAGATCTCGGTGAAGGCGACCTACGCGCTGTGGGTGACCGCGGCCGAGCGCGACGCGATGACGCGCATCCTCTCGGATTGCCCCGACGAGCTCGCGAGTACCGGTGAGCTTGCAGTCGTCACGCCGATCGAGGTCTATTTTCAGAACTGCACCGCAGCTCGGGAGGCCGGCGCGGCGCCGGTGCACTCCGGCGAACCCGGCTACGGCAGCCACCTCGACCGCGACGGTGACGGAACCGGCTGCGAATAGTCGCGGGCTAGGCGCGTGCCAGGGGCAGCGTCAGGGCGAAGCGCGCACCCGTCGCGACCGGTTCGAGGCACTCGAGCGTACCGCCGTGCGCGCGGGCGAGGGCCCGGGCGATCGACAGGCCGAGGCCGGAGCCGCCGCGATTGCTGGCCCGTGACGGGTCGAGGCGCACGAACCGTTCGAAGATGCGCTCGCGGTCTGGCGCGGGAACGCCGGCGCCGGAGTCGTTGACCTCCAGCCGGGCGGTGCCATCAACGATTGCCAGGCTGGTGCGGATGCTGCCACCCGGCTCGGTCGCAGTGCGCGCGTTCCCGAGCAGGTTGGTCACGATCTGCGCCAGGCGCTGGGCGTCACCGCTCACCCAAACCGCGGCCGCGACCGCGAGGTCGAATTCGCGGCTGGCCCCGAGCATCCGCTGCTCGGCAACGACGCCGCGGGTGAGCGCGGACAGGTCGACCGGTTCGAAGGCCGCGCCCTCATCGCCCTGGTCCAGCCGGGTCATCAGCAGCAGGTCATCGACCAGTCGGGCAGCCCGCTGGGTCTGCTGAATCATGCCGACCGTGAGGCTCTCGCGCGCAGCGCGGGCCGGATTGTCGCGCAGCAGCGTTTCAGCGCTGGCCTGCAGGCCGGCAACCGGGGTGCGCAGTTCGTGCGAGACATCGGCGAGAAGCCGCCGCATCCGTTCCTCGGCGGCAGCCGCGACCTGCGCGGCATCACGGGCCGTGATTTCTGCGGCCTGCGCATCGGCCGCGGCCTGGCGAGAGGTGTTTTCGGCGGTTTCGAGCGCCTGCAGCATGTCGTCGAAGGCGCCGGCGGTGCGCCCGATCTCTGAGCGCGGATTGCTCGGGCGCAGCCGGCCGCCGCGCCCGCCCTGGGTGATGGCGAGCGCGAGCTCGGTCATGCGGGTCAGTGGTCGCAGCGCCACCCCGACCACACCGGTCAGCAGCAGCCCGGTGACGACAATCGTGAGTGCACCGGCGACGACCTCGATCGTGCGCAGCTGGACCAGGGCCGCGTCGATGCCGGCCTCACTCGAGCTGAGGGTGAGGGTTCCGCCGGCCACGGTCTGGGTGACCGAGAGGCGGTCACCGCTCTGGGTGACGACGGCGCCGGGCACGGTCTCGGCGTGCGGCGAAGCGCCAGGGCCGCGGTCGCCGCGGGGAGTGGGATCGGTGCGGCCATAGACGGTGTCGCCGCCGACCGAGTAGGTCACGGTGACGTCATCGCCGGTCAGCCGGTTGGCCAGGCTCTGCGCCGCCAGACCTTCCTCGGCCAGAATCTGCGCGTAGCCGGCCCGGTCGATCAAGCGCTGCTGCAGGTCGGCCCGGAGCTGACCGCCGAGCACGACGTTGATCAGAATACCTACCGTGACCAGCACAATCGTGAGCATCGCCAGAACAGCGGCGATGACTCGCAATCGTAGGGACGTGGTCCGCATGAGGGGGTGCTTTCTAATGGGAGCGGGAGATGAACGGATATTGCGAGCAAACGGCATCCGCTGGCCGAGACGAGCCGGTCAGCCCGTGAGGCGGTAGCCGATTCCGCGCACGGTGTGGATGAGGCGCGGACCGTTGGCGTCGAGTTTGCGGCGGAGGGTACTCACGTAGGCCTCGACCAGGTTGGGGTCGTAGTCGTCGTAGCCCCAGACCTGGGTGAGGATCTGGGTTTTGGAGAGGGTGCGTCCGCGGTTGTGCACGAGGTAGGTGAGCAGGCGGCGTTCGGTAGCGGTGAGGTCGATCAGCTGACCGGCCCGAGTGGCCGTGGCGGCCTCCTCATCGATGACGAGGTCGGCGACCTGCATGGTGGGTGAGACCAGGCGGCCGGTGCGGCGGAGCACGGCGGTGACGCGGGCAACGAGCTCGGCCAGCACGAACGGTTTCATGATGTAGTCGTCGGCACCGGCCTCAAAGGCGGCGAGCCGGTCATCGACCGCGTCGCGGGCGGTTACGAACAACACCGGGGTGTTGCCGGCCGCCCGTAGCCGTTGGGCCAGGTGCAGGCCGTTTTCACCGGGCAGCATAATGTCGAGCACCGCGGCATCCGGTCGAAAGCGGGTGATGCGTTCGGCGAAATTCGTGCCGTCCGGCGCGGTATCGACCACGAACCCGGCGTGAGTGAGGGCCTGGCCGATCGCGGTGCGCAGCACGTCTTCATCTTCGACGACGAGGACGCGGGCAGGTTGGGTGGGCACGGTCTAACAGTGCGGGGCCAAGCTGAGCGTTTACTATGCGCCCGCTGACCGTTTGGCGGCGTCGGGCGGGATTCAGTTCGTCTTCAGATTCGCGCCAGAAGCTGAAAACAGATCCCCCACTCACTTCAGTTCGTCAGGAGACAGCATGACCCGCACCAACGATTCCCAGCCCACCGATCCCACCGATCCCGCCGACGGTGCCGACGACACCGTCGAGCCACGCACCACGCCCGACGCCCGGAACACCAGCGCGGACACGACAGACACTAAGAAGACAGACACTGCCCAGTCCAGCACCGATACCGCCGCGACCGAGGCCTTCGACGCGCAGTCGGACCTGCCGTACGACGCGCAGCAAACCCTGCCCTTCGACTCCAACGCGACCGTTCCACTAACTGGAACGCCGGTCGACGCGAACGCGACGGTTCCGTTCGCGGCAGCCTCAACCGGCTACGCCACCCCGAGCGCGCTCTTCGATCCCGCCGCGCCGAAGCCCCGCGCCTGGTACCGCAAGCCGGTCGCTATCGGCGGAATCGCCGCCGCGGTCATCATCCTCGGTGGCGCCGGAATCAGCTTCGGCATTGCCGCGAATTCCGGTTCGAACGCCGAACTCGCGTCGAACAATTCCAGCATTTCCGATGGCCCCGGCCACGGCGGCTCCGACTCTGACGGCGGCCCGGGGGCGTCCACCGGAATGGCCGGCCGCGACGCTTCGGGTCCGAGCATCTCGGGCACCGTGCTCTCCGTGTCGGGCGATACCATCACGATCACCGACAACGACGGGTTCGTGCGCACGATCAACGTCACCTCCGACACCGAGTACGGCGACGGGCTTGCGGCCGACCTCGAAGATGGCATCGAAATTCGCGCCACCGGAACGGTCAATGACGATGACACGAGCCTCGATGCGACGTCGATCACCACGGCCTCGGCGGGCCATGGCATCGACGGCGGTATGGGTGATCCCGGCATCGGTGGTCCCGGCATGGGCGGCGGTCACGGCGGCCCCCGGGGAGCGGATGCCGGCACCAGCGTCACCCCGCCGACCGACGGCACCGCACCCGTCGCCCCGACCGACACCCCGAGCACGCCCGCCGTGTAACCGCTCACCGATTTGTGCCGCTCGGCGGCCCCTCACCGGGCCGCTGAGCGGTTTCTATTGCCGCCGGGCGGCCAGCTTCAGCCAGGGAATTGGGCCTCCTGACCGGCGACCAGTAAATAGGCTATGGCTTGCCCCCTCACATTAGGGGGTGTACATTGTTTCGCTTATGCTGAACCCAGCAACTTGGGCACGGCCGTTCGGTCTCCGGCTTCTGGGGCACCGACGTAAGGCACTGCACCATGAACAAGAAGAATATTCTCATCGCCACCGCCGCTGGCGTGGTTCTGCTCCTCGGCGGCGCTGGCATTGCCCTCGCCGTGAGCGACAACGACAACGACGGCCCCCTCACCGGTGAGACCCTCGACCGCGCCAGCAACGCCGCCCTGGCCGAGGTCGGCCCCGGCACCGTGACGAACGCCGACCGCAACGACGACGGCGGAAGCGCCTACGACCTCGAGGTGCGTCTGGACGACGGCACGACCGTCGACGTTGAGCTCAACGACGCCTTCGACGTGGTTTGGGTCGGCGATTACGACACCGACGACAGCAACTCATCCTCGTCGAGCGCCGCCCCGAGCGCTTCCGCAAGCGCCACTCCGAGTGCTACGGCCGACACCAGCTCCACCGACCAGGCCGCCAGCGACCGTGCCAGCGCGGAGGCCGCAGCCCTCGCCGCGATCGGCAGCGGTCGCGTCACCGACTTCGACCGCGATGACGACTGGGACCACCTCTACGAGGTTGAAGTCACCCTCGACAACGGCGACGACCGAGACGTCGACCTCGACGCCAACTTCGTCGTCGTGAGCATCGACGACGTTCTGCAGTAAGTCCCCTCTTCTGTGCAGCCCTAAGCGAATTCGCTCAGCGCTGCACGCGTTTAAGGGGTCAGCGCTCGACCAGAATGCCGTCCTCGTCGCAGTACACCGTGCGCCCGGGGGTAAAGACGACGCCGGCGATCTCGACGACGGCGTCCGCTACCCCCGAACCGGTCTTGGAACTCTTGCGGGGGTTGCTGCCGAGGGCTTTGACTCCGAGGTCGAGGGCTCCGATGGCGACCCGGTCGCGCACGGCGCCGTTAATGATCGCGCCAGACCAGCCGTTCGCCACGGCGAGGTCGGCGATCATGTCGCCCATGAGCGCCGAGCCCAGCGAACCACCCCCGTCGATGACGAGCACGGCGCCGTTGCCCGGCGTGGACAGGATCGACTTGAGCAGCGCGTTGTCCTCGAAGCAGGTGACCGTGCGGATCGGGCCGCTGAACCGGGCCCGCCCGCCGATCGTCTGAAACTGCAGGGGTACGGATTGCAGCTCGTCGCCACGTTCGTCGTACAAATCGGCGGTCAACACGGTCATTGTTCCTCCAGGGTTTCGTTGCTTACAGAGTAGGCCCCGATCGGGCGTACGCGTCCGCCGAGCTACATGACGCTGTCGAGGAATGCCTTGGTGCGCGGATTCTGCGGATGGTCGAGCACGCTCGCTGGCGGCCCGCTCTCCACGACGACCCCGCCGTCCATGAACACGACCTCGTCGGCGGCACCGCGGGCGAAGCCGATCTCGTGGGTGACCACGACCATCGTCATGCCATCGGCGGCGAGCGCCCGCATCACATCGAGCACATCGCCGACCAGCTCCGGGTCGAGCGCGCTCGTCGGCTCATCGAACAGCAACAGCTTCGGATCCATGGCCAGGGCGCGGGCGATCGCGACGCGCTGCTGCTGCCCACCGGAGAGTTGCGCGGGGTACGACTGCGCCAGGTCGGCGAGTCCGACCCGGTCGAGCAGCTCCCGGCCGCGAGCCAGGGCGGCCGGCTTGGCCAGCCCGCGCACCCCGATCGGCGCCGCCGTGATGTTCTCGAGGGCGGTCATGTGCGGGAACAGGTTGAATCGTTGGAACACCATGCCGATGCTGCCGCGCTGCTTGGCGACCTCACGCCGGTTCATCTCGAAGATGCGGCCGTGTCTGGCCGCATAGCCGATGAGTTCGCCGTCGACGGAGATGCGGCCGCCGTCGATGCGTTCGAGGTGGTTGATGCAGCGCAGAAACGTGCTCTTGCCGGAGCCTGATGGCCCGAGCAGGCACATCACTTGCCCGGCCGCGACCTCGAGCGAGATGCCCTTGAGTACCTCGACACCACCGAAACTCTTGCGAACCTTGCGCGCGCTCAACAAGGGTGCAGAAGCGGATGCCGTCGGTGCGGCTGTTGTGACGCGCGTATCGGTCATGGGGCATCCGCTCTCGTCGGGCGGGGCGTTGGGCGCAGGACCGCCCAGACCCGTCCGAGTGGGGTCGGCGGCAGCGTTCGGGCGTTGCCGCGGCCGTAGTGGCGTTCCAGGTAGTACTGCGGAATCGACAGCACCGAGGTGAGAAACAGATACCAGCAGCTGACGACCACGAGCAGTTCGACCTGGCGCAGGTTCTGCGAGGAGATCTGGGTGGCGACCGTGTACACCTCGAGTACCGCGATCACCGAGAGCAGCGAGGTGTTCTTGAGCATCGAGATGGTCTCGTTGCCCATCGGCGGAATAATCACCCGCATCGCCTGTGGCAGCACAACCTTGAACAGGGTGAAGGTGGGGCTCATACCGACCGAGTAGGCGGCCTCGTACTGGCCTTCGTCGACCGAGAGCATTCCGGCACGCACGATTTCGGCCGAGTACGCGGCCTGGTTAAGGGTGAGCGCGAGGAGCCCCGCGACAAAGGCCGGAATGAGCGTGTTCGTATCGACCGAGAACAGGCTGAAGTCGGTGAACGGAATTCCGAGCGTGATCTGCGCATAGAGCAGCCCGAGGTAGCCCCAGAATACGATCTGAATCAACAGCGGCGTGCCGCGAAAAGCCCAGACGTACAGCCAGGACAGCGCGTTCATCACCGGGTTGTTGGAGAGCCGCATGACGGCCAGCAGCACGGCGAGCACCGTCGACACGACCATCGACACGACGGTGAGCACGAGCGTGAGCACGACGCCGTCGAGAATGCGTCGGTCGAAGATGAACTCCTGGATGGTCGGATGGTTCACATTGTCGTTCTGCCACAGCGACACGGCGACTCCGGCGAACGCGAGCAGGAGCAGCACCGCGATGACCCAACGCCACGGATGCCGCAGTGGCATCGCGTCGATGTCGTCAGGGTCGCGCGCCACTGGGACTCGCGGGTTGCGCGGGTCCGGATCGCGAGAGTCTCTTTCGCGGGTGGCCACGGCGCGTGGGTTCGGCATCAGGTCACGACCCGAGGTTGAAGCCGGCCTCGTCGAGCCCGTAGTTGGTGAGGTCGTACTTGGCCAGAATCTCGGCGTAGGTGCCGTCGGCGATGGTCGCGACCAGGGCGAGACGGATGGCCTCGCTGAGTTCGCTGTTCTCCTTGAGAATGCCGATTCCGCTGTAGACCGGGCTGTACCCGTTCGGGTTAGCCTCGTCGGTGACGACCTCGAACATCTCACCGTCACCGGCGGTTTGCGCGGTGTAGGCGGCGACGGCGGAGTCGACGACCTCGGCAACGGCCCGGCCGGACCGCACTGCGGTTTGCACCTCGGTCTCGCCGGGCAATTCGGAGATGATCACCGGGCCGGGGCCGGCCGCGGTGCACTCTTCGTCGTAGCCGCGCAGAATATCCGCCTGCACGGTGGCCTTGGGCACCGCGACCTCCTTGCCGCACAGATCGAGTACCCCGGTGATGGTCTCGGGGTTGCCGGCGAGCACGAGAATCGAGAATCCGGCGTGGAAGTAGTCGACAAAGTCGAGGGTGCCCTGCCGTTCCTTGGTGTCGTTCATGCCCGACATGATCACGTCGTTCTTGCCGGCCTGCAGCGACGGAATCGCGGTCGCGAAGGCCTGCTTCTGCAGTTCGAACCGCACGCCGAGCTTCACTCCGAGGGCGGCCGCGAGGTCATGGTCGAAACCGGTGATGTTCTGCTCGGCGTCGTACATTTCCATCGGTGGGTAGGGAATGTCGGAGGCCGCCCTGATGATTCCGGCCGATTTGATCGATTCGGGCAGGGCAGCCGCGGCGGCCGGGTCGACGTCGCCGGTCACGGCGGCGGGTTCGGTGTTGTCGACGGTGGCGGAGCATCCGCTCAGGGCCAGGCCCAGGGCGAGGCCGAGCACCGGCCAGGTCAGCCGGCGGTGCGAGCGAGTTTCGAGCTTCACGTGCAGGGTCATGACGGTCTCCTGTTGTTGGGTAAGGCTAGAAACGGATGCTGTCGGTGCTGGCGGTGACGCTGGCCAGCACGTCGGGCAATACCTCAACGCCGATGCCGGGCCCGGTGGGCACCCGCAGGTGCCCGTTCTCGAGCTCGAACGGCGCGGTGAGATCCTGCGCAAAGTACCGGTTAGACGCCGAGGTATCCCCCGGCAGCACGAAGTTCGGCAGCGCGGCGAGGGCCACGTTCGCGGCCCGACCGACGCCGGTTTCGAGCATGCCGCCGCACCAGACCGGCACGCCGTGGGCCGCTGCGACATCGTGAATGCGCCGAGCTTCAAGGTAGCCGCCGACTCGGGCAGGCTTGACGTTGATAACGCTGCAGGCACCGAGGGTGATCGCCGTTGCGGCGTCTCTGGCCGATTCGATCGACTCGTCGAGGCAGATCGGCGTGGAGATGAGCTTGGCCAGATTGGCGTGGCCGAGCATGTCGTCCTCCTTCATCGGCTGTTCCATCAGCAGCAGGTCGAAGGGGTCGAGCAGGGCGAGGTGGCGGGCATCGGCGAGGGTGTACGCGGTGTTGGCGTCGACCTGCAGCAGAATGTCTGGCCCGAAGCGTTCGCGCACCGCGCGCACCGGGGCGAGGTCCCAACCCGGTTCGATTTTGAGTTTGATGCGCAGGTAGCCTTCGGCGAGGTAGCCGGCGACCACGTCAAGCAGCTCGGGGATTGAGTCCATGATGCCGACGGAGACGCCGGCCGGCACGGTGTCCCGTACGGCGCCGAGGTAGCCGCCGAAGGACACCCCGGTGGTCTTGAGCTGCGCGTCGAGAATGGCCGTTTCGAGGACGGCCTTGCTCATCATGTGGCCCTTGACCGGTTCGAGCGCCGAGGCAACCAATTCGGCTGTGAGCCGGTTGCCGAGCGCCTGCAGCCGGGGCACAAGATGGTCGCGAATGACCAGGTCGCTCGCGTCCAGAAATTCGGAGCTGTAGAGGGGGTGGGCGTCGGCGGCGCACTCGGCCCAGCCCTCGGCATCCGCTGTGATGACACGTACCAGCGTCACTTCACGCTCGGTCGATGTGCCGAACGAGGTACGGAACGGCCGCACCAGCGGCAGGTGTACGCGGCGTAGCTCGATGGTCTCGATTTTCATGCTGTTCCTCCTGGTGCGAGTCGGTACCAGCCGTCACGGCTGACCCCGCGGGCTATATGCCCCGAAGCGAATACGTCGGTAAAAATAGAACGGATGCTGCGCCGCCACTCGGCCGCGAGCTGCGGGTTCTGCGCGCGCAGCGCCACAATGTCGGTCGGAACCCGGCACCACAGGGCGCCGGCCGCCGTTACGAGCACGGGGTCGCCGTCGGGTCCTACTCTGAGCACATCGCTCGGGCCGTAGGAGGGGCCGTCGATCGGGGCCTGGCTGTTCTCGCTGCAGCCAGTCGATTCCGCGCTCGTGAGCTGCCAGACCGCGACCAGGCGGTCACTCTCGTCGTTCGCGTTCATCTCGCCCTGCATCGGGCCGTAAAAGTCGACGGCGTACTCGCTCGCCGAGGCCCCGAGTTTGGTGAGGTTGAAGCGGGCATTGCGGCTGACCAGGGGGTCGAAGGTCCAGGTCATTTCGGTCAGGTCGCGCGCCAGGCCCCAGGCCCGCTGGTGCTGCTTCAGGGCGAAACCGACGCCGCGGTCGCTGATTCCGGGCAGAACCCCGGCAATAAGGGAGTACATCGACGCGGACTTCGGACTAACGATGGCCGCAGCGGCGCCCACGAGGCGGCCGGTCTGGTCGCGGGCCGCCGTGACGTTGCAGCCGGCGTGGCTAATGCTGCGTAAGAGTTCGGAGGGGATGGCGCTCTCGCCGGGCGGCAGCAGCCAGACCGTATTGAACAGCTGCTCGACCTCGAGAAAGCCAGCGAGGCTGGCCTCGTCACTCACCCGCACCCCGGCCGATTCGGCGGCGATCCGGGCCGCCTGCTGGGCCTGGTCCGTGAGTGCGGCGAGGGGCAGGTGCGGGGACATCTGCCCAGTGTGGTCGGGTCGCAGCCTCCGATCTTTAGCGGGCAGCACCAAGAAAGAGCATAGTTATGGTCGTGCAGCACAAAGCGGATGAGTATGGTGAACGAATGACTACCCTGGGATTGCCGGTCGGTGACCTGTTCGCGCTGGCAAATGCGATCGCCGCGATGGTCGGCGGCGCGACCGCGATCGAAGATCTGCAGACTCGGGTCCTCGCGTATTCCACGTTGCCAGACCAGCCGATCGATGACACCAGACGCGACGGCATTCTGGGCCGTCAGGTGCCCGACCTGCCCGATAACGCAGAGGCCTACGCCGCACTGTTTCGGGCGTCCGGCGCGGTTCGGCTACCCGGGGCGATGACACCGAGCCTGCCCGGCGAACCCGCCGTGCCGGTGGGGCTGGCCCGACTGGCGGTCGCCGTGCGGGCCGGCGCCGAGCCCCTTGGGTCGATCTGGGTCGTCGACGTCACCGGTTCGCTCGACGATGCTGCCGCCACCGAGCTTGAACGCGCCGCAGCCATCGCGGCGCTGCACATTCTGCGCGCCCGCAGCGCGGCCGACCTGGCTCGGGCGCAACGCGCTGTGCTCCTGCGCCGGTTGCTCGACGGCGATGCGGATGCCCGACTCGTCGCCGCTCAGCTCGGCCTCGACTTGGCCGGCCCGTTCGTGGCTCTGGCCTTTCAACCGCAGTTCGGCCCCGCGGGCGACGAGCTGCGCCTGAACCGGCTGGTTGATCTGGTGGCGATGGCCTGCGAAGCGCACCAGAGCGGCACGGAGTGTGTGGCCATCGGCACCACGGTCTATGCCCTTTTTTTCGGCGGTCAGCTCGACGACACGCAATTGATCGGCATCGAGGCGATGGCAGCTCGATTGGTGATCCGGGCTACGGGAGCGATGCGGATCGTGCTGCGGGCATCCGTTGGGTCGCGGGTGACCGGTGTCGACACGATCAGCCGGTCGCGGCGGGACGCGGATTTGGTCCTCCTGTTGACGGACCATTCAGCCGGTACCGGCCAGGTCGTCAGCGCGCGGAACGTCGGCAGCCGATTGAGTCTGCTCGAACTCGGGCAGGTTCTTCGGGATACCCCGCGGCTCTTTTCGGCACAGGCGCAGGCGGTGCTCAACCTCGATGCCCGCTCTGGCACCGAGTATGCCGCAACCCTGCGCCGCTACCTCGACTGCGGGCGAGACTCGGCCAGAACGGCCACCTTGCTGTCGGTGCACCAGAACACGCTGCGCTACCGACTGCGGCGGGTGCAGGAACTGTTCGGCATCGACCTCGACAACGCCGACGACACACTCATGCTGTGGCTGAGCCTGCGGGTGGGCGACTAGCTGTGCGGAGCAGAATAGTCCCGTGATACGTAAACGAGTGCTGGCCCACGGCGAGGTGCAGGGCGTCGGATTTCGGTACCACGCTGCTGCCCAGGCCCGGCATCTGGGACTCGTCGGATATTGCCGCAACCGCCCGGACGGAACGGTGGAACTCGAGATCGAGGGTCGGGAGGCATCCGTTTCGCGCATGCTGCGCTGGCTCGAAACCGGCCCGCGGTATGCCGTCGTCACGGCGCTCGACGTGAGTGACATCGCTGCGACCGGCGAAAGCGACTTTCAGATCACCGACTAGGGTCAAACCGCCCCCAACGCTGGCGTAGCGTTGCATTATGACCGCGCGCGAAAGCCCCGCCGGGGGACGCCAATGACGACGCGCACAGCGTTCGCTCTGGCGCGCCTCGGCCTGGCCGCAGCCGGAATATTCGCTCTGAGCGGCTATTTCTACTACACACTCGGTGTCGCAACCTTTGCCATCGCGAATTTCTTCAGCTATTTCACCGTGCAAAGCGCCATCGCAGCGGTCGCCGTGATCGTCACGGCAGCCATCGTGGCCCTGCGGCGACCGACCGACCCGGTCTGGGTCGACATGCTGCGCGCCATGGTAACGACCTACATTCTGGTCTCCGGAGTGGTCTACGGAATCATCGTCTGGCAGTCTTCCAGGGCCAACTATTCAATCGAGGTGCCATGGTCGAGCCAGCTGCTGCACTTCGTCATTCCGGCCTGCGCCCTGATCGACTGGATGGTCGACCCGTTCAAGGCTCGCCTGCCGTGGAAGTATCTCGGCTGGGCCATCGTGTTTCCGGTATTGTGGCTGGTGTTCACGCTCATTCGCGGGCCGATCGTCGGCTGGTATCCCTACTTCTTCCTCGACGCCCGGCAGGTCAGCGGCCCCGGTGAGACCGTGTTCTACTGTCTGATCATCGTGGCGATCATCACCGGAATCGCAGCGTTGCTCACCTGGATCACCCGATTGAAGCGGATGCCGCGGCACCTGTTGCCGCCGTGGGGTTCATCGCTCTGAGCCGCGCTACTGCGCGTCGGGTGGGCGAGCGCCGCGAGATGCCATCTTCGGCCCCTTGACAGCCCCTTGACGGGCTTTCATGGGGCTAAAGGTGGCACCTCACGAGGAGGTCGAAGTGCCCATGGGGCCGAAAGTGGCTTTTCGCGTGCGTGACGCCGTGGCAGCCTGCTACTTCGCGTCGGGAACGGCCAGGAACGGCTCGAGTGCGGTGAGTGCGGCCGACAAGAACTGCTCGTCATCGAGCTCGGACAGCCGAGTGGCGTTCTCCGCGGCCACGACCCCCATGAGAATGGGCTCCCCGGTGAGCGGCATCATGTTCACCCAGACCGGAAAATCGGCGTCTTCGCCGACGATGGTCCAGAGCCGGGCCTCGGTGTCCCAGAACGGCTCGTCGAAGCGCAGCCAGACCTTGTCGAGTACCCCCATTCCCAGGGCAGCAATGGCACCGCGATGCGCGAAGGGCAGCGCCGGCGAAAATTCGATCGCGGCAGTCTGCAACACGCCAAGCGGCACTGTGAGAATGACCCGGTCGGCCGAGAGCGACTCGCCGGTGCCGAGGCGCAGACTCACGCCACCATCGTCGTGGGCGACCCGGTTGACCACGCTCGATAACAATAGCTCCAGACCGTCGGCGTCACTTTTCAGCAGAGTGGAATAGCCGCCGATCACGATCTGGTCGTCGTTGGGGGTGCCGATGTCGGTGGTGTACCAGGCGGACTGTTGACTCGGCGTTGCCCCGGTTTCAACCTTGAGTTTCGTGGCGATCTCATACTCGAGCCAGTCGGCATCCGACACGCCGTCGGCGTTGGGCGTGCTCGACAGGTTCGCTTCTCCCGAATCGATCAGGGCACGTTCAACCGAGACATCCTGCTGCTGATCCGCTGCCCAGTCGAGGGCACCGGCGACAGCCTCAGCGCCCAGCGTCGACACCTCGACGACGGCCCCGGCCCGGGTGCGCACCTCCGGGGTACGCACGAACGGCAGCAGGCTGACCCCGAGCGTGGTCAGTTCATCGTCGAGAAAATTGTCAGAAGTGCGGTGCACAAAGGAGGACCCACGTTCGATCGGAAAGGGCCAGTCGCTGCTGACGGTGTCGATGCGCCCGCCAATGCGGTCGCGCGCCTCGATCACGACGACGTCGTAGCCGGCATCGACGAGTTGGCGGGCCGCTGTGATGCCGGCAATCCCGGCGCCGACGATGGTGATGCGTTCGCCGGGAGCTGCGACATCCTGCACCCGTCCGGCTGCAAGCAGGCCGGACGCGCGGGCGCCCAGCACCGTGCCGGGCGCGTCCACTGCTGTGGCTTCACCGGCGAAAAACACCCGGGCATCGACGGCCTGACCGAGCGCAACGCGGTGTTCCGGGGTGGCCCCAACGGCGGCGTAGCTGAAGGATCCGCGCGAGAAGGGGTCGGTCGACCAGTTGGTGCGGGAGACGGCGAGCGGCTGCGGAACGAGCGAGGGCGTGAGCGTGCTGGGCACAACGGATGGCGTCGGCACCGGCGTCTGCTCCGGCTCCACGCACGCCGCAAGCGCCAGGACTGAAAACCCCGACGCCGTGCCGAGCAGAAAAGTGCGCCGCTTCACGATCGGTCCAGCCCAGAACGGTCAGTCAGTCCGGCACCAGTCATGATTCCAAACTACCGCAGACCGTCACTATTGTGGCTGCTGCTCCCGCCGGCGCTGGCCGGCTTCGGCGGTTTTCTGGCCCTGCGCCGGGCCACCCCGAAGAACTCGGGCAGTCGGCCCCGCCTCACGTTCCGGCCGGGGGCTAACTCAGGAAATCCGGCCGGGCCCGGTCCGGGTACCCCGTGGTTTTGCGGTCGCGCGGGCTCGTCCGACCGGGATCTCCTGATTCAGCCACCACGAACCGGTGTGACGGGGGCCGGGCGAGCAGCTAGACAGGTTCCGGTCCGGTCAGGAAGCCGTCGACGAGCAGGGCGCGCACCTTGGGCAGCAGTTCGGCGTTAAGCGCTGGCTCATCGGCGTCGAGCAGCTGGGCGAGCGCACCGATGATGGCACCGACCGCGAGGTCGCCGTCGCAAGCCCCGACCAAGCCGGCCAGGGCCGTGTCGAGCGGCACCGAGCGGCCGAATCCGCTGCCCTGGTGCAGGGTCATCAGCGTCGGATCCGACTGGCCGGGCCAGTAGTGACGCTCCTCGGTGACGTCGGAGGCCACTGTGAGGTTCGTGCGCAACAGGTGCGCGTCATCCGTTTGAGCCTGCCAATCGTGCGCGGCGACGCAGCCGGCGAGGTGCGCACCGAGGCCGGCCGGGTTATGGCCGAGGGCTTCGGGCAGCCGTTCGAGGCGGCGCAGCGTCGGGGCGGAGATGGGCGCCTCACTGCCAGCGGCGGGTGCATCGCCGGCGGGCAGGCGCAACAGCAGGTATCCGAACCCGACGCGGCGCACGCCGCGCGCTTCGAAGTCGTTCAGCCAGGCGTTGTATAGCCGGTCGAAGTCGGGGCCGGGTCGGGTGCCGCCGTCGCGGATCCAAGTCTCGGCGTACTCGCCCGGCGACTGCACTTCGCGCTCAATGATCCACGCGTCGAGTGCCGGCGAAGCGGATGCGGCCGGTGCAGCCGCCGAGATCGCTGCTGTCGGCGCGGACGCGGCCGAGGATGGCGCCGCCGAAGCCGGCGCCGACTGCCCGGCGACCGGCGTGAGCCAGCGCTCGAGCCGTTCGAAGGCATCCGTTTCATCGTGGTATTCCCAGTTGCCGAGCAGCTGCACGACGCCGCCGGGGGTGAGATGGTCGGCGGCCCCGCGCACGACGGCCTCGACCAGGGCGTCGCCGACCATTCCGCCGTCCCGATACTCGTAGCTCGGCACCCCCTCGGCGCGCGGCGTGATCACGAACGGCGGGTTCGAGATAATGTGATCGAACCGCTCCCCCGCCACCGGCTCGAACAGGCTGCCACAGCGAAACTCGATATTGTCGATCTCGTTGAGATCGGCGTTCAGCGCCGCAAGCTCGAGCGCCCGCACCGAAATGTCGGTCGCGACGACCTGCTCGGCGTGCCGCGAGGCGTGCATGGCCTGGATTCCGCAGCCGGTTCCGATGTCGAGCGCCCGCTCCACCGCCGTCGGCATCATGAGTCCACTGAGGGTGCGCGAGGCTCCGCCGATGCCGAGAACGTGCGATTCGCCCAGCGGATGCCCGAGCGCAAGCTCCCCCAGATCGCTCACGATCCACCAGCTGCCGGCGCCGTGCGCGTCGATGAAGCTGTACGGGCGCAGGTCGACGAGCGGGCATACGTCGGCCGAACCGTCCGCCGCCACGAGCCCGAGCTCCGCGGCGCCGACCGCCCCGAGCGTCGGAAGCGCGGCGTCGAGGTCGGCTCGCGGCACTGCGTCACCGAGCAGGAACAACCGGGCGAGGGTCGCGGCGGGCTCGTTCCGGCCGAGTTTCGCGGCGAGCGCGGCGAGCGCCCGCTGGGCCGGAACCCGCCGGTTGCGGCGGAGGGCAGCATCCGCTTCAATGCCCCACAATCCGGTCAGGCCGGGAACCGAGAAGTGGGCGGCGGCGAGGTCGGTGCGCAGGCGGGGAATGAAAGTTGCAGAAGTCACCCGTCTATTCAACTCGATCTGCGGCCCACGCCCGAACGTCAGGCCGGTGAATCTGCGACCCACTGAGCGGAGCCGGCGTGTCGTGCGTTAGACCGGCGACCTACCCGTCAGATCACAGCCAGCGCATCGTGAACGCGCGGGCGACGAGTTCGTTGGCCGGCGGCAGGGTGAGCGAACGCACGAGGGCGTTGCGGGCACCGAGCCGCAGGCCATGGGCTGGCCGGCCCATATTCATGTTGAATCCAGCCTGGACGGCCGCGCGGTAAGCGGCACTCCGGCGGAACCGATCGTAACCACCCAGAACGGATGCCGCCACCCCCGGCTCCAGCAGCGCCCGCTGCAGCGCCGGCGCGAGCGCAACGGCGTCGAGCCAGCCCAGGTTCATGCCCTGCCCGCCGATCGGACTGATCTGATGCGCGGCATCGCCGACCAGCACGATGCGGCCCGCCTGCATGCGTCCTGCAAGCCGCTGCTGCACTCCGAAGGCGCTCGCTGCCCCGAGCGGTTCGGCCACCCTGACGTCGGTTCGATGACGGATGAGCGCGGCCAGGTCGGCGCTGTCGGCTTCCGTGGCGAGAAAATCGGTCATCGCCACCCAGCGGCGCCGGCCGCCGGGCAGTGGAAAGGACTCCACCACCCCGCCGCGCTCGAAATAGAGCACCGCACCGGTGTCGCCCGGATCGGGGTCGGCGAAGTCGCCCATGAGATAGGTTTCGCTGCGGCCGAGCTGCCGCCAGGCGATGCCGGCCGCCGCCCGCACCCGGCTGCGGGCGCCGTCCGCGCCAATCACATAGCGCGCCTCGATTGGGCCGGCGTCGGTCGAGAGCACGACGGCATCGCCGCGATCGTGCACTCCGGTCACCGTCACACCGCTGCGATACTGCCCCGGCCGGAGTTGGTCGAACCGGGCACGTAACAGGGCCTCCGTCTCGTATTGCGGCAGCGCGACCACGAATGGATACCCCGGCGCTACCCGCTCGAACGACAGCTGCCCGAGCCTGCGGCCGTCGCAGCGCACCTCCCCCTGGTGAATGTGTACCACCCGGTCGAGCAGGGCATCGGCGACACCGATAGAGGCGAGGGCGCGGAGCGACGGCGGGTGGATGCCGATCGCCCGCGAGCGTAGCGACGGCAGCTCGCGCTGCTCGACCACCTCAACATCGAGCCCGCCGACGGCGAGCACACAGGCGAGCATCGTACCGACCGGCCCGCCACCGACGATGACAACGTCACGCATCAGGCCGCATCCCAGCCCAGCACGAGCCGCGATGGCAGGCCGCGCGACACCGTCCACCCAGCGGGCACCGCCGCCCGCAGCTCGACGGCGGTGTAGCTGCGTTGAATCGAGGTGAGCCCGTCCGGCCGAATATAGGAGTGTCGAAAGAAAGGCCAGGTAGCCGCCGCGAACCCGAGATAGGCGAAGTTCGAGCGTTCGAGATCGGCGTGCAGCACCCGGCGACGCGCGAGCGACTCGGAGTCCACGAGCAGCCCCTTGAGCTCGTCGACGCTCAGGTGGTGCAGCACATGGTTGGAGACCACGAAGTCATAGTGCTCGCCCTCCGCGACAAGATCCGAGCTCAGCGCCCGCCGAAAAGTCAGCCCGGCAATCTTCGGTTGCGACGTCGCGAACACGTGCGCGCGGGCATCCGGATCGATGCCGGTCACCCTCAGCCGCAGGCCGTCACGCACCGCCCAGCCGGCCAGCGCCCGCGACACATCGCCGCCCCCCGATCCGACATCGAGCAGCGTCAGTTCGGTCGTGGTTGACAGGGCGGGGCGGATGCTGCGGCGATAGATCCCCCACCAGCCCGAGACGACCGCATTGACCACGCGAAAATCCTGATAGGTGCGGGTGAGCATGGTCGGGTCACAGAGCGGGGAATCCATGATCTCCACCGCGTCGTGAGCCCGCACGCGCAAGGAGGGAAGGGCCATTCAGCCCTCGATCACGGTCATCAGGCCGGACTCCACGGTGAGTCCGGGTCCGAACGCCATGGCGCAGACCCGCTCGTCAGCGGCCGTGGCCGGACCGTCGAGAATAGCCTTCATCACGAACAAAATGGTCGCGCTGCTCATATTGCCGTTGGTGCGCAGCGTCTGGCGCGAAGGAAGCAGCTGGTCGGGGCGCAGTTCAAGCTTCGCCTCGGTCTTGTCGAGAATGCTGCGGCCGCCGGGGTGGATCGCCCAATGCTCGATCACCGAACTGAGCGAGGCGGGGGGCGCGAGGGTGAGCACTGCCGCGCCTAGAGTCGAGCCGACGGCATCCGCTTCGAGGGAAGCAGCGGCTGCGAGCTGCCCGGTGATCGACACATCGCGGGCGAACAGTGGGGCGAGCGCGCCCTCGATGTGTTCGTCAATGATGTGCGGAACGTAGGTGCTCAGAATCATCTCGAAGCCCTCGTCGCCGATTTTCCAGGCCATGTCGCCCTCGCCGACCGGCGTGATCACCGTTTCGAACAGGTCGAGGCCCAAGGCCTTCTCGCCCGCGAGCGGGGCCCGCGCGCTGACGATGCCGGCGGCCGCGCCGTCGGAGAATAGCGAGGAGGCGACGATGGTATCTGGATCGTTCGAGGTACGCAGGTGCAGCGAGCAGAGTTCGGCGCTGACCACCAGCACGACCGCGTTCGGGTCGGCCTCAACGAACTGCTTCGCGGTGCGGAGGGCCGGCATCGCTGCGTAGCAGCCCATGAATCCCAGGTGATAGCGCTGCGTGCTGGCCTTCAGGCCAAGCTCCCGCACGAGCATGTAGTCGGGGCCGGGCGCGTAGAACCCGGTGCAGGAAACGGTGACAACGTGCGTTATGTCTTCCGGACGAATGTCGGGGCAGGCGGCGAGCGCCCGACGGCCCGCCTCGACGAACAGTTTGGTGGCCTCTTCGATGTAGAGCTCGTTGCGCACCCTGGTGCTCGGCACGAGCAACAGCTGTTTGTGCGCGTCGAAGAACTGCGGTTCGGTCGAATCGTTGTCGAGGGTCAGCTCGGCGATCACGGTATGTCGCGTCTCGATACCCGACACGTTGAAACTGGTGCTGACCAGCCGTTGAGCTAGTCGGCTGAGTCCGGGCTGGGCGGCGAAGATATCGCGCACCTGCTCCTGGATCAGAATCGTCGGGGGTACTACGGTCTGGAGCGCTCTCAGCGTGACGGCCATGAGTCAGTGTCGCACGCGACTTCTGTTCCGTACAGCCCTAGTGCGCCGAAAAATCGGCCCGACACAGCTTTTCGGGGGCGCCAGGCCAGAGAACTCCCAGCTGCCGTGCATAACTGCGGAGATTGTCGGAACAGGATGCCCCATTTCGCGAAAAGGAGCCGATTTCCCTCTGCGTCAAGCTGGTTGTGAACGGGCAGCGAGCGAAATCTACGGAAGGCGGGCGAACAGCCGCGTTCCGCTGAGCGCGAGCAGCAAGCCTGCGGTAACGATGGCCGCGACGCCACCGAAATAAGCGACGACGGTGCCCAGCGTTCCGACGCTGTCGAACAGGCTGCTGTTCACCACGAGGGTAGCGACAAAGGCCAGCACGGAGACAGCCCCGAGGCCGACCGACAGCCAGCGAATAACGCGAATGGTGGATCGGCGCAGGCCGATGAAGGCGGGCCACCGCGAGCTGGAGCCGTCGCCGGCGGCGCGGGGCAGCACCCCGGCCCACGGCCAGGCCAGCACGGCACCGGCCAGGCAGCCCCAGAAGGCAACCCAGAGCAGCCCGGCAATCACGTCACTGGGCCGATGCCACTGGTTGGCGAGCGTTGCGACCCCGGCCAGCACGGCGAAGGCGGTGCCCCAGCCGGCGACCATCGGCCGGGTGCGCGGGCTCGCCACCAGAAACACCACGAGAGCGGATGCCGCCGCCACCGTCGTATGCCCCGACGGGAAAGAGTTTCCGGCGTAGCCCTCGACGGCCAGATCGGGGCGGGCCAGGATGCCGTACTTGAGCAGCTGCGCGGTCGCCGTCGCTGCCCCGGCCGCCACCAGGGCGACGAGCAAGGTGCGCCAGTTGCGGCGCACGAGCGCGATGATCGCGGTCAGCACGACGCCGAACACCACGGCCACATCGGGCACAGAGTCGAGCACCCGACCGGTGAACGGGGTGATGCTGCGGCGGCCGAATTCGGCGCCGTTATAGGCGAGCTGGTCGGCCTCCTGGCCGGCATGGCTCCGCACGAAAAATAGGTAGAGACCGACGAATACGAGCGCGATCAGCGCGGCTCCGGCGAGGTAGCCATACGCCCCCTGTAGCGGAGCGTTCGGTTTGGATCTGGTGCGCACGGTCAAGCATGCCACAACCGGCTGGGAGCCCGAGCGGGTCGGCCTGGAGCGGCCACGTCTCCGGAACAAATCGCAGGCCAGCCAGCGTGCCGCGCCGGCGAGCCCCTTTCCCGGCCAGGAACGGCCGGACCGTGGCCCCGAGCAACCGGGACTCGCCTACCGGGTCGCGAGCACGACCTTGCCGCGCAGGTGCCCGGCCATCAGGTGGCGGTAGGCGCCCTGCACCTGCTCGAGCGGGAACACCCGGTCGATCGGCAGCACGATCTCCCCGCTCGCGATCAGCGCGGAGAGGGCACGGAGGTCATCAATATCCGCGGCCTGTCCGCCCACCTCGGTGATGCCGGCGCCAGCCCGGTGGCCACGCGCGGCGATCGTGTTGATCCGACCGCCGGGAACGCCCAGCTCGAGTGCCGCATCGATGGTCGCGGTGCCGTTGTAGTCGAGGGCGGCAGTCACAACCGGCGCGGCCGCACGCACCCGGTCAACGAGGCCGTCGCCGTAGGCGACCGGGATGACCCCGAGTCCGCGCAGAAAGCCGTGGTTGGCCGGGCTCGCCGTGCCGACGACGGTCGCGCCGGTGCGCAGGGCCAGCTGACCGGCGAGCACGCCGACTCCGCCGGCCGCGGCGCTGATCAGGACGGTATCGTCAGCGCTCAGGCCCAGCGAGGCGACGCTCGCCCAAGCAGCGCGCCCGGCAATATCGAGAGCGCCGGCCTGTTCGAAGGAAAGCGCCGCCGGTTTGGGGAGCACCCGGGACGCGTCGACGACGACGAAGTCGGCTTGGGCCTGCATCCGCTTGCCGCCGAATACCGCATCGCCGATCTGAAAACCGGACACGCCATCACCCAGCTCATCGATGACGCCCGCGAAATCGTTGCCGTTGCCGCACGGCGGAACCGCCTCGTAGCGCACGGCTGCGGGGCCGCCGTGAAAGATCTTGTAGTCGACCGGGTTGAGTCCGGCGGTGTGCACGCGCACGCGCACCTCTCCCCGACCGGCCTGCGGCTGCTCGTCGTGCACGATGCTCAGAACGCCTGGGCCACCAAATTCCTCAATGCGTACGTATCGAGCCATGCGGCCAGCCTAGGGCACGGATCCTGAGCACGATTCAATAACGGCACTTGCCCATTTACCCCGCCCGATGCAGGATTAAGGTGTGGCGTACACCGGTTGTTCAAGTACGTCTGATCGAATGGTTTCAAACATCGTGAAAGCGCGCCGGTAAAGCGCGTACGCGACAAACGAATGGACGCTCCGTGAGCTTTCGAACGGCTGAATACCCCCGGCCGGATCATTTCCTGTTACACCTGAGCGACACCCACCTGCTGGCGGGGGGCTCGAAACTCTATGGCAGCGTCAACGTTGAAGCCCGACTGGCCGAGCTGTTTGCCGAGGTCGAGGCCTCCGGAGCCCAGCCAGAGGCCATCGTCGTCACCGGTGATCTCGCCGACAAGGGTGAGCCCGGCGCCTACCAACTGCTGCGTCAGATCGTGGAGCCGGTCGCTGAGCGCCTCGGAGCCCGGATCGTCTGGGTCATGGGCAACCACGACAATCGCTCGGCTTTTCGCACCGAACTGTTCGGTGAGATGGCCAGCGATGCGCCGATCGACCGGTCCTACGACCTCAACGGCCTGCGCCTGATCACCCTCGACACCTCGGTGCCCGGTCACCACTACGGCGCCGTGACCGACCAACAGCTGCAGTGGCTCACTGAAGAGCTGCGCGTACCGGCCCCCGACGGCACGATTCTGGCGATGCATCACCCGCCCATTCCGAGCGTGCTCGACCTGGCCACCGCCGTCGAGCTGCGCGACCAGAACCGTCTGGCCGACGTGCTGCGCGGCACCGATGTGCGCAGCATCATTGCCGGCCACCTGCACTATTCATCGATGGCTATGTTCGCCGGCATCCCCGTGTCGGTAGCGTCGGCCACCTGCTATACCCAGGACCTCAACGTTCCCATCGGCGGAACCCTCGGGCGTGATGGTGCCCGAGCGTTCAACCTGGTGCACGTCTACCCCGGCACGGTTTTGCATTCCGTGGTTCCGCTCGGTCACTACCCAACGCTCGACTACGTGGATGCCGCCGAAAGCGCGCGTCGTCTCCGCGCTTCCGGCGTCGAGATCACGCCGTCGGAAACTCTGCCTGCACTGCGTGAGCCGCCCATGACACGGCCGATTCCGGTTCTGCACTAGCGGCCAGGCTGGCCCGTTCCCACGGTGCCACGATTGGAAAGTACAGGTTCAGGAACTCGGTGACCGCGGCGCGCCGCGCATCGGGCGTGATTTCCGGGTGGCTGCCGTCATTGAGACAGAACATGTCCTGATCGCGGCGCTTGCGCAGATGGTTCATCTGCCGCAGGGCGATGCGCAGGGTCGTCTCGATGTAGAGCGAGCGCACCTGCGTCTGCGCGACCGCACGCCCAGTCATCAGGGCGTAATAGTGGTACAGCGAGTTGGTGACCGAGATGTCGGTCGCCGAGCGGAACCGGCTGGCTGCCGTGCGGCTGAAGTCCGCGGGGAACTCCTGTTCCAGCTCGAGCAGTACGCTCTTGCGCATGGGCGCGGGCGTGTGCTCGAGGTGGCGGGTCGTGACCTTGCCGAACCGGCCACGCAGCAGCGCTCGGTTCACGCGCGCGGCGTTCTCAAACCCGCTGCGGGTCGGGTCGTTCTCGCCGAGTCCGATTCGAGTGGATGCCTCCACGAACTTTGTCACTCCGCCCGGTGAGAAGAACAGTTCAGGGCCAACCGGGCGGCCGAAGAACATGTCGTCGTTGGAGTAGAGAAAGTGCTCGGCCAGGCCCGGAATGTGGTGCAGCTGGCTTTCGACGGCGTGCGAATTGTGGATGGGCAGCACGCTCGTGTCGACGAAGAAATCTTCGCTGCGCATGATGGTGACGCGGGGATGCTCGGCAAGCCACTCCGGAGCCGGTGAATCGGTCGCGATGAAGATGCGTCGAATCCACGGGGCAAACATATAGACGCTGCGCAGCGCATACTTGAGCTCGTCGATCTGGCGAAAACGGGCATCCGAATCGTCGCCCTCGCCGATGACATAGGCCTTCATCCGCTTGGCGCGTTCCCGCTGGAACTCGTCGCTCGAGCCGTCGACCCAGCTGAAGACGAGGTCGATGTCGAACGTGACATCACTGGCCAGATCGTCGAACATATTCTGCAGGGTCAGCCAGGTGCGCCCATACAGGTCGATCGTGGTTTCGCGGGCCTCGGAGCGCGGCAGCCGGGTGCGCATAAGCGCGTTTTCGACCGGAGCGACGATTTCGTCCTCGCCAAAACGCCACAACTCGAACTGGAACGCTGTCTGGGCTCCGTAGCGCAGGCGTCCGATCGGTTCGATGCGCGGGCGGTAGACCCGAAAAACGCTGGACTTGCGCAGCATGGTGAGGGCGCCGTCGGCGAGGAGAAACTGCTGGTTCGCGTTGCCGTCGAGCGGCTTGGCGTAAAAGGGCTCGTTGGCGAACGCCTCGCTCAGAACCTGAGTGATTTCCTTGCGACGCTTGCGGTCGACGGCGATGACCGGACGATTGTGGTCGCCGCGTACCAGCAGAAAGTCGATTCCAGCGCGGGTGAGGGCGTCGTAGACGGCCAGGAGGTCCTTGACCATGGACTCGTGGGGCGTGTAGTGGCCGTTGATGAGCGCGATCTCGCCCTTGCGCACGACGACGTCATCACGGTTGAAGCGGCGGGTGCGGGCATCCGGTGTGATCAACACCAACTCGGGCTCGCTGCTGAGGGAGAGAGTCGGGATCAGGCCGGTGTTCGTGGGCGGCTCGGGTTCGCTCGAGTCGTAGCCGACGGAGTCGGAACGAAAAGCGTCGGTGTCAAAAATGTCACCGCCGAAGGAATCGGGGTAACTGTCTTCTAGGGATTCCGTGCGCGCATCCGGTTGTGCGTCTGGAATATCGAGTGTCGCCATGGTCCTCCTTGAAAAAGTGGAGCACTCAAACGCGGGGCAATTCGTGCCTGCGCCGGGGAGTGCGGCCGAAAAAGCCGGCGTGAACGCTGCTCTGCCTGTGTCTCGAACAGCTGACTCTCAGTATGGTGCCGCCGAGATTCTCGATGAGCGACCAGCGGCCGGTGACACGCAGGGGCGTTCACCTCAGTGTACGTCCCCGATGCCGGTAGTTTGCTGCACCCGCGCGACGACGGGCGGGCCTCCGAAACGGATGCCGCGGCATCCGTTTCGCACAGTCGGTGCACGTTAGAGGGAGGAGATGCCGAACAGGCCGATAATCAAGGCCATGAGCAGAATGGTCACGAGTTCGTGGGCCAGGTTGAGCACGGTGAGGCCGGCCGGGCGGCGGTCGAAGGCGTCGTGGGTAACCATGCGGGCTGCGGTGAATCCGGCCCAGAGGATGAGCCCGGTGAGCAGGGTGTTGAACAGAAAGTTGCCGCCGTAGAAGTTCTGGGCGATCGCCGCGGCGCCGGCCAGCACGGAGGCGGTGACGAAGCTGACGATGACCGTGATGATGATGGCGCCAGTGCCGCTGCCCTTCATGCTTTCCTGGGTGTGTCCGACGGCTTTCATCCAGTACCGGCCGAAGACCGCGCGGGTGTACCAGATCGAGCCGATGACCATGCTCGATGCGGTGGCCAGGAGCACGGCCCAGATGTTAATTTCGGGAACCATGAGGGATCCTTTCGGCTGGTCCTGAACGTGGGGCGTAGGTGGTATCCCGATGTTAGTGCTTGTGTGGCCCGCCCAATTGTTGCTGTTCAGCGGCAATTTTGGCCAGAAGCGCGGCGGTGGCGTCGATCGGCGGCAGTTGACCCGGGTCGGTGACCGGCAGTTGGCAGACGAAGTCGCGGCAGAGGTACGCGGTGGGCTGGCCGGTCTGCGCTGTTCGAGCGGCAAAGAGGTCGAATCCGGCGTCGGCGAAGGCGCAGGCCTGCGATTCGGTCACGGCGACGACTACGCCAGCCGGATGGCGCCGGGCGAGGTCGAGCAGGGTGGGGTTGAGGCCGGTGGCGCCGTGGGCGGTGGGGTCAGGGTTGGTGGGGTCGGGGTTGGTGGGGTCGGGGTTGGTGGGGTCGGCGTGGACTCCGTCTGGCTCGTCTGGCCCGTCTGGCCCGTCTGGCGAGACGATGACGAGCTGCTGGATCGGGGCGTTGAGCTCGTCGAAGAGGCGCAGCGCGGCGCCGAAGGCGAGCGGACGCTGCGGAGCGAGGGTGGCGACCAGGCTGAGTCCGGCCGCCGCGGCTCGGCGGTAGCGGTCGTCGCCGGTGAGCTGGTGGAGTAGTACGGCCGCGTCGACCGTGGCGGATAGTCCGGAGGGGTAGGCGCCCTCCGACGGGTCAATGGCGCTGACCAGGCCCTGCGCGGTGAGTACGGTATCCGAGCCGTGCGGCGGGCGAAAAGCGGGGCTCGATGCCGTCGTGCTGACACCGGGGTCGGTCACTGCGCTGGCCCGATCAGCAGCGTCGGTGGTGTCCGCTAGCGTTCTGTCGAGCAGGTGACGAGCCTGGGTGGCGTATGTGACGTCACCGGTGACGAGAGCAAGTTCAAGGAGTCCCCGTGAGTACATGCCGTAGTCCTCCAGCGTGGCCTTCGCATCCGAGGAACGTTCGCCGGAGGTAGATCCGCTGACGGAGGCGCGTACCAGCGTGCCATCAGCGCGCTCGTGGTGCACGCGCAGATAGTCGGCCGCGCGGCGGGCGGCGGCGATCAGGTCGGGCTGGTCGAAGGCGAAGCCGGCTCGGGCCAGTGCTTGGATGGCGAGGCCGTTCCAGCCGGTGAGTACCTTCTCGTCGCGGGCTGGCGGGGTCTGCCGGAGGCGGTCGCTCGCTTCGAGGGCGTAGTAGCCGCCCTCGACGCGCTGGCCGTCGACTGTGCTCTCCGAATCCTGGGCACTCGCGAAACCGCCGCTCGGCAGCTGCATCACGTCGCAGAGAAAGCGTGCGATTCCCTCGGCGACGTGGCGTGCCCACGGCGCTTCGGTGAGCATCCAGGCGCGGGTGTAGAGGCCGAGCAGTTGGGCGTTGTCGTAGAGCATGCGTTCGTAGTGCGGATCGCTCCAATCGCGGTTGACGGCGTACCGAAAGAAGCCGCCCTCGATCGGGTCCCGCAGGGGTGACGCTCCCATGAGTTTGAGCGTACGCAGGGCGAGCTCGGGGCCTGGGCCGTCGAGCCCACCGTGCCCGAGCAGAAAGGAGAGTGCCGGCGCCACCGGAAACTTCGGCGCGCCGCCGAAGCCGCCGAACGAGGCGTCCTCGTAGGCGACCAGTTCAGCCACCGCCTGGTCGAGCCGGTCGGCATCGGGTCCAGCACCGAGCCCACCGCCGGACGCGGAGCCGACTCCCGCGGCCAGGTCACGCGCCGACTCGGCGAGCATCTCTGCGACCCGAGCCGCGCCCGCCGTCAGGTCCGCGCGGCGCGTGAGCCAAGCATCCGTCACCGCGGTCAGTACGTCGCGAAATGACGGATGCCCCGGCTGCCCGACCGGCGGAAAGTAGGTTCCGGCATGAAAGGCCCGGCCCTCGGGCGTGACGAACACGTTGAGCGGCCAGCCGAGCCCGTCGATAAACGCGCTTGCCGCGGCCAGGTAGCTCGCGTCGACGTCGGGGTGCTCCTCACGGTCGACCTTGATGCTCACAAAGTGGGCGTTGAGGTACTCCGCGATGGCCGGGTCGCTGAAGCTCTCCCTGGCCATGACATGACACCAATGGCAGGTGGAATAGCCGATCGAGACGAGCACCGGCACGTCCCGCTCGCGCGCTTCGGCGAAGGCCTGCTCGCCCCAGCCGAACCACTCCACCGGGTTGTCAGCGTGACTGCGGAGGTAGGGGCTGATGGCGTCGGCGAGGTGATTGGGCATGTTCCATTCTCCTCCCGCTTGGCCAATTCGAGCGAGCCGGGCCTAAACGACGCCGACCAGTGCACTCCGGCGGCGTTGTACCCGCACCCAGACGATGAACCCGATGATGGTGAACGCCCCGTAGAACAGATACAGCACGGCGGAGGCGTAGTAGCCGGCGCTGATCAGCAGCGGCACCCCGACTACGTCGACGGCCACCCAGATCAGCCAGAACTCGGTCCATCCCTTGGCCATACCGTAGGTCGCGAGCAGCGAACCGGTGAAGATCCAGGCATCCGCCCAGACCGGTTCGAACGAGCCGAGCGCACGAAAAATCGGGGTGAGCACGAGGGTGCCGGCGATCAGCCCAGCGGCGAGCAGAATGCGGGTGCGGTTGCCAGCCCAGTGCGGCGCGACGGCAACGTGCACGGCGGAATTGCGGCTGCGCTGCCACTGCACCCAACCGAAGATCGACACGACGATGAACATGATCTGACGGCCGGCCTGCCCAAGCAGGTTGACCGGGTTCGGCGTCCCGAACACGGCGCCGAGGAACACTGTGAACAACAGCACGTTGCCGACGATCCCGACCGGCCAGGCCCAGATCTTGCGGCGCATGCCCCCGACGGCGCTCGCAATTCCGAAGGCGTTGCCGATGACCTCGCGCCAGAGAATGGTCTGGGTGCCAAGCTGCAGCTGCGCGTCGAATAGCCATTCAATAGGATTCATGGGATCTTTTCTGCCAAACGGCACGCACTCGCGCACCGGCGCGGGGAAAACGCAGCACATCCCAATGTACGCCGCTGACCGGCGGAATCTGGCCGGTGACGCAGCAGTTCCCCGGCAGGCCAACGGTCACGCTGGGGCACTGCCTTCAAACGGATACTGGGGGCTAGTTCACCTCGTTACGGTGAGCCGAGTCGCGGGCCAACCCGCCGCGCTCCCGCGACCTGGCTAGTTCACCTCGTTGGGGTGAGCCGAGACTCGGCCGGCGCGCTCGAGCGCGGAGATCATGGTCACCTCAGTGTGGGTCAGTTCGAAGTCGAACACGTCGAAGTTCTCCGTCATGCGCGCGAGGCGGTTCGACTTGGGGAACAGGATGTTGCCGATCTGCAGGTGCCAGCGAATGACGACCTGCGCTGGCGACTTGCCGTGCGCGTCGGCAGCATCCGCGATCACCTGCTCGTCGAACAGGGGGTACTTGCCCTGGCCGAGCGGGCCCCAGGCTTCAATATTGATGCCGTTTTCGCGAGCGAAAGCGGTGACCTCCAGCTGCTGGTGTGCCGGGTGCAGCTCGATCTGGTTGACGGCGGGCACGATGCTGGTCTCGTGCAACAGCCGGTCGAGGTGCGGCACCAGAAAGTTCGACACGCCGATGGAACGGGCGCGGCCCGACTCCTGAATCTTTTCGAGGGCCCTCCAGCTCTCGACGAACTTGTCGTTGGCCGGAGCCGGCCAGTGGATGAGGTACAGGTCGACGTAGTCGAGGCCGAGCTTCTCGAGGCTCTCCTCGAACGCGTCAAAGGCTGATTGGGTACCCTGACGGTCGTTCCAGAGCTTGGTGGTGATGAAGAGTTCGGAGCGGGCGATGCTCGAGGCTGCGAGCGCCTTGCCCACACCTTCCTCGTTACCGTATATCGCGGCGGTGTCGATGTGGCGGTACCCGACCGAGAGCGCGTCGGCCACAATGCGGGTAGTTTCGTCTGGTTCGACCTTGAACACGCCGAAACCGAGCTGAGGAATCGTGTGGCCGTCGTTGAGGGTGATGGTGGGTACAGATTTCGTCATCGCCCCAGCCTATAAGCAGGGCTCCTCGACACTCTCTCCCAACCCCCAATGTTCACTGACCGCGAAAGCGCCCGCGCTGGCCAGCACGGGCGCTTTCACGTCGCGGGTGGGGGCGAAGTAATATTGATACTTCATGGAAACGCTCAATATCACCTTCCCACCCGAACTGCCGGTCAGCCAGCGCCGGGAAGACATCGCCCGCGCGATTCGCGACAACCAGGTCGTGATCGTCGCCGGATCGACCGGGTCGGGCAAGACCACCCAGCTGCCCAAGATCTGCCTCGAACTCGGCCGCAAGAACATCGGCCACACCCAACCGCGCCGGCTCGCCGCGCGCACCATCGCCGAACGTATCGCCGAGGAGCTCGGCCAGGAGGTCGGGCAGCTCGTCGGCTACCAGGTGCGGTTCACCGACAAGGTCGGCGCGGATACCCGCATCAAGTTGATGACCGACGGCATCCTCTTGAATGAGATTCACCGCGACCGGATGCTGCGCAAGTACGACACGATCATCATCGACGAGGCGCACGAGCGCAGCCTCAACATTGACTTTCTGCTCGGGTATTTGCGGCAGCTCCTGCCCAAGCGCCCCGATCTCAAGCTCATCATCACCTCGGCCACCATCGACCCGGCCAGTTTCGCAAAGCATTTCGCGGCCGCCGACGGTACCCCGGCGCCCGTCGTCGAGGTGTCAGGGCGCACCTTTCCGGTGGAGATTCGCTACCGCCCGCTCGTGGCCGAGCCCGGCATCGACGACGATGACGACACGACGGATGCCGCTCCCCCGGTCGACCGCGACTACATCGAGGGCATCACCACGGCTCTCGACGAGCTCGAACGGGAATCCAACGGCGACGTGCTCGTGTTTCTCTCCGGCGAGACCGAGATTCGCGACGCCGCCGATGCCCTGCAGGGCAAGTACGCCTCCTCGGCTAGCCGCAACCCCACCGAGGTTCTGCCGCTCTATGGCCGGCTGTCGTCGGCCGACCAGCACCGGGTGTTCCAGCCGTCGACGGTGGCCGGGGTCAAGCGGCGCATCGTGCTCGCGACCAACGTGGCCGAGACCAGTCTGACGGTGCCGGGCATCCGTTATGTCATCGACGCCGGAACGGCGCGGATCAGCCGGTACAGCGTGCGGTCCAAGGTGCAGCGGTTGCCGATCGAAGCGATCTCGCAGGCCTCTGGCAACCAGCGCAGCGGCCGCAGCGGCCGCACCAGCGACGGTATTGCGATTCGGTTATATTCCGAAGAAGACTATATGCGCCGCCCGGAATATACCGAGCCGGAGATTCTGCGCACTAACCTCGCCGCGGTCATTCTGCAGATGATCTCGCTCGGCCTCGGCGACATCGCGTCGTTCCCGTTTCTCACGCCGCCGGACAGCCGCAATATCAAGGACGGCCTCGACCTGCTCGCCGAACTCGGCGCCATCGAGGCGGAGGGTACCGGCCGCACCAAGAGCGGTCGCCGCCCGGTTGAAACGGATGCCGCCCCCGCCGCTGCCGGCCCGGCCACCCCGCGCCTGACCCGCATCGGCCAGCAGCTCGCGCAGCTACCGATCGACCCGCGCTTTGGCCGCATGGTGATCGAGTCGAAAACGCAGGGCACCAGTAGGGAAGTCATGGCGATCGTCGCCGGGCTGACCATTCAGGATCCGCGGGAGCGCCCGCTCGAACGGCGCGCGCAAGCCGACCAGTTTCACGCTCGGTTCGCCGACCCGACGAGCGACTTTCTCAGCCTGCTCAACCTTTGGAACTACCTTGAGAAGCAACAGTCCGAACTCGGCTCGAGCGCCTTCCGTCGACTGTGCAAGAACGAGTACCTGAACTACCTGCGGGTGCGCGAATGGCAAGACGTCTTGCGCCAGTTGCGCCAGCTCGCCAAGCCGCTCGGGCTGCAACTCGGTGAACCGAGCGCCAACCCCGACGGCGTGCACCGGTCGTTGCTGGCCGGGCTGCTCTCGCACATCGGGCTGAAGGATGTCGCCAAGAAGGACTATGTCGGCGCCAGACAGCAGCGCTTCGTGCTGTTTCCCGGCTCAACCCTGGCCAAGAAGCAGCCGAACGCGGTGATGAGCGCCGAACTGGTCGAAACCAGCCGGTTGTTCGCCCGCATGAACGCGGTCGTCGACCCGGCCTGGGCCGAACCGCTCGCCGGCAACCTGTGCAAGCGCAGCTACTCCGAACCGCACTGGGAGATGAAGCAGGGCGCCGCCGTGGTCTACGAACGGGTCACCCTGTACGGCGTGCCGATCGTGGCCCGCCGCCGGGTGCAGTTCTCCCGGATCGACCCGGCGTATGCCCGCGAGTTGTTCATTCGGCACGCCCTGGTCGAGGGCGAGTGGGACCGCGCGTCTGGACCGCAGTCTGCTTCGGCCGAGAAGGAAGCGGATCGCGGCTCCCGCGGACCATCCCGCAACGAACGCGTCACCATCTCAACCGACGGCGGCGACGCCAGCGGTGGGCGCGGCGCTGGCCGCGCACCCGCCGTTGGCTCGAGCGCCAGCCGCGGCGGACGTCCCGGCCAGACGCGCGACCCCGGCATGTGGGCGTTCGAACGGGCCAATGCGCGGCTGCGGGAGGAACTGGCCGAGCTGGAGGAGCGCACCCGGCGCCGGGACATCCTCTTTGATGACGAAGCGGTGTTCGACTTCTATCAGCGTCGCATTCCGGCCGACGTGTCGTCAACCAAGAGCTTCGAGGGCTGGTGGCGCACTGCTCGGTTCGATACCCCCGACCTCCTGACCATGACCGTCGACGCGCTCGTCGCCGAGGACTCCCCCGAGATCGATGAGGGACTCTTTCCGCCAAGCTGGCAGCAGGGCGACCAGCGCCTGACCCTCGGCTACCGCTTCGAACCCGGCGAAGAAGACGACGGCGTGACAGTGCGCATTCCGCTCGCGCTGCTCGCCCGCCTCTCGCCGAACGGTTTCGACTGGCAGGTGCCCGGCCTGCGCGCCGAGCTCGTGACCGCCATGATCAAGTCGCTGCCGAAAAGCATCCGGCGCAATGTCGTGCCCGCCGCCGACTGGGCAGCTCGGCTGCTCGTCGAGCTGCCGAGCGAGCCCGGAATCGTGGAGGCGCTGCCGACGCCGGTGCCGCAAGGCTCGTTCGCCGAGACGCTCGCGGCGCTGGTTCAGAAGCTCACCTATGTGCCGGTTTCCGCGCGCGACTTCGAGCTGGGCCGGGTTCCGTCGCACCTGCGCATGACCTTTGTCGTCACCGACGAACGCGGGCGCACGGTCGCCGCCGACAAGGACCTCGCAGATCTGCAACGGCGGCTCGGTACCCGCGTTCGGGAGAGCGTCGCGAAGGCGACGAGCGCCGCGGCTCCCAGCAACGCGATCGAGCGCGGCGGCATCACCACCTGGGACCTCGGCGAGCTCCCGCGCTTTCTCGACGCGTTGCAGGGTGACAACACGATTCGTGGGTATCCGACGCTGGTCGATGATGGGGCATCCGTTTCTATTCGCATGATGAGCACCGAGCTGGAGCAGGCGCGCGCGCTGCCCCGCGGGGTGCGCCGGCTGCTGCTGCTAGCGACGCCGTCGCCGGCCGCGTATGTGCAGCAACACCTGACCGCCGCCGAGAAGCTTTCGCTCGCGACCAGCCCGTATAAGAGCACGCAAGCCCTGTTCGAGGATTGCCTCGCCGCCGCGGTCGACGACGTGCTGTTTCGGGTGCGGCCCGACGGGCAGGTGTTCATGAAGGCCGAGTTCGACACCATTCGCGACCGGGTGTCGGGAGTCGTGATGGACTCCATGTTCGAAACGGTCGGCTTGGTTGCCCGTATTTTGACCGCTCATCGGCTGGCCGACAAGGCGCTCAAGGCCGCGACCAGCATGGCCTTGCTGCCCGGAATCAGCGATGCCCGCCAACAGCTGACGGCGCTGGTCTACCCGGGATTCGTCAGCGAGACCGGCCTGGCCCAGCTGCGACACCTGCCGCGCTACCTCAGCGGCATCAGCGCCCGGGTGCCGAAACTGGTCGACAACCCCAGTCGCGACCGGGTCTGGATGAACGAGACCCAGGCCGCGACCACGCGGTTCGAGAACGCCGGCGGCACGATGCCGCTCAGAGCGGATGCCTCGGCGCCGGTCCTGCGCGCCCGCTGGATGATCGAGGAGCTGCGCATCAGCCTGTTCGCGCAGGAACTCAAGGCCGCCGAATCCGTGTCGCTGCAGCGCATTCAAAAGGTGCTCGCCGGGTAGTTTGCCGCTACGGCCGTATTCTGCTGCCCGGGCCCACCTTACGGAACCAGGCCCATGATCCATCATGGGCCCGGTTTCCGGGCCCGGGCCCGGGCCCGGGAGGCAATGGAAGCGAAGCCGACGGGTGGCGGCACTGTCCGGCCCCACGCGTTTGACTATCGGAGTGCACGCACCGGTAACTTTCGGCCGCTTGGGCCCACCTTACGGAACCAGGCCCATGATCCATCATGGGCCCGGTTTCCGGGCCCGGAAAGGAGAGAGCGGGGGCTAGAGGACCTTGGAGAGGAAGGCCTGGGTGCGGTGGTGCTGGGGGTTTGCTAGCACCTCGGTGGGGATACCGCTCTCGACGACGACTCCGCCGTCCATGAAGACGAGCGAGTCGGCGACCTCGCGGGCGAAGCCCATCTCGTGGGTGACCACGATCATGGTCATGCCATCGCGGGCCAGGCCCTGCATGACGTCGAGCACCTCACCGACGAGCTCCGGGTCGAGCGCGCTGGTCGGCTCGTCGAACAGCATGAGCTTGGGCTCCATCGCCAGGGCGCGGGCGATCGCGACCCGCTGCTGCTGGCCGCCGGAGAGGTGCGCGGGGTAGTAGTCGGCGCGTTCGGCAAGCCCTACCCGAGCCAGCAGGGCGCGGGCGTTGGCCTCGACCCCGGCCCTGGACAGGCCCTTGACCCGGATCGGCGCTTCCATCACGTTTTGCAGCGCGGTCATGTGCGGAAACAGGTTGAAGCGCTGGAACACCATGCCGATATCCCGGCGCTGCCGAGCGGCCTCCTTGGGGCGCATCTCGTAGAGCTTGTGGTTGGCCTCGCGGTAGCCGATGAGCTCACCGTCGACGCTGAGGCGGCCGGCGGAGACGACCTCGAGATGGTTGATGCAGCGCAGGAAGGTGGACTTGCCGGATCCGCTCGGCCCGACCAGGCACATGACCTCGCCTCGCTTAACCTCGAGCGAGATGCTCTTGAGCACCTCGTTGGAGCCGAAGCTTTTCGAAACGCGGTCAGCGACCACCATGGGGGGCTCAATAGCGGCGAGCATCATCGTTCTCCCTGGTTCGGGTCGGTAGGCGGCAGCACCACCGTGGGTTGGCCACTGCCGATGACCGGGGTGGCGCCCGTCATGGCGGCGGTCGCGTCATCCGCTTTCTTATCGGGACGTCGATCACCGATGCCGCGGGCGAACCGCTTCTCGAGAAAATATTGGCCGACCATGAGAATGGAGGTAAAGAACAGATACCAGATCGACGCGACGATGAGCATCGGCACGGTGTCGAAAGTCACGGCAGCGATGTCGCGGGAGCGCGTGTACAGCTCGAGGGTGAACGGAATCGCGGTCACGAGCGAGGTGGTCTTGAGCATCGAGATGACCTCGTTGCCGGCCGGCGGAATGATCACCCGCATCGACTGCGGCACGACGACGCGCACCATCGTCTGGAACCAGCTCATGCCGAGCGCGGTCGCTGCCTCTTCCTGCCCGCTGTCCACGGAGAGCAGCCCGGCGCGCACAATCTCCGCCATGTAGGCGGCCTCGTTGAGCGCCAGTCCGACGATCGCGAGAATGAACGCGCTCAGCGCGACGCGGGTCGGGAAGGACGCCCACGGTTCCGTGAACGGCAGCCCGATGTCGATGGACTGGTAAATCGTGCCGATCAGGCCCCAGAACACCAACTGAACATAAACAGGGGTGCCGCGGAACACCCAGAGGTACACCCAGGCGATGCTGTTGACCACCGGGTTCGGCGAGAGCCGCATGATCGCCAGGGTCACGCCGAGAATAATCGCGATGACCATCGAATACACCGTGAGCTGCAGGGTGACGAACGCCGCCTGCGAGATGCGCTGGTCGAACAGGTACTTGCCGACCGCCGGCCAGTCGTAGGCCGGGCGCATCGCCGCATCCGCGATGAACAGAGCAACAATGAGCAGTAACACGACCGCGAAGGTGTTGCGCCACGGGTGGCGCAGGCGAATCGCCTTGATTCCGGGCTCCGTCTCGCCGCCGGTCGCGGCCGTGTTCGTCATGATGCGGGTCGCTTATTCTCTAGCCGTTGGATGCGGCGTTGATGGTGATGGTGTCGATGCCACCGTCGGTGACACCCCAGGCGTCGAGGATCTCGCCGTAGGAACCGTCATCGACCATCGACTGCAGGGCAGCCTGCACGGCCTTGGTTAGTTCGGAACCCTTGTCGACCGTGATGCCGTACGGCGCAGTGTCGAAGCTTTCGCCGGCGGGCGCCAACTTGCCGTCGGTCTTGGAGATGGCATACAGCGTGACCGGGGAATCGGCGCTGAGGGCGTCAGCCTTGCCGAGAACAACCGCGTTGGTCGCCTCGTCCTGCGAACCGTAAGGCAGAACCTCGATCTTCTCCAAACCGGCCGCGACGCAGGCCGCGCTCTTGGCGGGCAGCTCATCGGTGTCTTGAACCGTGTTGTCCTGCACGGCGACGGTCAGGCCGCAGGCATTGTCGGGGTCGACGGTAGATCCGGTCGGCGCGGCCCAGAGAATTCCGGCGTTGTAATAGTTGACGAAGTCAACCTGCTTCTCGCGCTCAAGATTATCGGTGAACGACGATTCGCCGATGTCGACGGTGCCGCCGGTGATGCTCGGAATGATGTTGTCGAAGGACGCAATCTGGTACTCGGCGGTAAGGCCGAGCTTGGCGGCGATGCCGGCGGCGAGTTCAATGCCCCAGCCGATCGGTGCGCCGGCATCATCCTTGAACTCGTTCGGCGGGTACGCCGCGTCGGTTCCGATAACGAGCACGCCCGCGCTCTTGATGTCTTCGGGGAGCAGCGCGACGGCTGCAGCATCCGCTTCGATGGTGGTACCGGCGTCGGTGGGCGTCGTGGCGGCCGGATTCGAGTTGTCGACACAGCCGGTGAGCAGCAGAACGGCGGCGGCGGCGAAAATCGGAACAATGTAACGTGCGCGCATGGCACTTCCTTCTTGATTTGGTCGAAAATGCGCGGATTCAACGGTGAACCCACACGCGAGTAGACCTAACGAGCCTAGTGCAACCGCAGCCGACTGTTTTCGAGCCCCTGGCATTCAAGCGGTTTTGACCAGCGGATGCTGCGGATCTATCGTCAAAAGGTGCCTAACCTGAGACCGAACATCCTGTACACCTCACCGACCGACCCGCTCGCGGCGCCGCTGGTGGCCGAACTCTCGCGGGAGTATGACGAGCGCTACGGCCTGAACGACGGGATTCCCTCGTCGGTCGAGCTCAGCCGGTATCCGGCCCGGCGCTTTCAGCCGATCGATGGCGGCACCTTTCTGCTGCTCGTCGAGAACGGACAAGCAGTCGCCGGTGGGGCGTTCATGCGGGGCGAGGACGATTCCGTCGAGGTAAAAAGAGTCTGGACGCACTCCGCGCATCGCCGCCGTGGATTTGCCCGCCAGGTGATGGCCGAACTGGAGGCCGAAGCAAAGCGGCGGGGCATCCGCTCTATTGTGCTGACCACGGGAGCACGACAACCCGAAGCGGTGGCGCTGTACCTCGCGCTCAAGTATGAGCCGCAGTTCGACCTTGACGACGATTGGGAATCGATCGGGTATTTGGAGTTTCGCAAGCAGCTCGCCGTCGTCGACGAGCAGTTCAGCTAGTACATGCTGAATACGGAATATATGTACGAGGCAGCCGATTCGGCGGCTTCGAGCAGCTGCACGGTCTGGTCGACGACCTCGGTGAAGGGCAGGTTTTGCGCCAAGATTGTGCAGAGCGGGCACCAGCCCGGTGGTTGACCGGCCCGCCGGGCCCTGCAGCTGTGCGGCGTGCAGCTGTGCGGCGTGCAGCGCCTCGATAGCGAGAATCTCAAGCAAGAGCGCGACGACCCGATCGGCCGCATTCGAGAGCCGGTCGAGCCGGTCCAGCTCGAGCGCTCTGACCTCAACGCTGTGGGCGTTGCTGCTGAGGCAGGCGAGGGCTTCGCCGGGTGCGAGGTCGACGATCGTCGCGCCCGGGGGCGAGCGCGCCGCTGGCTTCGGCCTGACGGATGATGTTGAACGCGACCCGGTCCTTGGCCGAACCACCGGGGTTGCGTCCTTCGAGCTTGACCAGCACCCGGGCCGGCAGCCCGGCGGCGAGCACCCGCAGCTCAACCAACGGGGTATTACCCACAAGGTCGGCGACGCTCGCGAGCACGTCTTCGCGCAGCGGTTCGTCCGCCGACGGCATCGGTGCCGCGAGGTGCCCGGTACTGCTCATCTCTCCATGGTAAATTTCACGGCGCACACTGACCCCATGCGTCCTACTAATGCCGGCACGCCGAAAACGGATGCCGCGGCGCCTGCTGGCTTACGCTGCATCCGTTCTGAGAAAAGTTACTGAATAGCGGCGGAAAGCAGGGCGACGTAGTCGTCGAGTCCCCAGCTCAGCGAGAGTCCGGTGGGCGGGGAAACGGACGAGATGAAGGCCGCTCCGACCGGGCTTGCGACCGTGCCGGCCTGCACCTGCTGCATGGCCTGGGCGTAGCTCGCGTTCAGGAACGCGTCGGACTCTTCCTGGGTGGAGCCGAAGTTGACCAGCAGGTCGCTGTCGAGCTGGTCGAGCTGCTCGTAGCTGAGCGTGTAGTAGAAGCTCGCCTCGTCGGTCGCGAGGTCGTCGACGGCGGGAGCGCTGACGAAGCCGAGGTCGAGTGTGAAGTCGACGCGCGGGTCTTCCTTCTTATAGATGTAGAAGGTTCCGGCGCTGTCGCTTGTGAGGGCGATGGTCTTGCCGGCGAATTCGGGGTGCGCGGCGGCCTGATCGGCGATTTCGGTGTCGATCGATGCGAGCAATTTGTCGGTCTCGTCGGTCTTGCCGAGCGCGGTTCCGGTGATTTCGATCAGTTCGCGCCACGGGGTGGCCCAGGCGTCGCCCGGGTAGGCGACGACCGGGGCGATCTCGCTGAGCAGGTCGTATTCCTGCTCGGTGATGCCGGAGTACGCGGCGAGGATCACGTCGGGCGCGGCCGCGGCGATGTCTTCGTAGGGCGGCTCCTGGGTGTCGGGCAGGATGACGGGCATCTCTTCGCCTTCGAGCGCCTCGTTGATCCACGGCAGCACGCCGTTTTCGTCGCCGGCGTAGCTTTGGAACGGCATCGCCACCGGAGTCACGCCGAGCGCGATCGCGTCGTCGGCGCTGCCCCAGCCCCAGGTCACGACGCGGGTCGGCTGCTCGTCGATCGTGGTTTCGCCGAACGCGTGCTCGATGGTGACGGGAAAGCTGCCGGATGCCGCGGCGTCCAAGGCAGGGCCGGTCGCGTCATCCGCGGCAGCCGTGCAACCGCTCAGGGTCAGAGCGAGGATGCTGGCGGCGGCAGCCAGTGTGACGGTGAGGCGTCGGGACACGAAAATCTCCAGTTCGTCGGTCGCGGGCGACATTCTCGCCCTGCACGATAAGGGTAGCCTACCCTAAATAGATACGCTTTCGATTTGTCGGGATTCGGGCGCAGCCTCTGGGACCGCTGTCGGAGGGGCAGCAGGCGCAGCGCTGGGGACAGCGCTGTCCGACCCCGAAGCCGGCGCCCGGCCGTGGAACCGACCGATCGGTATGACCATGGGCGAGCCGCAGACCGGGTCGGGTCTGATGAGCGCCTCGAGGTCGAAGGCCTCGCGCACGATCTCGGCCGTGAGCGTCTCGGCCGGCGCGCCATTGGCGACGATGCGTCCAGCCCGCATAACGACAAGGCGATCGGCATAACGAGCGGCCAGGTTGAGGTCGTGCAGCACCATCACGACGGTCGTACCGCGCTCACGATTGCGTTCGAGCAGCAGGTCGAGCACCTCGATCTGGTGGGTGACATCGAGAAAGGTGGTCGGTTCGTCGAGCAGCAGAATCTCGGGATCCTGCGCAAGCGCCATGGCAATCCAGACGCGCTGGCGCTGGCCGCCGGAGAGGTCCTCGAGGCGGCGGGAGGCGAGCTGGTCGGTGTTGGTGGCGGCCATGGCCGCGGCGACGGTCTCTCCGTCGGTGCTTGACCACTGCCGAAACCAGCCCTGGTGCGGGTAGCGTCCACGCCCGACGAGGTCGGCCACGGTGATGCCGTCCGGGGCGACCGGCTGCTGGGGCAGCAGGCCCACGACGGTCGCGACCTTCTTGCCGGGGAGTGCGGCGATGTTGCGACCATTCAGGGTAACCTGGCCGACATCCGGTTTCAGCAGCCTGGCGAGGCCCTTGAGTAGCGTGGATTTGCCGGAGGCGTTGGCCCCGACGACGACGGTGATCGCGCCGGGAATCACCTCGAGGTCGAGGTTGTCGATGATGCGGGTCTGGTCGTAGCCGAGGCTGACGCCCTCGGCACGCAGGAGCTGGGTCATCAGGCGCCCTTTCCGGTTTTATTGCTGGTGGCGAGCAGCCAGAGCAGGTAGGGGGCGCCGATCGCGCCCGTGATGATTCCGGCCGGCAGTTCGAGCTGCCCCGGCAGCAGGTGTTGGGCGGCGAAGTCGGCGGCCGTGGTGATCAGCGCTCCGATCAAGGCGGCCGAAATCAGGGCGAGCCCACCGGAGCCGACGATGCGACGGGCGATCGGCGCCGCGACGAACGCCACAAAGGCGAGCGGGCCGACCGCCGCTGTCGCCGTCGCGGCGAGGGCGACCGCGATCACGAGCAGCACGAGTCGGGTGCGTTCGGCGCCAACGCCGAGGCTCGTCGCAAGATCGTCACCAAGCTGCAGGGCGCGCAGGCGGCCGCTCAGCACCCGAATGATGGGCAGCAGCATGAGCAGCACCACGGCGACGACCGAAATATCCTGCCAGCGGGCGCCGCTCACACTGCCGACCAGCCAGAGCAGGGCGCCCTGCGCGTCGTTCAGGTCGGCGCGGGAGAGCAGATAGCCGAGCAGTCCCTGCACCATGAACGCGACCCCGACACCGATCAGCACAAAGCGGTAGCCGACGACTCCGCCGCGCCAGGCCAGCAGATAGATAGCGCAGGCGACGATAATGGCCCCGGCAAACGCCGCGAGCGAGGTGGCGACGGCACCGAAGCCGAGAATGAGCATGCCGAACACTGCGGCAGCGCTCGCTCCCCCGGTCACTCCGATGATGTCGGGGCTCGCGAGCGGATTGCGCAGCACGGTCTGGAACAGTGCGCCCGAGATTGCGAACGCCACGCCGACGAGCACGGCGAGGGTCAGCCGCGGCAGACGCAGCGACAGCACGATGAAGTTCTCGCTCTGCGTTCCCTGCCCGGTGAGCGTGCGCAGCAGGTCGGGCACGCTGAGCGAATACGCTCCGATCGCGAGGCTGAAGGCGCCGACGATGACGAGGGCACCGAGCAGTCCGAGCACGATCCGGCGCTCGCGTCTGCGGAGCTGCGCGCGCGTGTGGGCCAGCGGTGCGGCATCCACTGCCTTAACGGACGCTGCCAAAACGGATGCTGTCGTCAGGGCCATCACAGGCCGGCCAGTTTCACTCGGCGCACGAGCGCAATGAGTACCGGCGCGCCGAGGAAGGCGACGACGAGGCCGGCCTCGATTTCGCCGGGCTGGGCGATGATGCGGCCCAGCACATCCGCCGCGACGAGCAGGGTGGGGCCGAGCAGCGCGGAGAACGCGATAATGAGGCGGTAGTCCGGGCCGGTGATCCAGCGTGCCACGTGCGGCACGGCGAGTCCGACGAACACAATCGGGCCGGCCATCGCGGTCGCCGAGCCGCACAGCAGCACGATCGCGACGGCGCAGACGATGCGAGCGGTCACCAGATTTTGGCCGAGACCACGGGCGAGATCGTCCCCGAGGGCGAGGGCGTTGAGCATACGTGCGGCCACGATGGCGAGAATCGCGCCGACCAGAATGAACGGGGCCAGCGGCAGGGCGGCGTCGAGGCCACGCGCGACGAGGGAGCCAGCGGCCCAGAACCGATAGCGATCGAAGGCCTCCGAGTCGGCCAGCAGCACGATGGTGATGAGCGAGGTGAACGCCGCTGTCAGCGCGGTTCCGGCGAGAGCCAGCTTGACCGGGGTGGCGCCTTCACGGCCGAGCGAGCCGATCAGATAGACGATCGTCGCGGCCACCGCGGCGCCGATAAAGGCGAACCAGACGTAGCCGAGCGCGGTGGTGACGCCGAACCAGCCGATGCCAGCGACGACGACCAGGGAGGCGCCGGCGTTGACGCCGAGCAGACCCGGGTCGGCGAGCGGGTTGCGGGTGACACCCTGCATGAGGGCCCCGGCCAGGCCGAGGGCCAGGCCGGCGAGCAGTCCGACGACCGTGCGCGGCACGCGCAGGTCCAGGATGACGGTGCGGTCAGTCAGCGCAGTGTCGGTCAGGGTTCGATCGGGGTTCATTAGCGCATCGAGCACGGCGCCGAGGGCGATCTCCCGGGTGCCGACGATGAGCGACGCGGCGATGGTCAGAACGAGCAGCGCGAGCGCGAGCGCGAAGCCGATGACGACGCGGCGCGGCCGGGTTCGGGTTCGGGTTCGCTCCGGCCGTGCCAGAACCAGGGTCACTGAGCTTCGGACCGGCCGAGCCGCCAGTAGCCCATGAAGGCCACGCGCTTTCGGTCGATGCCGGTTTCACTCACCAGAAAACGGCGCAGCAGCTTGATCATGCAGGATTCACCCGCGAGCCAGGCGTAGAAACCGGTGCCGGCTTCATCGTTGGGCGATTCCCAGAGCAGATCGCAGTCCACGTCGATGTCCGCCCAGGGCTGCGGGGTGGCGGCGACCGCTGTCTTGACGAGCGAACGATTGTTCGCCACCCAGCCGCGCACCGCGGCGTCGAGTCGCTCACCGTGCGGGGCGGTGTCGCGAGCCAGCCAGGTGATTTCGCAACCGGCGGGAAGGTCGAGGGGTAGGGCATCCGCTTCGGTGGGCACTTCGATGAAGGCGCGCGCGCGGCGGCCGGCCGGGAGACTCTCGAGGATGCTGCAGATGGCTGGAGCTGCGGTTTCGTCGCCGGCCAGCAGCAATTCGGTCGCCTGCGCCGGGTGCCAGTCGAGGCCGATGGCGCGGCCCGGGCTGCGCTCGTCGGGCCCGATGATGAGCACGTCACTGCCGACCGACGCGGTGTACAGCCAGCGCGCGGCCGGGCCGAGCGGGCCGTGACCGTTGTGGGTGAGGAAATCCACGTCGATTTCACGCAGTTCGGGGCGCACAGCGCGAACCGTGTAGGTGCGAAACGGGTTGCGATCGGCGTCGGGCAGCGCGCGCCAGCGGGCGTACCAGCTTCCGTCTGCGATGGTGGACTCGTCGTTTGCACCAATGTCGGACAGACCACGGCCGGGCAGCGGCAACACGATCTTGACCCTCTGGTCGAGCCCGGCGGTACTGAAGGTGTCAAACTGCTCACCGAAGAAGGTCACCCGCGTGAAATGCTTACTCAGAGAACGGATGCCCACTACCGTGGCCCGATAGGGTCGATAGGCTGGACGATCCAGGACCGCGGTCGCACTCTCGTTCGGTAAGGTAAGCATTGCCTTAGTATGGCATGCCTTATCTGGAGCATGTCTCGCACCGCAATTTTCGCGGTCAGCTGCCCGCCCCGGTTTTCAATCGGTCCCGCCGTAGACTGAAATCGTGAAAAGCTACTGGACCCTTCTGCGCACGCCCGGCGTATCCCGCCTCATCGCTGCGCAGTTGACGGCCCGTTTTCCCTTCGGAATGCTCTCCCTCGCTTTTCTCATTCACATTGAGCGGATCTTTGATTCCTACGGCGCGGCCGGACTGGTTCTCGGTGCCATGAGCATCGGTCAGGCCATCGCCGGGCCGCTCACCAGCCGACTGATGGGCCGACTCGGCATGCGCCCGGTGATCATCGCCACCATGTTCATTTGCGCGGTGGCGATCATCGTGATGGCGCTGATTTCGCTGTCGGTGCTGAACCTCATGCTGATCGGATTCGTCGCCGGCCTGTCCACCCCGCCGATTCAACCGGCCGTGCGCACGATTTACCCCAAAATCGTCAACTCCCGCCAGCTCACCCCGCTCTTCTCGCTGGATGCCTCGGCACAGGAGATCATCTGGGTGCTCGGCCCGGTGATCGCGACCTTCGTGGCGCTGCAGGTATCGACGACCGCGGGCATCCTGCTCGCCGCATTCTTCCTGGTCGCCGGCGGAATCTGGTTCGTCGCCCTGCCCGAGGTAGGCCGGGTGCGCATCCCGCGCAGCCGCCGCAAGCTCGGCGTTGTGCTCAAAAAACCCGAGGTGCTGCTCAGTACGGTCGTCGGGTTCACGCTCGTCGCCGCCTGCGCCGCGGTCGAAGCCGGTGTGGTTGCGGTGTTCGGCCACGGCAGCGCCGACGCCGGCTGGGTGCTCGGCATCTTCGCGATCGGCTCACTCATCGGCGGCCTGGCACTCGGACACGCTCCGATCGGCCCCTGGGCCCTCGCCACCCGTATGCTCATCGTCACCATCGGGTTAATTCTGGCCAGCCTATGGCTCACCTTTTGGTGGCTCTCCCTCGCGCTGCTCCTGGCCGGGGTCGGCATCGCGCCCGCCTTCGCTGTTCTTTTCGGCATCGTCTCGGCGAGCGTGAAATTCAGCGACACCGCCGAAGCCTATGGCTGGGTCGGTACCGGCCAGCTGATCGGCGCCGCCATGGGCTCCGCCATCGCCGGGTTCTCGATCGACCATTCCGGCCCGGTGTCGGCGATCTACGTCGCCGCCGGTTTCGCGGCCCTCGGCTGCATCATCCCAGCGCTCGGCCGCCGCTGGCACCCGGACCTGCGCGGGCGCGACATCAGCCCCATACCCGACACCGAGCCCATCCAGGTGCAGGTCTCGTAACATTGAGGGATGACTTCCCTCACGCTCAATGACGGCCACGTGATTCCCCAGCTCGGTCTCGGGGTGTACAAGGTAGCGGATGCCATCGCCGCCGACACCGTGCAGGTCGCGCTCGAGGCCGGGTACCGTCACGTCGACACCGCAGCACTCTATGAGAACGAGGTCGGCGTCGGGCAGGGGCTCGCGCGCTCCGCTGTGCCCCGGGAGGACGTGTTCGTCACGACCAAGGTGTGGAATGACCGCCACGGCTACGACGAAACGATGAACGCCTTCGACGAGAGCCTGGCCAAGCTGGGCCTGGACTACGTCGATCTGTACCTGATCCACTGGCCGGCACCGCAGCAGAATCGCTACGTCGAAACCTATCGCGCCCTCGAAGCCCTGCGCGCCGACGGCCGTGCCCGCTCGATCGGGGTCTCGAATTTTCACCCGCACCACCTCGACCGGCTCCTGGCCGAAACCGACGTCGTGCCGGTGCTCAACCAGGTGGAGTTGCACCCGTGGCTGCCGCAAACGGAGGTTCGCGCGTATGACGCGGCCCACGGCATCCGTACCGAAGCGTGGTCGCCTCTGGCCCGCGGGCGCGCAATCGGCAACCCGATCCTCGATGCGATCGGCGCCCGGCACGGCAAATCAGCCGCGCAGATCGTGATCGCCTGGCACCTCGCGCTCGGCAACATCGTCATTCCCAAGTCGGTCACCCCGGAGCGCATTCGCGCCAATATCGACGTGTTCGACATTGTGCTCGACGACGACGACCTCGCGGCTATCGCCGCGCTCGAAACCGGCGAGCGCACCGGCACGGACCCCGACGACTTCGACTGAACGGCCGCGGGTCGAGCTCGGTCCCGCAGGAGGTGGTCGTAGGCCCGCACGCCCATCGTCACAATCAGGCTCGCCCTCGCGAGCCGGACCTGCCAGACTCCGCACGCTATAAGGGCAGGACCCTGATCGTGAACGTCCTGCGTGCAGTCGCGCCGGTATTGTCCTTGACCTCCACGGTAAAGGTGAACGTCCCGGCCCTCGTCGGTGTGCCGGTGACTCTGGCCTCCGGCCTGTTCTCCAGGGTGTTTCCAAAGAAGCGTGTTCCGTCCGGAACATTGCCGGAGGCAAGTTTGAATCTGAACGTCGAGGGGCCGGGTGGATCGCTGCAGACGATATAACCCAAATACGCCTGTCCCACCGTGGCATCGGGCAGCTGTGCCGGAGTGAGAAAGACGAGTTGCTCGGAGGCTGCCACCGAAGCTGAAGCACTGTCGGACGAGGCGGACATATTCCCAGCGGCGTCGAAAGCGGCCACGGTGTACGTATAGGTGCCAACGGCGAGGCCGGAGTCGATGAAGCTCGCCGAATCGGTCGTACCCAGGAAGGTGCCGTTACGGTTGACCCGGTAACCGGTCACCCGGGTGTCGTCCGTACTGACTCCCCAACTCAGGCTGACCGTGGATCCGACGACAGTAGTCGCCAGATTCGTTGGAATCGAGGGAGCGGTGGTATCCGTGACCGGCGGTTCCGGCACCGTCACTGATGCGCTGTTGCTGGCCGCAGAAACATTACCCGCACCGTCCACCGCAGCCACCGAATAGGTGTAGCTACCGGGGCTGCGGCCGCTGTCGTTATAGAAGGTGTTCAGCACGGTGGTGATCACGACGCCGTTGCGGGTCACCCTGTACCCGGTGACGCCCACATTGTCCGTACTGGCGGTCCAGCCAAGATCCGCGGTGGTGCCGGAGAGTGTCGCCGTCAAGTTGGCGGGCACACTGGGAGCGGTGGCGTCCGTCGTCGGAGCCGAGACGGTCACTGATGCACTATTGCTTGCACCGGAGGCATTCCCGGCAGCATCGAAAGCGGCCACAGTGTAGATGTAGGTTCCTGCCGTCAGGCCTGAGTTGGAAAAGGATGTACCCGTCACAGCGCCCGCAAGCAGAGTTCCGTTTCGGGTGACGCGATAGCCGGTCACGCCGATATTGTCGCTGCTGGCTGTCCAGGCGAGATTGGCCGTAGCGCCGGAGAGTGCTGCGGTGAAGTTGGTAGGCGTGCTGGGAACGGTGGTGTCCGACGTCGGCGGCTGCGTCACGACGCACCCAGACAGAGTCCTGGTGGTCACTGCCGTTGAACCGTCCCGCATGTCTACCGTGCAGTCTGCGGGCGCTGCATACGGGTCGCGCTCGATGCGGAACGTACCCGAACTGTCGCTGCGGCCCATCACTACGTTATCCACACTGATGTCGCGGGAGGCAATGGCGGTCCCCTCGATCCGCAGAGCTGAACCACTGACCTCCGCCCTAGAAACGGATACGACAGCTGCCGCTGGCGTTGCGATAATCAAGCCGGGCAGTACGGCAGCCAGCAGAATAGGCGCGAAAACCAAATATTTTCTGTTGAGCATGATCCTGTCCTCATTCCGAGGTTCCGAGGTTCCGAGGTTCCGAGGTTCCGAGGTTCCGAGGTTCCGATGGAGGATGCCGTTCCGTGTCGCGTCTTCCTAGCGGCGGCATCCCCTGATTCCAGAGACCAATCCATACCTCAACCGGTATCGAACCTGCGACGGAGTTCCCGGTCTGGCCAACGGGCTCAAGACGAACGAGACACGCATTGAAACAAAACCCGTACGGGAAAATGTACTCCGTTCATATTGAATTGCAAGGTTTGGTCATCACGGATTGTGGTACTTCCGCGGCTCTGCCGAATCACGTCATTCGCGGTGACAGCGGCCATAATCCTGATAGCCAACTAGGTGACTCCGAGGCTTGCGAGCTGCGTGCCCGCAGTCGCGATCGGCGCGAAGCCGGCACGTCCGCGGCTGTCGACAGTGGCGAGATCCTGATGATTTGGAGTCCTCGGCCGGGGCCCGTCAGGTTTACCAGCGCGGGTGGATCTGCTCCCGCAGGAGCCGGTCATAGATGTCCTGAACGCCCTCGTTGAAGGCGAGGTCAAGCGGTTCGGCTACACCGGCAGTCGCGTTTCCCTGCGCCTGGGCGACCGAGCGGGCTCCCGGAATGACGGCGCTCACCCCGTCGATCTGGGCTACCCAGGCCAGGGCTGCCTGGGCCGGCGTGAGGCCGACCGGGGCGAGGGCGGCAAACTCGGTCGCGGCCTGCAGGCCGACCTCGAAGTCGACGCCGGAGAAGGTCTCACCGACGTCGAAGTGGCTGCCGTCCCGGTTGAAGTTGCGGTGGTCACTCTCGGCGAAGATCGTGTCGGCGGTGTATTTGCCGGTCAGCAGCCCGCTGGCCAGCGGAACCCGGGCGATGACGCCCACCCCGGCGGCGCGTGCGGCCGGCAGCACCTCGTCGAGCGGCTTGAGGCGAAAAGCGTTCAGGATGATCTGCACCGTGGCGACGCCGGGGTGGCTGATCGCGGCGAGGGCCTGGTCGCAGGTCTCCACGCTCACCCCGTAATTGGCGATGACGCCCTCGTCGACGAGGGTGTCGAGCGCGTCGTAGACCTCGCCGGAGTCGAAGACAGCGCTCGGCGGGCAGTGCAACTGCACCAGGTCGAGAGTGTCCATGCCGAGGTTCGTGCGGGAGCGGTCGGTCCAGGCGCGAAAATTGGCGAGCACGAAATTCTCGGCCAGCTGTTCGACTCGGCGGCCCATCTTGGTGGCCACCGTGATTTCCGCGCCGAGGGCCTCATTGGCGAGAAATTGGCCAATCAGCCGCTCGCTGCGGCCGTCGCCGTAGACATCCGCTGTGTCAAAGAAGGTGACACCGGCATCAGCGGATGCGGCGAGCACGCCGGTCGCGTCGGCGTCGGACACCGCTCCCCAGTCCGCTCCGAGTTGCCAGGTACCCAGGCCGATCACGGAAACAGTGCGGCCGGTACGTCCGAGGGTGCGTTTTTGCATATCCCTAGCTTAGGCACCCGCCGCACATCGCTGCCGCACCATTTGGCCGCCGGCCCGGCTACGGGCGCCACCCCCGCGACCGGAGCGCAGCATCGACGGCGCCCTGCACCCACTCCTTCGTCGAGCCCTCGCGCACGGTGATGACCAGCCACCCGGCCTCGCGCAGGTCATGCAGGCGTTCGGCATCGCGGTTGAATTGCGCCGTATCAGTGCGGTGCTGCTCGCCGTCGTACTCCACGAGCACTTTGTAGCGAAAATAGACCAGGTCGCCGCGAACGCGTCGTTTGCCGCGCGGCAGGGGAATGTCCCGGTTCGTTTCGGGTTCAGGAAAGCCGCACACGACGAGGAACAGACGCAGGAACGTTTCCCTTCGGGATTCCACCCGCGGCCGAATCATCGCCTCGGCCGCCCGCAGACGCAGAGCGCCACGATTCCCCGCATACTGCACCACCCGCGCGGCAATCTCGGGGGCGGTCGCCAGTCCAAGCTCCGGTCGCAGCAGGTGATCTCCGGCCGCTACCAAATCATTCAATTCCAGAACGGATGCCAGTTGGCACCACGCCGAAATCGGCTCGAGCACCGGCAGCCCCGCCACGCTGCGCACTCCCGGGGACGTCGCCACACGATGTCCGTTGACCCCGGCAAGTCGCAGAGTCAGATCCGGGTCGATCACCGATACGTGAAGAAGCGGGTCGGCCTCCAGGTCGGCCGGCAGGGGCATGCCGTGCAGGCGGGCAGCTGTGGCGTGGCTGAAGAAGGCACCCGCAGGCATCCGTTTGTGAAGTGCCCGACAGCGGTCATTCAGGTTGTGAACGGTGCCAGCGGCAACACACACACCCCAAAACGGATGCTCTACATCGCGTGACCGCAGGCGCTTGGCCGAGACACCTGCCGCCCGGGCCGCTCCAAAGGTGAACGCGCCGGAATCGAAGCCGGGAGGAAGAGGAGTTTGGATGTGCATGGCCTGAGAGTGCCACGAACGGTGACCCACCCGACGGTTATCCACAGGGTGCAATGGGTCGGGCGCCACTCCACAGGGTCGCCCGGGGAAGCGCGCCACTCCACAGGTCAATCTCGGCCGAGCACACGCGAGGTGCCACCTTTTGCCCCCTGACCACGGCCCAGCACACCCGAGGTGCCACCTTTTGCCCCATCAACGCTCGCCATGGGGTAAAAGTTGGCGCCTCACGAGAACCATGGGGCAGAAGTTGGCACCTCGAATCCGCATTGACGGCGAGAGCGCGCACTCCAGAGTTGGCGCTCCTACTCAGGGTAACAACCACGGCCACTCAACCAGGAGAACTGCGAAATGGCCGCCCACGATGACCCAGACGAATGTGCGCCCGGGAATCGCGTCGAGAGCAGCCCGCACGTTGTGGCGGGCCTCGCTGCTAGCGACTCCCGATCCGCTCCGCGATCAGCGGACCGCCATCCTGCACGGGCTCCCCCACATCGCCGATGCGCCAGGCACCCTCAACGACTTCGAGCGCACGGGCGAACCGGGCCGGCTCGTCGGCGCTCAGCGTGAACAGCGGCTGGCCCTTCACCACGGTGTCGCCGGGCTTGGCGTGCAGGTCGATTCCGGCTGCATGCTGCACCGGATCCTGCTTGCGGGCGCGCCCGGCACCGAGTCGCCAGGCACCGATACCAAAAGGCAGCGCCTGCTGTTCCACCAGCACGCCGCTCCGCTCCGCGAGCACAACGTGAGTCTCGCGCGCGACCGGCAACGCGGCATCCGGGTCGCCACCCTGCGCGCGAATCACGGCCCGCCATTTGTCCATGGCTCGGCCATCCTTCAGAGCCGCGCCCACATCGACACCGGTGATTCCGGCGAGCGAGAGCATCTCCTCGGCCAGGGCCACGGTGAGTTCAACCACGTCGGCGGGCCCGCCGCCGGCGAGCACCTCCACCGACTCGCGCACCTCGTTGGCATTGCCGATGGCAAACCCGAGCGGAACGTTCATATTGGTCAGCAAAGCGGATGTCGCCACCCCGGCATCCTCGCCCAGCTCGACCATCGTGCGGGCCAACTCCCGCGACCGCTCGATGTCCTGGAGAAAGGCGCCGGAGCCGAACTTCACATCGAGCACTAGGGCCTGAGTGCCCTCGGCGATCTTCTTCGACATGATCGATGACGCGATCAGCGGGATCGCCTCGACCGTTCCGGTGATGTCACGCAGTGCGTAGAGCTTACCGTCGGCCGGGGCCAGGCCGCTGCCGGCCGCACAGACCACACCCCCGAGCTCCTGCAGCTGCTTGAGCATCTCGGCGTTACTCAGGTTGGCGCGCCAGCCCGGAATCGACTCGAGCTTGTCGAGCGTTCCGCCCGTGTGACCGAGGCCACGGCCGGACAACTGCGGCACGGCCGCGCCGAAGACGGCGACGAGCGGCATCAGCGGCAGCGTGATCTTGTCGCCGACGCCTCCGGTGGAGTGCTTGTCGGTGGTCGGCTTGCCGAGCCCGTCGAAGCTCATCCGCTCACCGCTCGCGAGCATTGCCATGGTCAGAGCCCGAATCTCGCTGCGGCTCATGCCGTTCAGAAAGATCGCCATGGTCATGGCGGCCATCTGCTCATCGCCGACGTAGCCACGGGTGTACGCGTCGATCAGCCAGTCAATTTGCGGTGTGGTCAGCTCGCCGCGGTCGCGCTTGGTGTGAATTAGGTCGACGGCGTCAAACGCTTCGATGGTGCTCATGGTGCGCTCCTTCAGAGCCGATTACACAATGGAAAATCCTCACGACCGGGCTGAACGAGCCCAACGGCTAAGACGAAGCTGCGCTGGCGCGATAGTCGGCGAGTTGGCGCGGCCCGAAGGCATCCGGCAGCACCTCGTCGATGGTTTTGACGCCGGAGACCGTTTCGAGCAGCATGCCCGGCGCGGAGTGTTCGTAGAGCAACTGGCGGCAGCGGCCGCACGGCATGAGGATGCCGCCATTTCCGTCGACACAGGTGAACGCCACGAGCTGGCCGCCACCACTGAGGTGCAGCGCGGAGACCAGGCCGCACTCCGCGCAGAGGGTGAGGCCGTAGGAGGCATTCTCCACGTTGCATCCGCTGATCACTCGCCCGTCATCGACGAGCGCCGCGACGCCGACCGGAAACTTCGAGTACGGCACATAAGCTGTGGCCATAGCGGCGAGGGCTTGCGCGCGCAGCAGCGGCCAGTCGATGCTCACACCACTCACTTGATGTACGGCTTTCCGTCAGCGGCGGGTGCCCTTGAGCGGCCGACGAACCCGGCAACGGCGAAGATCGTCACGACGTAGGGCAGCATGAGCATGAATTCGCTCGGTACCGGTGAGCCGATGATGCCCAGTACGTTCTGCAGGTTCGTCGCGAATCCGAACAGAAGCGCTGCGAGGGTCGCCTTGATCGGATGCCACTCGCCGAAGATCACCGCGGCGAGGGCGATGAAGCCCATGCCGTTGGTCATCTCCTTGTTGAACGCACCGACCGCGCCGAGGGTGAAGTACGCCCCGCCGAAGCCCGAGATGACACCGCCGAGGGTGACGGCAACGAAGCGAGTGCGGTTGACGTTGATGCCAACCGTATCGGCGGCCTGCGGATGTTCACCCACGGCGCGCACGCGCAGGCCCCACTTGGTGCGAAACAGGGCAAAGAACACGAGCGCTACCGCAACGTACATGGCATAGACGATGATGGTCTGGCGAAACAGCACCGGGCCAATGATGGGGATTTCGCTGAGCAACGGAATATTCAGCCGGGGAAAGACGGCCGGTGAGTTGAGGGTGGCGCTGGGTGCGAGCACCTGCGAGTACAAAAAGCTGGTGAGCCCGATCACGAGAACGTTGAGCACGACACCGACGATGACCTGGTCGACGAGGTACTTGAGTGCGAACACGGCCAGCACCATGGAGACGAGCGCCCCAGCCACCATCGCCGCAAGCAGGCCGAGGTAGGGGTTCCCCGTGGCGGAGGCGACGACCGCGGAGCTGAAGGCTCCGGCCAGGAGCTGCGCCTCGATGGCCACATTGACGACGCCGGCGCGTTCGGACAGCACACCGCCGAGGGCACCGAAGATGAGTGGGGCGCTCAGGGTGACCGTTCCGATCAGCAGTCCGGGCACCGGAATGGTCGAACCCGATGCCGCCCAGGCCAGAAAGCCCACCAGGAATAGCAACGCGAACAGGATGGTCAAGACGATCGGGATCTTGGTGTGACGATAGACCAGCCAGGCCGACGCCGCAGCCATGAGCACGAGCGCGATGGCCACGAACACTCCGGTAGCCAAGGTTGGCAGGGCCACCTCTGGCAGTTGGATCAGGTCGCGCTCTTCCGAGAGGCGGAAGGTGCTCAGCTCACCGCGCTGGCCGCGTCCGAGGAACACGAACAGGATCAGCGACAGCGCGGCAAATCCGCCGAAGGTGATCGGAATCTTCCAGCTGCGAATCTGCGCCGTCAGCTTCACGATCGGGGCCGAAGCCGGAGCGGGGCTCTGTGTGATCGTGCTCATTTCGCCACCACCTCGTTGGTCTTGCGAATCCTGGGTTTCTTGGTGGTGCCCGGTGTCGGAAGGTGGAACATGGCACGCACCAGCGGCGGCGCGGCGATGAACAGCACGATCAGCGCCTGCACGACGACGACGATGTCGATTGGCACACCCTCAGCCGCCTGCATGGCGAACCCGCCGGCTTTGAACGCACCAAAGAGAATGCCGGCGGCAAAGATACCCCAGGGCTTTGAACGACCGAGCAGGGCGACGGTGATGGCGTCGAAGCCGATGCCGGCGTCGATTCCGGAACTGAAGCCCGTGGTCAGGGTCCCCAGCACCTGGTTGACGCCGGCCAGGCCGACAAGCGCTCCCGAGATGGCCATGGCGTAGAAGTAGACGTTCTTCACGTTGATGCCGGCGACCCGGGCTGCGCTGGGGTTCTGCCCGACGGCACGAAACTGAAACCCGAGGTTCGAGCGGCTGAGTAGCCACCAGACGAAGATGGTGGCCGCGATGACGGTGAGAAAACCGGCGTGCAGGTTGTAGCGCGGCCCGAACAGATCGGGGAACACCGCGGTCGCTGCCATGGCCGGTGTCTTCGGGTTGTTACTGCCAGGCGCCTGCAGCGCACCGGGGGTGCGCAGCAGGAACTGAATCAGGTACAGCGCGACGAAGTTGAGCATGATCGTGACGATCACCTCGTGGGCACCGGTACGAGCCTTGAGCAAGCCCACGATGCCGCCCCAGATAGCCCCACCAAGCAGGCCGGCCAGAACGGCGACGATCAAGTGGATGCCGGCTGGCAGGTCAACCGCGAAAGCGACCCAGCCAGCGGCCCCGGCGGCGATGAGCATCTGCCCACGACCACCGATGTTGAACATGCCCACGCGAAAAGCGAGCCCCACACCGAGCCCGGCCGCGATCAGCGGCGTCGCAAAGGTGAGTGTCTCGGTCAGAGGGCGAATCGCGGTGAGAAAGCTGTTCGCCCGGAAGTTGTAGATTGCCCCCTGGAACAGCGCGGAATAGGCGCCCGCGACGGAGTCCCAGACAGCCTGCAGCAGGTCGGTCGGTCGGGAGAAGAAATATCCGGCCGTCTCCTGCACGCGTTCGTTGGTGAACGCGATCAGAATCGCCCCAACCACGAGAGCGACGAGGACGGCCAGTACAGAGATCATGGCGCTGCCGCCGGTGATGTCGCGCAGGGTTTGGTTCCAGCGCTCGGACCCATCCTTCCTTCCCTGGCCGGACCCGGGAGCGACCGGAGCCGCCGGTGCGGTGGCGTCGCTCACAGCGCGCCCTCCATTTCCGGAGCGTGCTCGCCGGCCATCATGAGGCCGAGCGTGGCGCGGGGGGTGTTGCCTGGCACGATTCCAACGATCTCTCCTCGATACATCACCGCGATGCGATCGGCGAGAGCGACGACCTCGTCGAGCTCGGTGGATACCACGATGACCGGAATTCCGGAGTCGCGAGTTTCGATAATGCGGGTGTGCACGAATTCGATCGAACCCACGTCAAGACCGCGGGTCGGCTGGGCCGCAACGAACAAACGCAGATCACGGCTCAGTTCACGAGCGAGCACGACCTTCTGCTGGTTACCACCCGAGAGCCGTCCGGCCTCCATATCGCTGCCCTGCGATCGAATGTCGAACTCCGCAATTTTCTCGGCGGCGAACTTCGCTCTAAACCCCAGCTGCAGGTTGCCCGCCTTCACGAACGGCGCTCCGGAGCTGCGGTCGAGCATGAGGTTCTCGGCGATGCTGAAGTCGGCGATGAGGCCGTCTTCGGTGCGGTCTTCGGGAACGAAACCGACTCCGGAATCGAGGATGTGCCGCACGCTGTAGCCGCGCAACGGCTTGCCGTCGAGTTCGATCGACCCGGTGACGTGCTGCTGTAGTCCGAGCAGCGCTTCGGTGAGTTCGGTTTGGCCGTTGCCTTGGACGCCGGCGATGGCAAGTACTTCACCGGCCTGCACGTCGAAGCTCACGCTGTTGACGACGATCTGGTTGCGGGCATCGATCACCGAGAGGTTTTTCACCGACAGGGCGGTTCCACGCAACTCTGGCGCATTCTTGTGCACGGTCAGTTCAACGGCCCGCCCGACCATGAGTGAGGCCAACTCCGCGTTGGTCGCAGCCGGCGACGCCTCACCGACGACCGTTCCCAAGCGGATGACCGTGATGCGGTCCGCGACGGCGCGCACCTCCCGCAGTTTGTGCGTGATGAACACGATCGAGGTTCCGGACTCGGCGAGCTGGCGCATGATGGTCATGAGCTCATCGGTCTCCTGCGGGGTGAGCACCGCCGTCGGTTCGTCGAACACCAGTACCTTGGCGTCCTGGGACAGTGCCTTGATGATCTCGACGCGCTGCTGCACGCCGACCGGCAGGTCTTCAATGACGGCATCCGGGTCGATGTCGAAGCCGAACCGGTCAGAGATCTCCCGCACCTTGGCTCGGGCCGCACTGAGGTCGAGGCGGCCACCGAAGGTGGTCTGTTCGTGGCCGAGAACGACATTCTCAGCAACGGTGAACACCGGAACGAGCATGAAATGCTGGTGCACCATACCGATCCCGGCTTTCATGGCGTCGCCCGGCCCGGCGAATTTCTGCACCACGTTATCGAGCAGGACCTCGCCCTCTTCGGCGATGTACAGGCCATACAGCACGTTCATGAGCGTGGACTTACCAGCGCCGTTCTCGCCCAGGAGGGCATGAATTTCACCCGACTCGACGACGAGCGAAATGTTGTTGTTGGCGACCAGCGCACCAAAGCGCTTTGTGATGCCTCGAAGTTCGAGCTTCATTGATCCTGAATTCCTGGGTCGAGCGCGACGGGGGAAAAGCGCGGGGGAACTGAAATGGGGAGGCCGACAATCCGGCCTCCCCAGGTCACTACAGCGTATTACTGCTTCGGCGAGGAAGGCGATTCGACCGTGATCGAACCGTCGATGATTCCTGCTCTGATGGCGTCGAGCTCGTCGGCCAGGGTCGTGGGGACCTTGGATTCGAAGTCGTGGAACGAGGCAATGCCCACGCCGTCGTTGTCCAGAGTTCCGATGTACGGGGTGGCGTCGAAGGTGTCGTCGCCAGCGCCGGAAACGACGTCGGAGACGCTGACCTTGATCCCCTTGAGGATGCTGGTGAGGAACAGGCTCTTGTTCGTCGCGTCGGTCTCGTAGAGGTCAGCGTCAACGCCCACCATGGCGATGTCCTTGCCCGAGCTCTTGATCGCTTCAATCGCGCTCAGAAAGATCGGTCCACCAACGGGCAGTAGCACGTCGGCATTCTGGTCGATGAGGCCTTGCGCATTGGCGAGCGATTCGACGCCGGCGGCGAAGCCACCCGTGAACGAACCGGTCTGCGAGGCGACGTCCCAGCCGATGGTCTTGACGGAGGTGCCGTTCTGCTCGTTGTAGTACGCGACGCCGTCAGCGAAGCCATCCATGAAGATGGTGACGGTCGGAAATTGCATTCCGCCGTAGGTTCCAACGACGCCGGTCTTGCTGTAGCCGGCTGCCGCATAGCCGGCCATGAAGGCGGCCGGGGCGGTGTCGAAGATGATCGGCTTGATGTTCGGGGCGTCGACCTTGCCGTCGAAGTCGAGGTCGGCATCATTGTCAATGATGGCGAAGTTGACTTCGGGGTTGGCCAGGGCAGACTCAACGGTCGCCGCGGCGAGGTTGAATCCGACGGTCACGATGAGGTTGCAGCCCTGGTCGACAAGGTTCTGCACGTTGGACTGGTAGTCGGTCTCGGATGTTGACTCCACGGTTTTCGGCGTCACACTGAGTGCGGCCGCAGCCTCAGTGAGGCCCTCGAAGCCGAGCTGGTTGAACGACTTGTCGTCGAATCCACCGGCGTCGGATACCATGCAGGGCAGGAAGTCGCTCGCGGCGGCGGAGCTGGTGTCGTCGGTCGTTGCGGGCGCCTGAGCACAAGCGGCGAGCATCGCCACGGTACCGAACATTGCAAGACCGGCAAGTACGGTCTTACGGGTCGAAATTGTCAAGATGACCTCCAGGGTGCTGCCCAGCGAGATCGCACGGGCGTGGTGCGATCCACGTTACCCAATGAGACGCTGCGCAGATGAGCATTGTGCGTGCGCGACCGAGTCGTTACCAAGCCGCGACATTGGCGAAACGAATTTCCCCTATTGGGGTGTGCTGGGGCCGGTCACTGTGATGATCCCCGCTATAATCGCGGCGCGAATCTGTTCGAGTTCGTCCACCAATTCGGCTGAGACCAGGGCGGACTGATCGTGGAAATCGGCGATTTCGACGCCGCCGTTCTTGAGCGTGCCGACGAAGGCCTCGTTGTCAAAGCTGCCCTCGAGGTCAGCTCCGATCGTCTCGACGACCGCCGCTGACGTGTTTTTCAGCACGCTGGTGAGCACGACCGACTGAAACTGGGCCGGCAGGGTGATATACCCGTCGTTGTCGACCCAGATGATCGATACGCCCGGGTTCTCGATGGCAGCGGCCGCCGCGCCCTGGCCGACCTGACCGGCCACCGGCAGAATGATGTCCGCGCCCTGATCGATCAGCGTCTGGGTCAACGACTTGCCTTTGTTCACGTCCTCAAAGTCGCCGGTGAAGGAGCCGTCCTGGGCGTCCTTGTTCCAGCCGAGTACCTCAACCGTCGTCTCGTGCTTGTCGTTGTACATGGCGACACCATCGACGAAACCGTCCATGAACAGAGTGACCGGCGGCTGGTTGCCGCCGCCAAATGTTCCCACCTTGCCGGTTTTGGTGACGCCGGCCGCGAGGTACCCGGCCAGGAACGAGGCCTGGGCGGTATCGAACACGATCGGCTTCACGTTCGGCGCGTCCACGAACTCGTCGACGATCGCAAAGTGCACGTCGGGATTTTTGGTGGCTTCGGCGAGGGTCGCATCGGCGAGCTCGAAACCGACGGTGAGCACGAACTGGCATCCGGTCGCCACGGCCTGGCTCACGTTCGGTGCGAGGTCGGTCTCCGCCGTCGACACGATCGCGTCGGTGTCAATGTTGTACTTCGTCGCCGCTTCCTGCAGCCCCTCCCAGGTGGACTGATTGAAGGAGCGGTCGTCGAGACCGCCCGAGTTTGTGACCATGCGCGCGCAGTACTCCGGCTCCGTCGCATCCGGTGTCGCGGTCGGTGTCGGTGCGGGCGCGCAGCCGACCAGCAGCACAGCGGATGCCACGAGGGCAGATACGGCAATCAAGCGGCGCATAGACACTTCCTTAAGCATGAACTGGAATTCTAGTCAGGTTGGGCCTAGAGCACGTCGCTCGAACCGGACAGCTTGAGCGCGTCGACGACCGCCTTGACTTTCTGGGCATTGGCACTCGTCGTCACCAGCAGGGCGTCGGGGGTGTCGACGACGACGATGTCCTCGACGCCGATCAGCGCGATCATGCGCCCGGTGTGGCTGACCACGATGCCGCTCGACGAGTCGGCGAGCACTCGGGCACCCTCACCCAGGATGGCGAGGTTGGCTTTGCGTCCGCCGGAGTGCAGCTTGGCGATCGAGGCGAAGTCGCCCACGTCGTCCCAGTCGAACTGGCCGGGAATGACGACCAGTTTGCCGGCGGCGGCGGCGGGTTCGGCCACCGAGTAGTCGATGGCGATCTTCTTCAGGCGTGGCCAGACCTGGTCGACGACGGCGCCGCGGGCCGGTGTGTCCCAGGCCTCGGCGAGTTGCATGAGGCCGGCGTGCAGTTCCGGCTCTGCCGCTTCGATTTCCGCTAGCAACCGGTCGGCGCGGGCAATGAAGATGCCGGCGTTCCAGAGGTAGTTGCCGTCGGCGAGGTAGCCTTCGGCGATATAGGGGCTGGGCTTCTCCACGAAGGAGTCGACGGCGAGAGCGGTCGACGCACCTTCAATATCGAGCGAGGCTGCGCTCTTGATATAGCCGAAGCCGATTGCAGCCTCGGTCGGCTGAATACCGATGGTGACAATGTAACCGGCGTCCGCCGCGGCGACAGCCTCGGTCACAGCCGACCGGAACTGAGCATCGCCCTTGATGACGTGGTCGGCCGGAAACGACCCGATGATGACGCCGGGTTCGCGCAGCTGCAAAATCGCGGCCGCGAGGCCGATCGCAGCGGTCGAGTCGCGCGGTTCGCTCTCCAGCACAACATTCGGGTCGGCCAGTTCGGGCAGCTGCAGCTCGACGGCGGCGCGGTGGGCGCGCCCGGTGACGACCATGATGCGCTGCTCGGTGGAGAGCGGAACGAGGCGATCCCAGGTATCGCGCAGCAGGGTGTGACCGGAACCGGTGAGGTCATGCAGAAATTTCGGGGCATCCGCTCGTGACAGCGGCCAGAGCCGGGAACCGATGCCGCCGGCGGGAATCACGCTGTACAGGCGGTCGAGGGGCTCACTGGACGTAATCATCGCCCCAGACTATCGCTGAGGTCGCTACGACTGTTCACCCACCGGCCACCCGACGGCAACGCCCGCGGCCTACTTTCGAACCATGCGGATCGCAGTCATCAGCGAAAGTTTCCTCCCCACCGTGAGCGGGGTGACCACGAGCGTCTGCAAGGTGCTCGAGCACCTCGCGGCCACCGGGCACGAGGCCATGGTGATCGCACCCTACGGCGCCCCGGCGGAATACGCGGGCTTTCCCGTGCACACCGTTTCAGCGCTCAACTACCGCCAGTTTCCGGTCGGTATCCCCAGTCCCCAGGTGCAGAAACTGCTCGCCGATTTTCGGCCGGACGTGCTGCACGCGGCCTCCCCGTTTCTGCTCGGAGCACAGGGCATCAGCGCCGCGAATCGGCTCGACATTCCCTCGGTCGCGATTTTTCAAACGGATGTCGCCGGTTACGCCCACCGCAATCACCTCGGCCCGGCCACCGCGCTGGCCTGGCGCTTCGTGAAGTGGGTGCACGAGGGTGCCACTCGAACCCTGGTGCCGTCGTCGTCGTCGATGGCCGCCCTGCTGCGGCTCGGCGTACCACGCCTGGCGATGTGGACCCGTGGCGTTGACCTCAACGGGTTCCACCCGAACGTCAAGAATGACCCGGCCGTCGCTGCGCTGCGAGAACGCATTTCGCCAGCGCACGCCATCGGCGCACCGCGCGACGTGATCGTCGGCTACGTCGGTCGGATGGCTCCGGAGAAACAGGTCGAGCGGTTGCGCGCCCTGCGCGGGCTGCCGGGCATCCGTTTGGCGCTGGTCGGTGACGGGCCGAGCGTGGCGTCTATAGGACGAGCGCTGGCCGGCATATCCGTGACTTGGCTGGGCCGGCTCTCGGGCGCGGAGCTGGCCGTTGCCTACGCGAGCTTCGACCTGTTCGTGCACGCCGGTACCGAAGAGACCTTCGGGCAAACCATCCAGGAGGCCCACGCCACCGGGCTGCCGGTGGTCGCGCCCTACGCCGGTGGGCCGATCGACCTGGTCGCCCACGGAGAGAACGGCTACCTGTTTCGGCCGGACGACGACCGCGACCTACGGCACTGGGTATCTCAGCTGGTCGGCGACCCGGCGCTGCGGGCGCGCATGGGGGAAGCCGGGCGCCGCGCCGTGCTCGGACGCTCCTGGCCGACGGTCTGCGCGGACCTGGTCGACTACTACGAACAGGCCATTGACGAGCGTCGCGCAGTGCGGGCCGACACGCATGTACCCCCATCCATGCAGCGTTAGGTTAACCTAACCGGCACGATGTGGCGGCGCACTTGTAGACTAACGGTATGTGCTCACAGCACATTCTCGGTCTCACTAAAGAGCCATAATTCAGCCAGGGAGGGTTGTTCATGCCACAGAAGGCAGGAACCCTAGATTCTCAGCAGAAGACGACATCACGTCGCCCCGCCGGCACCCTGTATCGGGGTGACACGGGCATGTGGTCTTGGGTCTTACACCGCATCACCGGTGTCGCGATCTTCTTCTTTCTGCTCGTCCATATTCTCGACACGGCACTCGTGCGGGTCAGCCCCGAAGCGTACAACGCGGTCATCGGGCAGTACCAGACGCCGATCATGGGTCTCGGTGAGGTCGCCCTCGTCGGCGCCATCGTGTTCCACGCCTTCAACGGACTGCGCATCATTCTGATCGACTTCTGGAACGCCAAGTACCAGCGCGTACTGTTCTACGTCGTCATCGGCCTGTGGGTCGTCACCATGCTGGGCTTCGTGCCGCGCCACCTCATCAACGTGTTCAGCCACTAGGGGGCGACAGACATGACTTCAACAATCGACGCTCCCCGCAGCCCGTACACTCGCTCCACGAAAAAGAGCGGCGTCAACTGGGAAAAGTGGGGCTGGATCTACATGCGCGTCTCCGGCGTCGTGCTGGTCGTGCTCATCTTCGGCCACCTGTTCGTCAACCTCATGATCGGTGAGGGCGTCAGCGCCCTGAACTTCGCGTTCGTCGCCGGCAAGCTGACCAACCCGTTCTGGATGACCTGGGACATCATCATGCTCTGGCTCGCCCTGATTCACGGCGGCAATGGCATGCGCACCCTGGTCAATGACTACGCGACCTCGCGTATCAGCCGCGGCATCCTGAAGGTCGCGATCCTGGTCAGTGTCGTCGCCCTGATCGTGCTGGGCACCCTCGTGGTGTTCACCTTCGATCCCTGCCCCGCCGGTGCGCCTGCCGACCTCGTGGCCTCGTTCTGTAAGTCCCTATAGGAGCTGCACACAAAAAAATGACATCCCCCACAGCACCCACCGGCGCAAACCCGGAGTCCACCGTCGTAGACGGTGTGCACTACCACCAGCACGACATCGTCATTGTGGGAGCGGGTGGAGCTGGCATGCGCGCCGCCATCGAAGCCGGCCCCCATGCCAGCACGGCTGTCATCTCCAAGCTCTACCCGACGCGTTCGCACACCGGTGCAGCCCAGGGCGGCATGGCCGCGGCGCTGGCCAACGTCGAGGAAGACAACTGGGAATGGCACACCTTCGACACGATCAAGGGTGGCGATTACCTGGTTGACCAGGACGCCGCCGAGATCCTGGCCAAGGAAGCCATCGACGCGGTCATCGACCTCGAGAACATGGGCCTGCCGTTCAATCGCACGCCAGAGGGCAAGATCGACCAGCGGCGTTTCGGTGGCCACACCCGCGACCACGGCAAGAGCCCGGTTCGCCGGGCCTGCTACGCCGCGGACCGCACCGGCCACATGATTCTGCAGACGCTGTACCAGAACTGCGTCAAGCGCGGCATCAACTTCTTCAACGAGTACTACGTGCTGGACCTCGTCATGACCAACGTCGACGGCGTCGACCAGCCGTCGGCCGTGGTCGCCCTCGACCTGTCGAGCGGCGAGCTGCACGTGTTCCAGGGCAAGGCGTTCATTTTCGCCACCGGTGGTTTCGGAAAGATCTACAAAACCACCTCGAACGCCCACACCCTCACCGGTGACGGCGTCGGTATCGTCTGGCGCAAGGGCCTGCCGCTGGAGGACATGGAGTTCTTCCAGTTCCACCCGACCGGCCTGGCCGGGCTGGGCATCCTCCTTACCGAGGGCGCCCGCGGTGAGGGAGCAATCCTCCGCAACGCCTCCGGTGAACGCTTCATGGAACGCTACGCGCCGACCATCAAGGACCTCGCCCCGCGTGACATCGTCTCACGCTGCATGCTCAAGGAGGTTGCGGAGGGTCGCGGTGCCGGTCCGGAGAAGGACTACCTCTACCTGGATTGCACCCACCTCGGCAAGGAACTGCTCGAGACCAAGCTGCCCGACATCACCGAGTTCGCCCGCACGTACCTCGGCGTCGACCCGGTCACCGAGCCTGTCCCGGTCATGCCGACCGCGCACTACGCGATGGGCGGCATCCCGACCAATGTGAAGGCCGAAGTCTGGCGCAACAACGAGGTCGTCGTTCCCGGGCTGTACGCCGCCGGCGAATGCGCCTGCGTCTCGGTGCACGGCTCCAACCGCCTCGGCACCAACTCGCTGCTAGACATCAACGTGTTCGGCAAGCGCGCCGGTATCAATGCGGTCGAGTATGTGAAGACGGCGTCATTCGTTCCGCTGCCGACAGACCCGGCCGGGGAAGTGCGCGAAATGCTGGAAGGCATCCGTTCATCGACCGGAACCGAACGCATCGCCGTGCTGCGCAAGATTCTGCAGGAGGAGATGGACAAGAAGGCTCAGGTGTTCCGCACCGACGAGTCTCTGGCCGAGGTCACCGAGACCATCCACCTGCTGCGTCAGCGCTACAAGAACATCGGTGTGCAGGACAAGGGCCGCCGGTTCAACACCGACCTGCTCGAGGCCGTCGAACTCGGCTTTCTGCTCGACCTGGCCGAAGTTGTCGTCTATTCCGCCCGCAACCGCAAGGAAAGCCGCGGCGGCCACCAGCGTGAAGATTACCTCGTTCGCGATGACGAGAATTATCTGAAGCACACCATGGCGTACCTCAAGGGTGACGCGATGTCGGCGGACGCCGCCGACCACATCAAACTCGACTGGAAACCGGTTGTCATCACCCGTTACCAGCCGATGGAGAGGAAGTACTAGTGAGTACCGCCACGATCGACAACAAGCCCATCGTTCCCGAAGAGATCAAGTCGTTCACCGCCACGATCATCGTGCGTCGGTTCAACCCCGAGGTCGACGACGAACCGCACTGGCAGGACTTCGACGTGCAGCTCTACCCGACCGACCGGGTGCTCGACGCGCTGCATAAGATCAAGTGGGAGCAGGACGGTTCACTGACCTTCCGTCGTTCCTGCGCGCACGGGGTCTGCGGTTCGGATGCGATGCGCATCAACGGCCGCAACCGCCTGGCCTGCAAGACGCTCATGAAGGACCTCGACGTCACGAAGCCGATCTACGTGGAGGCAATCAAGGGCCTTCCGCTGGAGAAGGACCTCATCGTTGACATGGAGCCGTTCTTCGCGTCGTTCAAAGAGGTGCAGCCGTTCCTCATGAACAGCGTCACCCCGGTCAAGGGCAAGGAACGCATTCAAACCGTCGCCCAGCGCGCGCGCTTCGACGACACGACGAAATGTATTCTCTGCGCCGCCTGCACCTCGGCCTGCCCGGTGTTCTGGACCGACGGCCAGTACTTCGGCCCGGCCGCCATCGTGAACGCCCACCGCTTCATCTTCGATTCGCGGGACGATGGCGCCCAGGTGCGCCTCGACATCCTCAATGACAAAGAGGGCGTGTGGCGTTGCCGCACCACGTTCAACTGCACGGATGCCTGCCCCCGCGGCATCCAGGTGACCCAGGCCATCGCCGAGGTCAAGCAGGCCATTATGCGTGGCAAGGCGTAACTGATTTCTTAAAGGAAAGACACCCCCGTCACTTCGATGGGGGTGTCTTTGGTTAAGCTGACACTGTGAAAGAGCTTGTAGCGCGTATTCAGGCGTGGCGACCCGTGCGGGTGGTGAACCACTTCAACAACGTGGGTGGCAGCATCCTCGCCGCTGGAATGTCCTATCAGGCGATCTTCGCCATTTTCGCGGCTGTCTGGGTGGGCTTTTCGATTGCGGGGCTCTTTCTGACCGCGAATCAGGGCCTGCTGAACGCGCTCTACGCGATCATCAACCAGTCGATTCCGGGACTGATCGGCACCGACGGCATCATCGACCCCGAGTTGCTCGCCACCGCCGGCATTCTCACCTGGACCGGAGCAATCGCCCTGATCGGACTGCTGCTGACCGCGCTCGGCTGGCTGTCGGCGACGGCGCAGGCGGTGCGCACCGTCTTTGACATGCCGCAGCAGACGACGTTCTTTTTGCTGGTCAAGCTGCGCGAGCTCGGCCTCGGGCTGGTCTTCGGCCTGGCTCTCGTGTTGTCGGCGATCGTCTCGCTCGCGAGCACCGCGCTGCTCGGCCTGCTCTTTGGCATCTTTCAGATACCGCAGGACTCGTTCTTCTACGAAGCCTCGGCCCGAGCCATCGGCCTGGCCGTCGTGCTCGTCATCGACACTCTCACCCTGGCCGCCCTGTTCCGGGTGTTGTCGCGGGTACGCATTCCGGTACGGCGGTTGTTCGCCGGCGCGCTGCTCGGCGGGTTGGCGCTTGGCCTGCTCAAAATTCTCGGTGGTGCGCTGCTCGGCGGCGCCAGCCGCAACCCGCTGCTGGCGACCTTTGCGGTGATCATCGGGCTGCTGATCTGGTTCAACCTGGTGAGCACGGTCACGTTGATCGCGGCGTCGTGGATTGCGGTGGGGATGGACGATGCGGGGATTCCGCCCCGCACGCTCAGCGCCGATGAGGCGTCGGAAGACCAGGCGCAGCGAATGCACGATGCCCTGAGGCTGACCGCGCAGGGCGAGCTCACCGCCGCCAGAGCGGATCTCGATGCCTCGCCCTGGTATGCCCGGTGGGGTGCCCGGCGGCGGCTCAGGGCTGCCGAAGCTGTCGTCGAAGGTTTTGCCCGGGCAGATGCGGCGGACGCCCCAAACTAGACTTGACCCATGTCTGCAGCCAAACCTCTCCGCATTGCCAGCATCAACACGAACGGGGTACGAGCCGCGTACCGCAAGGGAATGGGCGACTGGCTGAATGCCCGTGACATCGACATTCTGGCCATCCAAGAGGTGCGTGCCTCCACCGAAGACCTCGAGGGGCTGCTCGGTCCGGACTGGAATATTCTGCACGACGCCGCCACCGCCAAGGGCCGCGCCGGGGTTGCCCTGGCAAGCCGCGCGGGGGCATCCATTCATCGCGTTGCCCTCGGTGCTGAGGAATTCGACAGCGCCGGCCGCTGGCTCGAAGCCGACTACGAGGTCAACGGCCAGATCATCACCGTGGTGAGCACGTATGTGCACTCCGGCGAGACGGACACTCCCAAGCAGGTGGAGAAGTACAAGTTTCTGGACGCCATGATCGCTCGGCTGCCGGAGCTGAGCATGCACAGCCCGCTCGCGCTCGTGCTCGGCGACCTCAACGTCGGGCACCGCACGCTCGACATTAAGAACTGGCGCGGCAACAAGAAGCATGCCGGTTTTCTGCCGGAGGAGCGTGAGTATTTCGACCGTATCCTCGGCGCTGAAGGCGACGATTTGTACAACGCGGGCGCCGGACTCGGCTGGGTGGACGTCGGACGCAAGTGGGCCGGCGAGGTTGAGGGTCCATACACCTGGTGGTCTCAGCGCGGCCAGGCATTCGACAACGACACCGGATGGCGGTTGGACTACCACCTGGCCAGCCCGGAGCTGGCGGCATCCGTTGTGTCGTATGCGGTCGACCGGGCCGCAGCGTACGACCAGCGTTGGAGCGACCACTCCCCCGTCGTTGTCGACTATGACCTTTCTGGAGCGTTGAACTCATGACCAAACCCCGCCTCTATTCGGGCATGCAGCCCTCCGCCGAGTCCCTGCAGATCGGCAACTACATTGGCGCGCTGCTGAACTGGAAGTCGCTGCAGCAAACCCACGACGCGTTCTTCAGCATCGTCGACCTGCACGCGATCACCGTCGCGCAAGAGCCTTTGAAGCTGCGGGAGAACACCCGCGGCACGGCGGCGCAATACATTGCGGCCGGGATCGACCCGTCGGCGTCGACGCTGTATGTGCAGTCGCATGTCGCGGCGCACGCGCAGCTGGCCTGGGTGCTGAACACCATCACCGGGTTCGGCGAGGCCAGCCGCATGACCCAGTTCAAGGACAAGTCCGCGCGCCACGGCGCCGACGCGACGACCGTGGGCCTGTTCGCCTACCCGACACTGATGGCGGCGGATATTCTGCTCTACCAGACCACGGTGGTGCCGGTCGGAGAGGACCAGCGCCAGCACGTTGAACTCACCCGCGACCTCGCGCTGCGCTTCAACTCACGGTTCGGCGACACCTTCACGATTCCCGAGGTGGCGATCGTGAAGGAGACCGCGAAGATCTACGACCTGCAGAATCCCACGTCGAAAATGTCGAAGTCGGCCGAGTCGCACGCCGGAGTGATCTGGCTGCTCGACGAGCCCGGGGTCACCAAGAAGAAGATCATGCGGGCCGTGACGGATGCCGATGGCGGCGTGGTCTTCGACCGCGAGAACAAGCCCGGCGTGGCCAACCTGCTGACCATCTACTCCGTGCTGGCTTCACAGTCGATCGAGTCGCTGGAGAACGAGTATGCCGGGCGCGGCTACGGCGATCTGAAGAAGGGACTGGTCGAGGTCGTCCTGGGTACCTTTGACCCCATTCGCGAGCGCGTAGCCGAACTACTCGGCGACCCGGCCGAACTCGACCGGGTACTCGCGTCGAACGCCGCGCGGGCCTCAGCCGTCGCGGACGAAACCCTGGCCATCGTCTACGACCGCGTGGGCTTCCTCCCCCGCCGCTGATGCGTCCGTTCACGTTGTCGTCACCCGGGGTCGTGCTCGATCAGCCGGTGCCCGGCGACGCCGATGGGGTGTTCGAGTATTGCCAAGACCCGGTCTTCGAGCGTTTTCTGACCGTCCCGTGGCCGTACCGCCGGGAGCACGCCGATGGATTCCTCAGTGAGTATGTTCCCTCCGGATGGATGTCCGATCGAGAATATACCTGGGCGCTGCGCGACGCGCCCGGGGCGGACCTGCTGGGCGTGATCGGGCTGCGCCTCACCGGTGATTCCGTCGCGGCCGACGCCTCGGTGCACCGGATGGGATCCATCGGCTTCTGGTTGGGCGCCCCGCATCGGGGCCGCGGTCTCATGCCAGAGGCCCAACGGCTCGTGGCGGATTGGGCGTTCTCATCCGGAATCGTGGATGTTCTGCACTGGGAGTGCCTGATTGGAAACGTCGCCTCGGCGCGTACGGCCTGGAAGTCGGGGTTTCGGTTCTCCGGAGTGGGGCCATCCGTTGCCCCGCACCGGGACGGAACCTCCCCCGATTCCTGGCAGGCGCACCTCGCCGCCGCAGATGACCGCACCCCGCAGCCCGACTGGCCTGCCGAAGCCTTGGCCCGGTGACCGAGCCAGCGCCGGAAGCTGGGGCCGCGAGCGCAGGAGATGTCCGATCGGCCGGGCACACCGTGCACCCTGGGCGACCGGTGACGCCGCCGCAGGTCGTCCTGTTCGACCTCGACGACACCCTGTTCGAGCACCGGGGAGCGGTCGCGGCGGGCATTCTGCTGTACCTCGACCGGATCGGCGGCGTCTTCGCCACCGGCGATCGCACCGCAGCGACCAGTCTGTGGAACGCGCTGGAGGAGGAGCACTATCACTCCTATCTTTCTGGGGCTCTGGACTTTGCCGGCCAGCGGCGCGCCCGAGCCCGTGACTTCGCGGCATCGTTCCACATTTCTCTGACCGACGACGAGGCCGACTCCTGGTTCGACGCCTACTTCTTGAGCTATCGGTCCAGTTGGCGGCTGCACGACGATGCGCTGCCCTGTCTCGACGCGCTGGCCAACGTTCTGCCCGGTGTGCGCTTTGGCCTGATCACGAACGGCGATCCGGTGTTTCAGGGCGAGAAGATTCGTCGGGTCGGCCTGACAGAACGGTGTGAGCACGTCATAACCTCCGGTGCGCTCGGCGTCGCCAAGCCCGACGCGCGCATCTTCCAGCACGCCTGCGCGCTGTTCGACGTGCCGGTGGAGGCGGCGGTGTATGTCGGCGATCGACTTCAAACGGATGCCGTGGGCGCGGCCGCTGCGGGACTGACGGGGGTCTGGCTGGATCGTGCCGGGGCATCCGCTGCCCCGGTTGCGCCAGCCGACAAAATCGATGCCTCACACCGAGGCATCCTTCGGATCGAGACACTGGCCGAGCTGCCCCGTGCGCTCAGCGGGCAGTCAGGGGGATGCCTGCCCGCATAACTCCTGCAAAATTGTCGCCGACCGATTTGAGATGCCCGAGATCACGGGCAATCCGTCACGGCTACCAGGATTTTGCAGGAGTTATGCACGAGGAAGGCCCACCGGTTACAAAGGTCAAAGCGCGTGGGCTGCCCTGGCGGCAAATATGGATGAGTTTTTGCAGAGCGAGGAGCACACCCTGCGGGTCAAACATGATGTCCTGGTAGAGCACTCGGAGCGTCAGGTAGTCGAGCGAGGCCAACAGACGGTCGCGGGTTCGATCGCGAATGTGTTCTTCCCAGGCCTTGTGGTGACTTTGACTGTCCGCCTCGACGACCACACAACCCTCGACGAGCACATCGACGCGGCCGACCCCATCGATGTACACCTGAATATCACAGCGGTACCCGGCGGAGCGGAACAGATCGCGCACGACGGATTCTTGGCCGGCATCTACTCGCGCGTCGATCCGAGCCCGCAAATCGCGGTAGATCTCGGGGACGGAGGCAAAAATCTCACCGAGGTCGGACGCTTCGATCTTGTGCTCGTGCAAGGCCGTGTCGAGCGCCGCCAGAGCGAAACGTGGTTCTTGGCACCGGATGATCTGGGCGACGGCATCGCGCGCTCCGACGCAGTATTCTGTACCGTCGCTCGCATCGATGAGTGGCCACCAGTGCAGCTCGACGCCATACCGCGGGGCCGCCGCGAGGGGAACCTGCCTACGGTGGGGACTGCGCAGACGCGATCCCTCGCGCGGAATATGCACGTGCGTGAACTGCGAATCGAAAGCGAAGAAGCCAATCTCACGTGCTGCCGAGACGCAGGCTTCGCGGCCACCCACTCGTACGGCCTCGAGTGTGTGACGGTCCGTTCCAGGAAGAGCGTAATGATCGCGGCGAACTCGGATTATCGTATTGCTGCGCACGGCTGCCGTGATGTGTTCCGGTCGCATCCCGCTGCTCAATAGATCTTGTCGGCTGACGATGCGGCACTCGCGAGTAGGAGACTTCAAAAATGGATTCATGTCCATGATCGTCGTAAATCTGCAGGCGCTGTGACCGTGCGACGACGAATCTGTGGAAAGGACTTTCAGCACGTTGCATAACTCCCCGTGCCGCATAACTCCTGCAATTTCTCACCCGCCCCAGAAACTGGACCGGAATCACGCGGGCCTGCCAAAACGAGGCAACAGATTGCAGGAGTTATGACGGATTGTGAGGTGTGCGAGTTAGGAAACTCGTATTGGGTACCGTTATTACGGCTTGACCGGTGCCGCATCCGGGTCCGACACCGGTCGCCGGTCGCCGGTCGCCGGTCGGACGGTCGGACGGTCGGACGGCACCATAACTCCTGCAAATTGCGCGGGGTGAGTTTCAGAACCTTGAAAACACGGGCCTCCGAAAGTCCGAGGCCGCAAATTGCAGGAGTTATGCGGCCAAGGCAGGTGGGGAGGGGAGAGAGCGGGCCGGGCTGCAGCAAGCCCGGCAGCGCCTCGGCGGGCGCGGGCTTGCCGAAAGCCCGGCTCCGCGTTGGCGGGGCCGGGCTTTCAACTAGACAGAGGCTAGCTAGCGCACGTCTTCGTCTACCCAGTCGAGGGTCTTCGTTACGGCCTTCTTCCAGTTGCGCAGGAGGCGGTCGGCCTCGTCCTTGTCCATGGACGGCTCCCAGCGGGAGTCTTCCTGCCAGTTGGCGCGGAGGTCGTTGAGGCCACTCCAGAAGCCGACGGCCAGGCCGGCCGCATAGGCAGCGCCCAGGGCCGTAGTCTCGGCAACGACCGGGCGCACGACCGGCACGCCGATAATGTCGGCCTGGAACTGCATGAGCAGGTCGTTGGCCGTGGCACCACCGTCGACCTTGAGTTCGGTCAGCGGAACCCCGGAGTCGGCGTTGACCGCATCGAGCACCTCCCGCGTCTGGTACGCGATGGCCTCGAGCGCGGCGCGGGCGATGTGGCCCTTGTTCACGTAGCGCGTGAGACCGACCAGGGCGCCACGGGCATCCGACCGCCAGTACGGCGCGAACAGACCCGAGAAGGCCGGCACGAAGTAGGCCCCGCCGTTGTCCTTGACCGTCTTGGCGAGGTCTTCGATCTCGGAGGCGTTCTTGATGATGCCAAGCTGGTCGCGCATCCACTGCACGAGCGAACCGGTCACGGCGATCGATCCCTCGAGCGCGTAATGCACGGGGGCATCGCCGAGCTTGTAGCCCACGGTCGTGAGCAGGCCGTTTTTGGAGTGGATGATCTCGGTGCCGGTGTTGAAGATCAGAAAGTTTCCGGTGCCGTAGGTGTTCTTGGCCTCGCCCTGGTCGAACGCGGCCTGGCCGAAGGTCGCAGCCTGCTGGTCACCCAGGATGCCCGCAATCGGCACCTCGCGCAGCAGGCTGTGCCCGCTCGCGATGCCGTAGACCTCGGACGAGCTCTTGATCTCGGGCAGCATCGACTTGGGCACGTCGAAGATTGCCAGGATCTCGTCGTCCCACTGCAGGGTTTCGAGGTCCATGAACATCGTGCGGCTGGCGTTGGTGACGTCGGTCGCGTGCACGCCACCCTCGATGCCGCCGGTCAGGTTCCACAGCACCCAGGAGTCGGTGGTGCCGAACAGGAGATCGCCGGCATCCGCTTTCGCGCGGGCGCCCTCGACGTTCTCGAGAATCCATACGATCTTAGTGCCGGAAAAATAGGTGGCCAGCGGCAAGCCGACCTTCTGCTTGAAACGCTCGACACCGCCGTCGGCCGCGAGGCGGTCGACGATTGCCTGGGTGCGGGTGTCCTGCCAGACGATGGCGTTGTAGACGGGCACGCCGGTGTTCTTGTCCCAGACGACAGCGGTTTCGCGCTGATTGGTAATGCCGACGGCCTCGATGTCGTGCCGGGTGATGTTCGCCTTGGACAGCGCCTGGCCGATGGCCTCACGGGTGTTGTCCCAGATTTCTTTCGGGTCGTGCTCGACCCAGCCGGCCTGCGGCAGAATCTGTTCGTGCTCAAGCTGACCGGTCGAAATGATCGACCCGGCCTTGTCGAAGATGATCGCGCGGGAGCTCGTGGTTCCCTGGTCGATGGCGAGAACGTACTTGGCCATTTGTAACTCCTTTGTTGTTCCAGATGGGATGAATCAGTTTAAAGCGGATGCTGCAGAATGCGTCGGCAGGCTTAGCCCAGGATGGGCAGCAGTACACCAGAGGAGGCGCCGGCGAGCACGCCGCCGATGATCGGGCCGACGACGGGTACCCAGGAATACGACCAGTCGCTTGAGCCCTTGCCCTTGATCGGCAGCAGGAAGTGCGCGATGCGGGGGCCGAGGTCACGCGCCGGGTTGATGGCGTAGCCGGTGGGCCCACCGAGCGAGGCGCCGATCGCGATCACGAGCAGGGCCACCGGCAGTGCACCGAGGGCCGCGAGCCCGCCGCCGTCGCCGTTGCGGCCGAAGCCGATGACGACGAAGACCAGCACGAAGGTGCCGATGATTTCGGTGACCAGGTTCCAACCGTAGGAGCGGATGGCCGGCCCGGTCGAGAAGACACCGAGCTTGTTGGCGCTTTCCGGCTCCTGATCGAAGTGCTGCTTGTAGGCAAGCCAGACCACGACAGCACCGAGGATCCCGCCGATCATCTGGGCGCCGATGTAGGTGACGATCGACACGAAGTTGACCGGAACGCCGGAGCCGAACGTGTCGGCGCCGCTCGCGACGAGGCCGAGCGTGACGGCCGGGTTCAGGTGGGCGCCCGAGTTGTACGCGGCGATGACACCGGCGTAGACCGCAAGGCCCCAGCCGATGGTGACCATGAGAAAGCCGCCGCCGAAGCCCTTGTTCTTGGCGAGCGCGACGTTGGCGACCACGCCACAGCCGAGGAGTACGAGGATGGCCGTTCCCACGACCTCTGACATAAAGACGACACCGAGATTGTCCACATTGACCTTTCAGATGGGGTGCTGCCGACTGACCTAATTGTCGAGTGCGACGGTCGTGCTGTTTGTTACCTGTGTAAAAACGTATCGGCGCCCGGCCCGGCGATGGTCGCTTTGAGCTGCACGTTCGTGCAGATTGTCGGCAATCGCTGGCCAGGCCGAACGCGTCAGGCGACGCGAACGGGAGTCTGGCTGACCGGGGCCAGCGTGACCCCGTGCACGTCGCTCAGGATGCTGCGGGCCAGCTCGACCTCTTCGGCCAGCCGCCCAGCATCCCACCCCAAAACCGGGGCGACGACACCGCTGAGCTCCTCGATCAGCGGCGTGGTGACGGATCCGACGAAGGCCATGCTGGTGCGACGCAGCAGCACGTCGATCAGCCGCACGACACTCTCGGTGGAGGCCAGGAACTCGATCTCGCGCCGGCTGTAGGCGGAGTTGTGTACGAGCGGGGCATCCGCTGGAGCGGTCGGGTCGGTGAGAAAGTCGATGACCTCGCTCGCGCGGGTGCCGTACCGGGCGAGCAGGGCTGCGGCGCGGTCTGCGCCCACCTCGTCACCGTGGGCGGTGACCCAGACCTGGTGGGCGGCATCCGTTGCCGGGAAGTTGCGGCCGCCGCCGATGGCCAGGCCCTCGGTGGAGACGGTGCGCGGCAGGCCGAGCAGCTTCAGGATGTCGGTGCTCAGGTGCTCGGCCAGGGCGCGGAAGGTGGTCCATTTGCCGCCGACCAGGCTGAGCAGGGTGCCGTCTTCGGCACCGGCGCGGGGCAGCGGACGCGACTCGATGCGGTAGTCGCGGGAGACGAATCCGGGGGCTTCTTCGTCGTGGCGCGGGAGCGGGCGTACGCCGGCGAAGCGGAACACGATGTGCGAACGGTCGACCTTCACGGTTGGGAAAACGTGCGCGACCAGGTCGAAGAAGTAGTCGATCTCGTCTTCGGTGCAGCGAATCGGCTTGGTCATGTCGTGTTCGAGGTCGGTCGTGCCGACCAGAACGCGGCCCTTGAGCGGGTAGATCAGCACGATGCGGCCGTCTTCGTGTTCGAAGAAGATCTCGCGGCCACCGGTCGCCGCGAGCAGCTCCGGGTTGTCGAGGACGATATGGGAGCCCTTGGTGCCGCCCATGAACGTGCTCGGCTGCCCGAGAGCGGTGTTGGTCAGGTCGGTCCAGGGCCCGCTCGTGTTGACGACGACATCCGCTGTGAAGGTGGACTCTTCGCCGGTGATGCTGTTGCGCAGCAGCACGCCGTTCTCACTCATGCCCGCGGCTTCGACGTAGTTGGCGGCGCGAGCATGCGGGCCAGCGTCGAGGCCGTCGCGCAGCACGTCGAGGGCAAGGCGCTCAGGGTCGTGCATCGCGGCGTCGTAGTACGTTGCCGTGTACTTGAGGCCGGGGTTCAGCAGCGGCAGAGCGGCCAGCGCCTGACCGCGACCCTTGAACTCGTGACGCGGCACCGAACCGCCGTCGCGAGAGAAGGCGTCGTAGATCATCATGCCGAGTTTGATCAGCAGGGCGCCACGCTCCACATGCTTGGAACCCTGCTTGTGGGTGAGGAAACGCAGCGGCGCGGCCATCACTCCGGAGAAGGTGGAGAAGATGGGGATGGTGGTCTGCAGCGGCTTGACGTAGTGCGGCGCGATCTTGAGCAGGCCGTTGCGCTCGGTCACCGACTCCTTGACCAGGCGAAACTCGCCGTTTTCGAGGTAGCGCACCCCGCCGTGGATCATGTGCGAGCTCGCCGACGAGGCACCGGAGACGAAGTCGTTCTTCTCGACGATGACCACGTCGACGCCCTGCAGGGCCAGATCGCGGAAGGTTGCGATGCCATTGATGCCGGCGCCGATAATGAGCACCTGGGCGTTGGGACGATCGTTGAGTGCTGACGAAGTCTGTGAGTTTAAGAACGACATTGTTGTCACCTCTGTCTCGGGCTTGCATTGCGGCAAACCATGTGGATAGATTCAGTCTGACAGTCCGACACAATTTCTCAACCGGATTGAACATACGTGCAAGGAGCCGTTGTGACCCTCGACATTGATCCCGTGCAGTCCGATCGCAGCCGCGACGCCCTCACCGCGGCGCACCTGTATTACATGCAGGACCTCACCATGGATGCCATCGCTCGGGAGCTGCACACCTCCCGCTCCTCCGTCTCTCGCCTGCTCAGCCATGCTCGGGAGACCGGCCTGGTCGACATCCAAATCAAGTCGCCATTGGATGCCCCGAGTCACCTCGAGCAGCAGCTCGAGGCTCGATTTCGGATCGAAGCGCACGTCGTTCCGGTGCCAGACAGCGCGAGCGACGTCGATCGCCTAGAGCGCGTAGCCCTGTCTGTTGCACGGATTCTCGGTCAATACTTCGACTCGAACATGACCATGGGCATCGCCTGGGGCTCCACCATGAACGCGATCAGCCGACACGTGACGCCCAAACAAACCCACAACTCGCAGATCGTGCAGCTCAACGGTGCCGGAAACATGCGCACGACCGGCCTCGGCTACGCGAGTGAAATTCTCGGACGCTTCGGCACGGCGTTCGGCGCACACATTCAACAGTTTCCGGTGCCGGCGTTCTTCGACGACCCGGCCACCAAGAAGGCGCTGTGGCGGGAGCGCAGCATAAGCCGCCTGATCGACATGCAAGCCACCATGGATATCGCCCTGTTCGGCCTCGGCTCTCCGTTTTCCGGTGTGATCAGCCGTGTCTACGCCGGTGGCTACCTGGAGAAAGCCGAATTCGATGCACTCAGCGCCGCCCAGGTGGTCGGCGACGTGGCCACCGTGTTTTACCGCGCCGACGGTTCGACCGACGGCATTGCTCTGAACGAGCGTTCAACCGGCCCGGACTTCACCGTGTTGCGCCGCACCCCGCGCCGCATCTGCGTCGTGGCCGGCCGCTCCAAGCTCGCGAGCCTGCGCGGGGCCCTCGCCGCCCGGCTGATCACCGACCTGTTCGTCGACGAGAGCACGGCCAGGGCCCTGGTCGAGGCCTCCTGAGCCCCTGACCGGAACAGCGGATGTCGCCGGGAATAGTACCGCGCGCAGACTGTTGCACTATAACTAGAAGTAGTACACGTGCTCCGGGGTCGGTGTAATTCCGAACCGGCGGTTAAAGTCCGCGACCCGTTAGCCCCTCGAGAGAGAGGCGAAACGGTTGAGCTGGTGAAACTCCAGCACCGACGGTCAAAGTCCGGACGGGAGGCGCACGAGTCGGTTGGCCCCTACGGTCGACCGGCGGGTTTGTGCAGGTCTGCACACCCATACCCCCGGAGCTCGTCCAACAGGATGAGGGCGGGATGACCAACAACGCGGCAGTGCACACCCTGCACAGCGCCATGCGTCGCGCGCTCGAACTTGCCGCCCAGGGCCCGTCCAACGGCGTCAACCCCCGGGTCGGCTGCGTCATTGTGAACGCTGAGGGCGACACCCTCGCCGAAGGCTGGCACCGCGGAGCCGGCAGCAAGCACGCCGAGGTCGACGCGCTGTCCCAGCTCGCCCCCGGCGCTGCGCGCGGCAGCACCGTCGTGGTCACCCTGGAACCCTGCAACCATGTCGGCCGCACGGGACCCTGCGCCGAGGCCCTGATCGAGGCCGGCGTCGCTCGCGTCGTTTACTCGGTGACCGACTCCGGCGAACGTTCCTGCGGCGGAGCCGACCGGCTGCGCGCTGCCGGAGTCGACGTGCAGGGCGGCCTGCTCGTGGCGGAGGGCGAAGAATTCCTGGGCGACTGGCTCGTTGCCGCCCGCCTCGGGCGCCCGTTCGTCACGCTCAAGTGGGCGTCGAGCCTCGACGGTCGTGCGGCAGCGGCCGACGGCTCCAGCCTTTGGATCACCGGCGGCGCAGCCCGCGTCGACGTGCACCAACGGCGTGGTACCGCCGCCGCGATCCTGGTCGGCACCGGGACCGTGCTCGCCGACGATCCGGCCCTGACCGCGCGCGACGCCGATGGCGCGCTGCTCAAGCAGCAACCGGTGCCCGTGGTGCTGGGCCGACGTGAGCTGCCGGCATCCACTGCCCTGTTCAACCACCCGCAGTCACCGCTGTTTTTCGACGGACGCGACCTTCCCGGCGTTCTCGCTGACCTGCACGGCCGAGGTCTGCGCAGCGTCTTCATCGAGGGTGGACCGACCGTGGCGAGCGCCTTCGTCGCCGCCGGGCTGGTCGACGAATACCTCATTTACCTGGCTCCGACGCTCATCGGCGGCCCCCGGCTCGCCCTCACCGACATCGGTGTGGCCGCGATCGGTGAGCAGCGCCGCCTCGCCATTCTTTCCCTCGACCGCCTCGGTGACGATGTTCTCATCGTCGCCCGACCGCAGACCAACTAAGGAACCCATGTTCACCGGAATCATCGAGGAGCTCGGCCAAATCGTGCGCATCGAGCAGACAGCGGATGCCGCCCGCCTCACCATCCGCGGCCCGCTCGTGATCGACGGCGCGCTGCGAGGCGACTCCATCGCCGTGCAGGGCGTCTGCCTCACCGTGGTCGAGCGCACCGCCGAAACCTTCACCGCCGACGTGATGGCGCAGACCCTGTCGATGTCGACACTGTCCGCGGCCCTCGTCGGCTCCCCGGTCAACCTCGAACGCGCCGCCCTCGTCGGTGGACGCCTCGGCGGCCACATCGTGCAGGGCCACATTGACGGCACCAGCACGGTGCTTAGCCTCACGCCCGGTGATGCCTGGCGAGTGCTGCGGTTCAGCCTCAGCGCCGAACTCGCGCCGCTCGTCGTCGGCAAGGGTTCGATCGCCATCGACGGCGTCTCCCTCACGGTGAGCAACATCAGCCCCGCCACCGAGACGGATCAGTGGTTTGAGGTGTCGCTCATTCCCGAGACCCTCACGGTGACCACCCTCGGCGAGCGCGCCGTCGGCGACCGAGTCAACATTGAGACGGACATTCTGGCCCGCCACGTTGAACGGATGCTCGCCCTCACGGCGACCCACAATTCCCAGCACGTCACCACCCCAAGGAGCGCATCATGAGCCTCGCCGATATTCCCTCCGCACTCGACGCCCTACGCCTCGGTCGACCGGTCATCGTCGCCGACGACGAGGGCCGCGAAAACGAGGGAGACGTCATCATCTCGGCCCAGCTCGCCACGCAGGAGTGGATCGCCTGGACCGTGCGCTACTCTTCCGGCTTCATCTGCGCCCCGATGACGAATGAGATCGCTGACCAGCTCGACCTGCCGGTGATGGTCTTGAACAACGAAGACCCGCTCGGCACCAACTACACCGTGAGCGTCGACGCGGCCGATCGGCTGTCGACCGGGATCAGCGCCGCCGACCGGGCCCACACCTTGCGAGTTCTGGCCGATCCGGCGTCGGCACCGGCCAGCCTGCACCGCCCCGGCCACATCCTGCCGCTGCGCGCCCGCGACGGCGGTGTGCGCGAGCGCAGCGGCCACACCGAAGCCGGCGTCGACCTGATGAAACTAGCCGGTCTGGTTCCGGTCGCGGCGATCGCTGAGATCGTCGCCGAAGACGGCGAGATGATGCGACTGCCCGGCCTGCTCGAACTCGGCGAGCGCGAGGGGCTGCACGTCATCACGATTAAAGACCTGATCAGCTACCTCGACGAGTTCCACCCCAACGCCGCGCTGCCGACGATCGCGCCACTGATCGAGGCGCCGCGGGTCGACTTCGAGGTGGAGACCACCGTCCCCACCCGGCACGGTCTCTTTCGGGTGCGCGCCTACCGAGACCGTTCCACCGGCGCCGACCACGTCGCCTTCGTCGCCGGCAACCCGGCCAATGGCGCCATCGTGCGGGTTCACTCCGAGTGCCTCACCGGCGAAGCGTTCGGCTCACTCAAGTGCGAGTGCGGACCACAGCTCGACGCCTCACTCGACATCATCCAGGAGGAAGGCGGCGTGGTCGTCTACCTGCGCGGCCAGGAGGGGCGCGGCATCGGCCTTATCAACAAGCTGCGCGCCTACGAGCTGCAGGAAGACGGCCTCGACACCCTCGACGCCAACGTGGCGCTGGGTCTGCCCGTCGATAGCCGCGAGTACGGCGCGGCCACCAGCATCCTGCACGAACTGGGGTTGAGTTCGGTGCGGCTGCTCACCAACAACCCCGAGAAGGTACGTCAACTCGAACTGCACGGCGTCGCTGTGACCGAGCGCGTGCCACTCGTGGTGGGGATCGGCGAATACAACGAGGAATACCTCGCCACCAAGCGCGACCGCATGGGGCACCACATCACCGACACCGAAATCATGAACGGAATCGCCTAATGGCTGGCACAGGACCCACCCTCAGCGTTGACGGCACCGGCTTGCGCGTCGTCATCGTCGCGGGTCTCTGGCACGACGTGATCACCGACGGCCTCATCGCCGGCGCAACCCGCGTGCTCGAAGCGAGCGGAGCCTCCTGGTCGCTCGTGCGTGTGCCGGGCAGCTTCGAACTGCCCGTTGCCTGCAAGGTCGCGCTCGAAAACGGGGCCGACGCGGCCGTCGCCCTCGGCGTGATCATCCGGGGCGGCACTCCACACTTCGAGTTCGTCTCCAATGCGGCAACGGATGGTCTCACTCGCGTTGCGCTCGACACCGGCAAGCCCGTGGGCTTCGGCGTGCTGACCCTCGACGACGAACAGCAGGGCCTCGACCGGGCCGGACTGCCCGGATCGAAGGAAGACAAGGGCGAGGAGGCGGCATCCGCTGCTCTGGCCACCGCAATTCTGCTGCGCGAGCTGCGCAGCTAGCTTGTAGTGCATCGGCGTCACCTAGGCTGAACGCATGGACCTTCTGCGCAATATTCTGCTCATTCTGCACTTCGTCGGCCTCGCCTCGCTACTCGGCGGCTTTCTGGTGCAGATCAAGCCGATCATTGCCGGCAAGGGCACGATCGCCGCCGCCATGTTCCACGGTGCGCTGACCCAGCTGGTCACCGGCCTGCTCCTCGTCGGCGTCATCCAGGTGGGCACCCTCGGCCACATCGACAACACCAAAATCGGCGTCAAGCTGCTCGTGCTCATCGTGATCACCGTGCTGGTCATCGTGAACCGCAAGAAGCCGAGCGTCTCATCGCTCGTGCTCTGGGCCATTGGAGCCCTCACCCTGGTCAACGTGGTCATCGCGGTACTCTGGAAATAGCTTTTTCCCCGCGAAAGTCGGCACACCAGTGCTTCACGCGTAGTAGCCGCTTTCGCGCGTTGAACCAGACCCCCGGGGGTAGGGTAATTGGTGACCTCTACACGCGGCCACACCATCATTCGTGCGTAAACGCTACCGCGGGAAGTCCGATCGACTTGCGGGTTTCGTTGGCGCTCAGCCATCACACCGGAGCGTTCCATCCCCATGTCAACAACCACAGCGTCAATTCCGGCGCCGACCACACCGCTCAATCCGAAGAGCCGCGTCATCATGGCGAGCCTCATTGGCACGACCATTGAGTTCTACGACTTCTACGTTTACGCCACCGCCGCCGTCCTCGTGTTTCCGCACCTATTCTTTCCCACCGGCAACGAGACCACCGCGTTGCTCGCCTCCTTCGCCGTGTTCGGCGCCGCCATGGTCGCCCGCCCGATCGGAGCCCTGTTCTTCGGCCACTTCGGTGACCGCAAGGGACGCAAGGCCACCCTGGTCGGTGCACTGCTCACCATGGGCATCGCGACGTTTTTGATCGGCCTACTGCCGACCTACGACATGATCGGCTGGTGGGCACCGTTCATGCTCGTCATTCTGCGCCTGGCCCAGGGCTTCGCCCTCGGCGGGGAATGGAGCGGCGCTGCGCTCGTGGCAACCGAAAACGCCCCGGTCGGCAAGCGTGCCTGGTACGGCACCTTCCCCCAGGTCGGCGCCCCGCTCGGCTTCATCATCGCCAACAGCCTGTTTCTCGGTCTCGCGCTCGCACTGCCGTCGACCGACCCGACCCGCCCGTCCGAGGCATTCCTCGAATGGGCCTGGCGCATCCCCTTCCTGTTCTCGGCCGTCATGGTCATCGTCGGACTCTGGGTGCGTCTGCGCCTGGTCGAAAGCGAAGTCTTCACGAAGGTCGTCCAGGCCAAGCGTGTCGAGAAGCTGCCGCTCGCCGCGGTATTCAAGTCGAACTGGCGCGAACTCATCCTCGGCACGTTCATCATGCTCGCCACCTACGTGCTGTTCTACCTGATGACCACGTTCACTCTCAGTTACGGCCGTGCCGCAACGGATGCCGCGCTGCCGGGGCTCGGATTCAGCTACAACACCTTCATCCTCATGATGATTCTCGGCGTGGTGTTCTTCGGAATTTTCACCCTCGCCTCCGGCCCGTGGGCCGACAAGCACGGGCGCCGCAAGACGCTCATCATCGTGACCATGTTCATCATCGTGTTCGGGTTTCTCTTCGTGCCCCTGCTCGGTGCCGGCGACCTCAGCGTCATGCTGTTCCTCATCGTCGGATTCTCACTCATGGGCATGACCTTCGGGCCGATGGGCGCGCTGCTGCCCGAGCTGTTCCCGACCAGCGTGCGCTACACCGGCTCCGCGTTCGCCTATAATATGAGCTCCATTCTCGGCGCGGCCGTCGCCCCGTTCATCGCCGTCTGGCTGTGGACAATCGGCGGGGGCAGCCCGTTCTGGGTCGGCATCTACCTCTCGATCATGGGCGCCATCACCCTGATCGCGCTGATCCTGAGCCGCGAGACGAAGGACCTCGACCTGCACCGGTAGGTCCAGCCGCACCAGCATCCGCTCCCCCTTGCCACTGGCGAGGGGGAGCGTTGTCTATGTCAGGAACAGGGCTTTCAGGCGACGGGTGGTCATGACCACGCCGATCAGGATCATGACGGCGTAGTAGAGCACGTGCCAAAGCAGGCCAGCATCCACCTGGCCGGTGGTCAGTCCGCGCACGAGCTCGACACCATGCCAGAGCGGCAGCGCCTGAATCACATACTGAACGCCCGGCGGATACACGCTCAGCGGGTAGAACGTGGCCGAGAACAAAAACATCGGTAGCAGCACGAAGGTGATCCAGTCCATCTGCTGGAACGTCTTCATATAACTGGTCACCGCCATGCCGACGGATGCGAATCCAAACGCGATCAGCAGCACCGCCGGCAGCGCGAGCAGCGCCCACCAGGACAGGTTCAGGCCGAGCACCTGCATCACGAGCAGGAATCCGGTCGCGTAGAGCAGCCCCCGCGCCAGGGCGAGCGAGATCTCGCCGAGGGCCACGTCGAGCGGGCCAAGCGAGGTGGCCAGCATCCCCTCGTAGAGTTTGGCGAATTGCATCTTGAAGAAGACGTTCCAGGTCGAATCGTAGATGGCACCGTTCATCGCGGCGACGGCGAGCAGCGCCGGGGCGATGAAAGCGGCGTACGGCACGCTCTGGCCGTCGTCGGTCTGTACCTGGCCGATCAGCGCCCCCAGGCCGAGGCCCATCGACAGCAGGTAGAAGATCGGCTCGACCATTCCGCTGAGCACAACGAGCGAGTTGGTGCTGCGCGTCGCGCGCCAGCCGCGCGCCATCACGCTGCGCGCATTACCGGCGTAATACTTACCGACACCACGGCTTCCGAACAGCCGTGGCGGGCGAGCAGCAGTGACGAGCGTCGACGAAAACCTCATTTGTTCAACCTCGCGGCCGTGAGGCGACGCGCCCAAATCCAGCCGACAGCGAGCAGGGCGGCCAGATAGAGCGCGTGCAGGACGCTCAGCCAGATCGGTTCCGGTAGGCCATAGACGAAGACGCGGGACAGTTCGGTGCCGTGCCAGAGCGGTGAGATCCAGCCGAGCCACTGCAGGTAGGTCGGCAGCACGCCGAGCGGAAAGAACGTGCCGGAGAACAGCGTCATCGGCAGAATCACGAAGCGCTGCACCATGGCGAGCTGGCCGGTGTCGTCCTTGAGGGTGGCCGTGTACGCCATCAGGAGCGCGCCGAACGAGAGGCCGGTGAGTAGCGCCACGAGCACCGCCACGGCACCGAGCGGGCCAGGAACCGCACCAAAAATGAGCATGAAGACATAGAAGATGGCGCAGGTGAGCAGCATGCGTGCCGCTACCGAGATGACGATGCCGTTGATGATCTGACCGGGTTGAATCGAACTCGCGTTCATACCGAAGAAGGTCGGGTTCCATTTGAAGCCGAGCATGATCGGGTAGCTGAACTCCTCGGAGGCGACTGCAATCGCGCTGCTCGCGAGCAGCGCCGGTGCGAGAAATTCGAGGTAGCTGACCCCGTTGACGGCGTTGTCACCGAGATTGCCGTCTACCAGGCTGGCCAGGCCAACGCCCATCGCGTAGAGGTAGACGAGCGGGCTGCCGATCGCGGTGAACAGCACCGTCTGCGCGTACGACCGCATGACCCGAAACCGGTGCTCGGCCACATACCAGGAGCCGTAGCGGCGGGTGCGGGCGGCCGAGACGACAGCCGCCGCGACTGCCTGCGAACGGATGCTGTCGCTCGCCGCGCCGGCGTCCCGAGCGTTGTCGAAATCGCTCGCGCTCATTCGATCAGGTTTCGGCCGGTGAGACGGAGGAACACGTCCTCGAGGCTGGAACGGCGTACGAGGCTCGTGATCGGGTGCAGGCCGGCCGCGGTCATCCGCTCTAATTCTCGCTCGCCGCTATCGCTGTAGACCAGAATGCGGTCGGGCAGCACGTCGACCCGTTCGCCGAAACCGCTGCCGCCGAAGCCTTGAAGGCGGTCGGCGACCTCGGCGTTCTGGGCTGAGCCGAAGCGCACCTCGAGGACCTCGCGGGAGGAATACCGGCGGATCAGGTCGGCCGGAGAACCCTCGGCCATGATGCGGCCCTTGTCGACGACGATGAGGCGGTCGCAGAGCTGCTCGGCTTCGTCCATGTAGTGGGTGGTGACGAGCAGCGTCGTGCCCTGCTCCTTGAGTCGAAACAGTCGGTCCCAGAGAATGTGACGTGCCTGCGGGTCGAGTCCGGTGGTCGGCTCGTCGAGCAGCAGGATGCGCGGGTCGTTGATGAGCGCCCGGGCGATGGTGAGGCGCCGTTTCATGCCACCGGAGAGGTCGTCGACCTTGGCTGTGGCCTTGTCCTGGAGCTGGGCGAACTCGAGCAGTTCGTCGGCCCGGCGGGCGACTCGGGCGCGCGGCAGCCCGAAGTAGCGGCCGTAGACCAGCAGATTTTCCCGCACCTTCAGCTCGAGGTCGAGGTTGTTCTCCTGCGGCACCACGCCGAGTTGGGAACGAATCTCGGGACCGTACCGGTTCGGGTCGAGGCCGAGCACCGTGAGGTCGCCACTCGTGCGGGTGGACACCGCGCCGATCATGCGCATCGTCGTGGATTTTCCGGCGCCGTTGGGGCCGAGCAACCCGAAGGACTCCCCCGGGGCCACCTCGAAACTGATCCCGTCGACGGCGACGAAGTTTTTCGAGCCGTTGACGGAATAGCTCTTGACGAGATTTCGGGTGGCAATGACAGGCTCCGGCACAGTGCCCCACTGTAGACCGATGGCGGGATTGCGGGGAGGCTCGGACGCCGAACGGTTAAGATGAATCAGTGACCACCGCAACCCGCACGCCCGATTCATCCGCTGCCCAGAAGGCCGTCAAGCCGCCGCACGGCCGACGCGGCCGGCCAGCCCCGACCGGTCCGCGCGCAAAGTTCAGCCAACTGCTGCCCTACCTGTTCGAGCACAAGAAGGTGCTCGGCGTCGTCATCGTCCTGAGCGTGCTCGGTGCGGCCGCGAGCCTGGCCCAGCCGCTGCTGGTGAGTCAGGTCATCACGATCGTGCAGGCCGGCGACCCGCTCGGTTCGCTCGTTGGAGTACTCATTGCGCTCGTGGTAATTTCGGGCCTGATCAGCGGGTACCAGCACTACCTGCTGCAGCGCACCGGTGAGGGAGTCGTGCTCTCCAGCCGCCGCAAGCTGGTCGGACGCCTGCTGCGCCTGCCGATCAGCGAGTTCGATGCGCGCCGCACCGGCGACCTCGTCTCCCGCGTCGGCAGCGATACCACCCTGCTGCGCGCGGTGCTCACGCAGGGGCTGGTCGAAGCGATCGGCGGCTCGCTCACCTTCATCGGCGCGCTCGTGGCCATGCTCATTATCGACCCGGTTCTGCTCGGGCTGACCGTGCTCGTGATCGCGGTGTCGGTGGTCACCGTCACCCTGTTGTCCCGGCGCATCCGCACCGCGAGCCAGGCCGCGCAGGCGAAGGTCGGTGACCTCGCCGCGAGCGTCGAGCGTGCCATCAGTGCCATTCGCACCGTGCGCGCCGCGAACGCGACCGAGCGTGAGACGTCCGTGATCGAAGAAGATGCCCGCGGCGCCTGGCGCATGGGTATCAAGGTCGCCAAGATCAGTGCCCTCGTCGTGCCGATCGCCGGCATCGCCATGCAGGTGTCTTTCCTGGTCGTGCTGGGCGTCGGCGGTTTCCGCGTTGCGAGCGACGCCATCACCGTGGCCAACCTGGTCGCGTTCATTCTGTTCCTGTTCATGATGATCATGCCGCTCGGCCAGTTCTTCGGCGCGATCACCTCGGTCAACTCGGCTCTCGGAGCGCTCGGCCGTATCCAGGAGATCATCGACCTGCCCGCCGAGGATCAATTCGACCGCGACATCGCGCCGCTCGCCATAACCGTCGGCGCCGCCAACGACAAAGTCAACCCTGAAGCCGCCGCGATCAGCTTCGAGAACGTGCACTTCGGCTACGCGGTGGCTCCGGCTGAGGTCGCCGCTGGTTCAGACGCTGCGCCGACAACGGATACTGCCGGCTCGGCCGAAACGGACGCTGATCTCGACGCTGATTCCGTCGGGGAGTCTTCCCTGGACTCGCGCCCGGTGCTCAAGGGAGTCTCGTTCAGCGCTCCGCGCGGGCTGCGCACCGCGCTCGTCGGGCCCAGCGGGGCTGGCAAGAGCACCATCCTCGCCCTGATCGAGCGGTTCTACGATGTCTCGGACGGCACCGTGCGGCTCGGTGGGCTGGATATTCGTTCGCTGGATCGCACCGCGCTGCGCGCGCAGATCGGCTACGTCGAGCAGGACGCCCCGGTCCTGGCCGGTTCGCTGCGCGACAATCTCACGCTCGCCACCCCCGATGCCACCGACGAGGACTGCATCAAGGTGCTGCAGGCGGTCAATCTGGGTGAAGTGCTCGACCGCGACCCAGCCGGGCTCGGCGCGGCGGTCGGCGAATCGGGCGTGAAACTCTCCGGCGGAGAACGCCAGCGGCTCGCGATCGCCCGGGCACTGCTCGCGGCGCCGCCGATTCTTCTGCTCGATGAATCTACTTCCAGCCTCGACGGCAAGAACGAGCAGATGATGCGCGAAGCCATCGACGCCGTCGCGGCTGACCGCACGCTCATCGTGATCGCGCACCGCCTCTCGACCGTGGTCGACAGCGACCAAATCGTGGTGCTCGACCACGGCGAGGTCGTGGGCGTCGGCACCCACTCCGAACTCGTCGTCTCCACCCCGCTGTACCGCGACCTGGCCAAGCACCAGCTGCTGGTCTAACACCCCGCGAGAGCGCAAAAAGTGCCCGATTGGAACTCTCAATCGGGCACTTTTTGCGCTCTCGCGTTCAATGGATGGAAGGGTAGCGCAGCGTCACGAGCTGGAAGGGGCGCAATTCCAGGGTCAGGACGGCGTCATCCGTCGCAATCACGGCGGCCGGGGGGACGCGGCGCTCGAGCAGGTCCGTCTCGTGTGCTTCGGCTGCGGCGAATGAGCGGATGACCCGTGCCCGGGGCCGGGTCCCGTGCGCCTCGTAGAGCCGCACGATCACGTCGCCACTGCCGTCTTCGGCGAGCTTGACCGCCTCGATGACCACGGCCGGGTTGTCGACCGTGAAGAGCGGCTCGACCGGCGTAGAGCCGATGCCCGCGACGGTGCGCAGCGGTAGGTTCAGCCGGTAGCCCTCATATACCGCGTCGGGAATACTCGCGCCGACGCGGAGGGCGACGCGGAATTCGTGCTCGCCCTGATCGGCGGTCGGGTCGGGATAGACGGCGGCCCGGAGCAGAGTCAGTGCAACGGCCGTGCCGATGCGGGCCGCCGCTACGGGCGGGGCCGTATCCGTCACCCGGTCGGGGCTGGCGCTGCTGCCGACGCGGACTTCTCCGTCACGGCTGGAACCCTGGCTGACGCTGGCATCTTCGCCGGGGCTGGAATACCCAGCTGCGTTCGCGTCCTGCCCGGTGCCGGGGTCACGCCGCGGAGCATCCGTTTCGCCTGGAGCAAACGCGGTGCGGATGATCGCGTGGCCATAGATGGAGTCGTTGGCAACCGCGGTGCGGATGATCGCGTGGCCATAGATGGAGTCGTTGGCAACCGCGACGCCGAAACCCGGTTCGCCGACGTGGACCCAGCGGTGGGCGACGGTTTCGAAACGGGCAGCATCCCAGGAGGTGTTCGCATGCGTCGGGCGGAATATGTGCCCGAACTGGATCTCGGAGGAGGCCCGGTCGGCCTTGACGTCGAGCGGAAAGTTCAGTCGCAGCAGCTTCTGCCGCTCATGCCAGTCGATTTTGACGTGCAGGTCGATCGCGCTTGAATCCGACGCGAGAGTCACATCTTCGACGACCGAAGACTCGCCAAATCGTCGTGTGACGCGCACGCCGACCTGACCGACCGGGAGCTGGTCGAGCTGCTCAACCGAGTCGGCATCGGTGAGTGCCTCGAACAGGCGCGCGTGCGGGGTGTCGATGTCCCAGGCATCCCACTGGGTGGGGGTGTCCCGGTGCAGGGTGAGCAGGTTGGCTCGCGCTCCGGCCGGCACGACCTGCCGGTCAACGTGCCGGTCGTACACCGAGGTGAACAGTCCGTCGTCGTCGATCGTGACGGAGACGTGCTCGTTCGTCAGGACCCAGCCGGCCGGAGTGCGTGAGATTATGGCCCCGGCGTGCGCGGCGGCAGCGTCCCCCACCGCAGTCGCGGAAGCGCGCACGGGAGCAGTCTCCCCAGCATCCCGGCCCGTACCCTCCGCGCGCGTCGCCTCGTCACCCGCAGCACCGGCGCCGAGAGTATCGGCGCCCTGAGTATCGGCGCCCCGAGTATCGGCGCCCCGAGCATCGGCGCTCGCGCTGCCGCCGAGCGCCGGCACGCCCGCCCGGGCATACGGCCCCGCGTTCAGCACGACCGCGTCGTCGCCCGGCCCAACGAGCGCACGAACGGATGCCTCGATCACCCCCTCCAGAACCCTCGCGACCCGCGCATACTCGCGCTCGGCCTGGTGGTGCACCCAGGCGATCGATGACCCCGGAAGGATGTCGTGAAATTGTTGCAGCAACACCGTCTGCCACGCGTTCTCGAGTGCCGCGCGTGGATACTGCGCCCCCACGCGCACGGCGGCCGTCGTCGCCCACAGTTCCGCCTCCCGCAGCAGGTGCTCGCAACGCCGATTCCCCTGCTTGGTGCGAGCCTGGGAGGTGAGCGTGCCGCGGTGAAACTCCAGATACAACTCGCCCGACCACACCGGCGGCGCGGCATACTCGGCCTCTGCCGCTTCAAAGAACCGCCGCGGGCTGGACAGTTCGACCGTCGGCGATCCCTCAAGCGACGCGGCACGGTGGGCGGCGGCGATCATCTCCTCGGTCGGACCGCCGCCACCGTCGCCCCAACCGAACGGTACGAGCGAGGTATTGGCCACGCCCTTCTCCGCGAACAACCGCTCGGCCCTGGCCAGTTCCAGACCGGAGAGCTGCGCGTTGTAGTCGGCAACCGGTGGAAAGTGCGTGAAGACGCGGCTGCCGTCGAGCCCTTCCCAGAGAAAGCTGTGGTGCGGAAACAGATTCGTGTCGTTCCAGGACAGCTTCTGGGTGAGAAACCAGCGACTGCCGGCGGCACGCACGATTTGAGGAAGTGCCGCGGAGTAGCCGAAGGAGTCGGGCAGCCAGACTTCGAGCGGTTCTACCCCGAACTCGCGCAGAAAGAACCCCTTGCCGGCCACGAATTGCCGGGCCAGGGCCTCGCCGCCGGGCATGTTCGTGTCGGATTCAACCCACATCCCTCCGACCGGAACGAAGTTGCCGGCCGCGACGGCTTTACGCACGCGCTCGAACAGCTCCGGGTAGAACTGCTGGAGCCAGGCATACTGCTGCGCCGACGAGGCCGCAAACACAAAATCGGGGTGACGGTCGATCAGGTCGAGCACGTTGGACCAGGTGCGTGCGACCTTGCGCACGGTCTCACGTACCGGCCAGAGCCAGGCGCTGTCGATGTGCGCGTGGCCAACCGCGTGCACCCGGTGCGCGCTGGCGTTGGCCGGGCTCGCGAGCACCTCGGCCAGGGCGGCGCGTCCGGCTTCCGCGGTGCCGCCCACATCGTCGGGGTCGAGCAGATCGAGGCAGCGTTCCAGGGCGCGCAGAATGTTCGCCCGCCGCGGCGATGTGGCCGAAAGCTCGCGGCGCAGTCCGTCGAGTGTGAACACGTCCTGGGCGAGCTGCCAGACCTGCGTATCGCGCTGGGCGACATCCGCTTGGCGCAGTGCATACAGCGGCGTGCTGCCGGCGGTGCCAAGATCGCCGAGCAGGGTGGGAGTGAAGCTGAAGTCGGCGGCGATATTAGGGTTGGCGGCGGCCTCGATATAGAGGTCAATGGTGTCGCCGACCACCGTCACGGTGCGATTTAACGATTCCACGCCCTTGAGCACCCGGCCAACCGAGCTGTAGGCGGTGCCCTCGGCCTGGAAGCCCGGCACAGCGACGGTGAACCCGAGGTCAACGACGACCTCGATGCGGGTATCGGCCAGGCCGGCCCATTTGGGCGGTACCAGTCCGGTGAGATGAAACCAGACAGTGCCCCACGGCCTTCCCCACGACTCGCCGACGACGAATGGTTCAAACGGATGCGAGATCGCCTCGGCAAACGAGACCGGCTCCCCCGGCACCGTCCACGCAGTCACCGTGAGCGGGGCGGTGGCCCGGTAGATCGCCGGCTGCAACCGTTCGCGAACAAAACGGTTCAGCCGCGCTTCGACCAGTGCACTGTCGTCATGCATGCTGGCATCCTACGACCGCCGCGCGCGGGCAGTTCGGCCGGTTCCCGGCGGGTTCCTGCGCGATGCCGGTCTATGCGGCCCTGGGCCCACCTTGTGACACCCGGCCCACGATAGATCATGGGCCCGCTTTCCGGGCCCGGGCCCGGAAAGTAATGCACGCACGGGAGGTACACGAACGGCCCCGCCACCTGCGTGACGGGGCCGTTCGCACTGCAAGAACTAGTCCTTGAGGTGGTAGCGCACGCTCGCGAGTTCAGCGCGGAGTGCCGGCGGCACCTTGTCGCCGAACTTGTCGAAGTATTCCTCGGTCAGGTCGCACTCGGCGAGCCAGCTGGTCTGGTCGATCGCAAACAGCTGGTCAACGGATTCCTTGGACAGTTCGAGACCGTCCAGGTTCAGCGCACCTTCGGCCGGCAGCAGGCCGATCGGGGTGTCGACGGCGTCGGCGCTGCCCTCGATGCGGCGAATCATCCATTCGAGAACCCGCGAGTTCTCGCCGAATCCGGGCCAGATGAAGTCGCCGTCCGGGCCCTTGCGGAACCAGTTCACCTGGAAGATCGCGGGGGCGTTGGTGCCGAGTTCCTTGCCGACCTTGAGCCAGTGGCCCCAGTAGTCGGCCATGTTGTAGCCGCAGAACGGCAGCATCGCGAACGGGTCGCGACGCAGCTCGCCGACGATGCCGTCAGCGGCCGCGGTCTTCTCGGAGGAGATCGTCGCTCCCATGAAGACGCCGTGCTTCCAACTGCGGGCCTGGGCGACCAGCGGAACGTTGGTCGCGCGACGGCCGCCGAAGACGATGGCGTCGATCGGCACGCCGCCGGTCGCTTCCCAGTCGTCGGCGATCGACGGGCACTGGGCAGCCGCAACGGTGAAGCGCGAGTTCGGATGAGCTGCTGTACGGCCGGAGTCGGGCGTCCAGTCCTTACCCTGCCAGTCGATCAGGTGGTCGGGAGCCTTGCTGGTGAGACCTTCCCACCAGACGTCTCCGTCGTCACGCAGGGCGACGTTGGTAAAGATGGTGTTGCCCCACATGGTGGAGACGGCGGTCGGGTTGGTAGTTTCACCGGTTCCGGGGGCGACTCCGAAGAAGCCGGCTTCCGGGTTGATCGCCCAGAGGCGTCCGTCTTCGCCCTGGCGCAGCCACGCGATGTCATCGCCGATGGTCTCGACCTTCCAGCCGGGAATGGTCGGGCGCAGCATCGACAGGTTCGTCTTGCCACAGGCGGAGGGGAAAGCGGCGGCCACGTGGAACACGCCACCCTCGGGTGAGATCAGCTTGATCAGCAGCATGTGTTCGGCCAGCCAGCCCTGATCGCGGCCCATCACCGACGCGATGCGCAGCGCAAAGGACTTCTTGGAGAGCAGGGCGTTTCCGCCGTAGCCGGAGCCGTAGGACCAGACCTCGCGGGTGTCGGGGAACTGCACGATGTACTTGTCATCGTTGCAGGGCCATTCCACGTCGGGACGGGTGATTCCCGATGCGTCGACGAGCGGGTACCCGACGCTGTGCACGGTGTGCACCCACGGGTCGCCGGCTTCGATCATGGTCAGCACGGTCTCGCCCATCCGCGTCATAATGCCCATGTTGAGCACGACATAGGGGGAATCGGTGATCTCAACGCCCAGCTGCGAGATGGGTCCGCCGAGCGGGCCCATCGAGAACGGCACGATGTACATTGTGCGACCGCGCATGCTGCCGGCGAAGACACCACGCAGTTCGGCGCGCATCTTGACCGGTTCGGCCCAGTTATTGGTGGGGCCGGCATCCGCTTCGTCGTTGGAGCAGATGAAGGTGCGGTTTTCGACGCGGGCAACGTCTTTCGGGTTGGTGCGGGCGAGAAAGCTGTTGGGGCGCCATTCCGGGTTTAGGCGGATGAGCTGGCCGGAGGCGACGAGCAGTTTGGAGAGCTCGTTGGCCTCGCGCTTGGAGCCGTCGCACCAGACGATCGCGTCGGGCTCGGTCAGGCGGGCAATCTCATCGACCCAGGCCTGCAGGTTGGGGTCGGTGCTGCCCGTGCGCGTCGGGTACGAATCCCCGTTGGTCTGGAGGGAAGATTTGGTGAGGGTCATATGCTGGCCTTTCCGGTCGCCGGGTCTCGAGAAAAAGTTGCGAAGTGGTCAAAAACGTCGGGCCCCGTTGCTGTCAGACGCTGTGCGAAACCATAATTTCGTCTTACACTCCAACAATGGCCCTGCTTTGAGCTTCAAACCCGCAATATTGCTACTTAAAAAATGCAGTTCTTTAGATATCGTTAAGGAATGTCGCCTCAAGCCTCCGATCTGATCCTGCTCGGCCATCACATCCGTCACTTTCGGGGGGAGCGCGGTCTCACCCTCGACCAACTGGGTGCGCTCGTTCACCTCGCCGGCAGTCAGCTGTCGCTGATCGAGAACGGCCGCCGCGAGCCGAAGCTGTCGACCCTGCAGGATCTCGCGACGGCCCTCGCTGTGGACCTGGCCGAGCTGCTGCGCCGGGAAGCTCCAAACAATCGGGCGGCGCTCGAGATCGAACTGGACCGTGCCCAGAAAAATCCGCTCTACGGGGCGCTCGGCCTGCCCGTCGTAAAAGTCACTAAGGGGATGCCGCTGCCCGCCATCGAATCGCTGCTCGGCCTGCACCGGGAGCTCTCCCGCCGGGCCAGCGAAGCCATCGCGACGCCGGAAGAGGCGCGCCGAGCCAACACCGAACTGCGCGAGCGGATGCGGGAACAGGGCAACTATCTGCCGGCCATCGAGGAACTGGTCGAGGAACGGGTGCGTGCGAGCGGCCACGTCTCGGGCGCGCTCACCCACCGCGAGGTCAGCGTCATGGCCGATCAGCTCGGATTCAGCCTGATCTACGTGAACGATCTGCCCAACTCCACCCGCTCGGTGACCGACCTGGCCAATGGGCGCATCTACCTGCCGCCCGCGTCGATTCCCGGCGGGCACGGCCTGCGGTCGATGGCCCTGCAGGCGATGGGGCACCGGCTGCTCGGGCACGAACGGCCGGGCAGCTACGCGGAGTTCCTCTGGCAGCGGCTCGAGATCAACTACTTCGCGGCGGCCTGTTTGATGCCGCGCGAGGCATCCGTCGCCTTTCTGTCGAATGCCAAGCAGGAGCGCGAGCTGTCGGTGGAGGACTTTCGCGACACCTTCGGCGTGACACACGAGGCTGCAGCGTTGCGACTGACCAACCTCGCCACCTCGCACCTCGATATGACCCTGCACTTTCTGCGCGTCAACGGCGACGGCGCTCTGCAAAAGGGGTACGAGAACGACGATCTGCCGTTTCCGGTGGACGTGACCGGGTCGATCGAGGGCCAGTACGTCTGCAAGCAGTGGAGCGCCCGCAGCGCCTTCACCCACACCAACCGCACCACCGAGTACTACCAGTACACCGATACCCCGGCCGGTACGTTTTGGTCGGCGACGCAGACCGGGTCAACGGATGCCGGTGAGTTTTCGATCAGCGTCGGCGTTCCGTTTGCGCAGGCGAAGTGGTTTCGCGGGCGGGAGACCACGCAGCGTACGGTGTCGCGCTGTCCCGATGAGTCGTGCTGTCGTCGGCCGAACTCGGATGCGGCCGCGCGCTGGGCCGGTCGGGCCTGGCCGAGCGCCCGGCTGCACGCGCACGTGCTGTCGCCGCTGCCGTCCGGCACGTTTCCCGGGGTCGACGATTCCGAGGTGTATGCGTTTTTGGAGGCGCACGCGGCGGAGTAGCCGGGTTATGTAGATTGAGATCAGGTTTGATCGCCAATAGTACCCAGGAGACCGCATGAGACTGATCGAGGCCCCGATTAGCCCCGCCTCGCCCACCCGGGTGCGCGAGCCTGACCGGACTCCCCTGCGCGTCGGTCTCGTGCAGCATCGCTGGCACGCGGACGACGCGACGCTCGAGGCGGAGCTGGCCGAGGGCATCCGTTTGGCGGCTGATGCTGGCGCCCGCATCGTGTTTCTGCCGGAACTGACCCTCCGCAAATACCCCGGCAATGTGCGAGCCACCGGCATTCCCAAAGCGGATGCCGAGCAGCTCCTGGGCGGCCCCACCTTCGCTTTCGCGGCCGAACAGGCGCGGCTGCACAGCGTTATCGTGCACGCCTCGCTGTTCGAGCAGCCGGCTGAAACCGACGAACCGAACGACCCGCGCGGTTACAACACGGCCATTCTGGTGTCGCCGGCCGGCGAACTCCTCGGTCGCACGCGCAAAATGCACATCCCGGTCACGGCCGGGTATTACGAGGACACCTACTTTCGGCCGGGGCCAGCCGAGGACGCGTACCCGGTCTACGACGTGGCCGGTGCGCGCCTGGGGCTACCCACCTGCTGGGACGAGTGGTTTCCCGAGGTCTCCCGGCTGTACGGGCTTGGCGGCGCCGAAATTCTCGCCTACCCGACCGCGATCGGATCGGAACCGCTCTTTCCGGACTTCGACACCCAGCCGATCTGGCAGCAGGTCATCGTGGCCAACGGCATCACGAGCGGACTGTTCGTGGTCGTGCCGAACCGGCACGGCGACGAGGGCGACCTCACCTTTTACGGCTCGTCGTTCATCTCCGACCCGTTCGGACGGGTGCTCGTGCAGGCGCCTCGCGGCGAGTCGGTGGCGCTCGTGGCCGACCTGGACCTGACCCAGCGCGAGGAGTGGCTCGCCCTGTTTCCCTTCCTGATGACTCGACGCCCGGACAGTTATGCCGGGCTGGTCGCGCCGGTCGACCCGGCGCATCCGTTTGGATCGGCGACCGAATGACCTGGCGTATGCCGGCCGAAACCGCGCCGCAGGACCGCGTGTGGATGGCCTTTCCGGTGGGCGGCTACACCCTCGGCGACACTGCGGCTGAAGCCCACGAAGCTCGGCGCACCTGGGCCGCGGTCGCCCACGCCGTGGCCGAATTCGAACCCGTGCGCATGGTCGTCGCCCCCGCCGAGCGCGCCGTAGCCCGGCGCTATCTGTCGGCCGAGATCGAGGTGCTCGAGGCTCCGCTGAACGACAGCTGGATGCGCGACATCGGCCCGAGTTTCGTGCACGACGACACCGGCCGGCTCGGCGCCGTCGACTGGACCTTCAATGGTTGGGGCGGCCAGGACTGGGCCACCTGGGATCACGATTCGAAGATCGGCCGATTCGTAGCAAATGCCGCCGGTGCGGCAGTCGTGTCGCCCGCGCTCGTGAACGAGGGCGGCGGAATCCACGTCGACGGCGCAGGAACCGTGCTGGCGACGGAGAGCGTGCAACTCGATTCGGGTCGCAACCCCGGCGCCACGCGCGCCTCGGTCGAGGCGGAGCTTCGCCGCACGATCGGCGCGGAGCACGTCGTCTGGCTGCCACGCGGCCTCACCCGCGACCACGAGCGATTCGGCACCCGTGGGCACATCGATATGGTCGCCGCGCTGCCATCGCTGGGCACGATTTTGCTGCACGCCCAGAACGATCAGGGTCACCCCGACTACCCGCTCACCCGCGAATTTCGCGGCCTGTTGGCCGACGCGCACGACGCGGCCGGGCGGTCGTTCACAATCATCGACCTGCCGGCGCCCGCTGTGCTGCGCGACGACGAGGGGTTCGTGGACTACAACTACGTCAATCATCTCGTCGTCAACGGCGGCGTCATTGCCTGCAGCTTCGGCGAGGAGCGGGCCGATTCCCTGGCCCGCGACGTGCTCGCGGCCGCCTATCCCGGGCGCCGCTTGGTGTCGGTCGACGCGCGGCCGCTGTTTGCGCGGGGCGGCGGCATCCACTGCATTACGCAGCAGCAGCCGACTGCGCCGCTGCCTGCCTGATCAGGCGTCAGCCGGCCGCGCCGACCCGAGCATTATGCCAGAACCGAATGACGTTGAACGGCGCCAGAACGGCGATGATGAGCAGCACGAATGCCCAGGGGCCGACGTCGGCCGTCATGAGGTTGGCCCCCCAGATCACCAGGGCGACGGCGCCGATATTCAGCAGAGTGGCTGCCCGCGGCTGGCTCGTTGCCGAGCGCAGCAGTGGAATCTGCGCCGCGGGGTTAGCCCGGGCGAGCCACACGGCGTAGACGATGCCGCAGGCGAACCCGGCCAGAATGAGGATCGTGCCGAATATCACTGCCATGCGGTGGATCCCCTCAAGAGTTGATACTTCGACCCTAACCTGCTCGACCTGCGCGAGCGCCCGACAACTTTCTAATTGGAAAGTGCCTGCTAGCCTGACAGCATCCGCTTGCCGAACCGGCTCAACCTGCAGTGAGGAACCCCGATGGACCCGACTCACAGCATCCCGCTCGACGCTGCGGGCGCCGCACAGTTGCTCAAGGCCGCGGATACCGCACGCGCTCGGGCCGCTGCTGCGGTTGACCATCGCACCCTCGCCCGCGCCCGGTTCGGCCTGGCCGGGGCTTTGTTCATCTATCTCAGCGCCTTCCTGCTTGTCTTCGGCAATCAGACTCAGGACGCAGTGTCCGGCGCGGGGGCCAACGGATATGCCTATACGAACGTTTTGCTCATTCCCTTTCTCGTGTTCACCCAACTGATGCAGGGTGTGCAGAACCGGGCGCGCGTGCTGCGTACCCACCGGCGAGTGCTCCGGTTTGTTCTGCTCGGCATGATTCCTTTCGGTATCGCCGGCGCGCTCAGCATCCTGGATATCCGCTACCCCTGGGGGCTCAACCTGCTCGTCGCCGCGGCCCCAGCAGCCCCGCTGCTCTGGCTGGCCGGTAAATCGGCACGGCGGGCGGGCCCTCCCACACCGGCGGTGCGCACCGCGCTCAGCCGTCCGGCCGCAACCATGACCGGCGCGCTCGGCTTGTTTTTCGGCGTCACCGGCCTGCTCGCTGCCTTCAGCTGGTTTCCCGTCGCTGGGCTCGGCCTCGCCCTCGTGCTGGTCGCCCTGCTGACCCTGTGGTCATCCCGGTGGGGGCTGCCGAGCGTCGGATCGGAATGGTCCGCGCCGCAGTGGACCGGTTTCGCCGTCTCGTTCATGCTGCTGGTCACCCTCGCCGTCGTGCTCGCCCGCACTCCCTGGAACACCCCGCTGGTCGGCGTACTCGGCGGCGTGCTCGTAGCGCTCCCGCTTGTGGTCGCGGCCGTTCGCGGCCCCCGGTCATGACCGAGCGGCGACATCCGCGCCACGGGCTCGATGACGCGCTGCTCACTCCGCTGCGCTTCTCGCTCATGGCCGCGCTCGGAACGGATGCCGAGATCGACTTCGCGACGCTGCGCGAGTTGCTTGAGACCGAGGATTCAGCGCTCAGCAAGGCCATCGCCACGCTCAGCGCGGCCGACTATGTGCTCGTGCGCAAGGGCTACGTCGCCAATCGTCCGCGCACCTGGCTCAAAGCCACTCCCGGCGGCCAGACGGCCATGCGCGTTCACGTTGCCGCCCTACAGGCGATTGCGACCGGGTCGACTACTTCGGCTGCATCCGAATAGCGCCGTCGAGGCGGATAGTTTCCCCATTGAGCATGGGATTCTCAATGATATGCCGCGCCAGGAATGCGAACTCCTGAGGGTCACCGAGCCGGGACGGATGCGGCACCTGGGCTCCGAGAGAATCCCGCACCGGCTGCGGCAGCCCCTGCAGCATGGGCGTGTCGAAGATGCCGGGCGCGATCGACATCACGCGAATCAGGCTCTGCGCGAATTCGCGGGCGAGCGGAAGCGTCATCGCGGCGACGCCGCCCTTGGACGCGGCATAGGCGGCCTGCCCGATTTGCCCGTCGAAGGCAGCGACCGAGGCGGTGTTGACGATGACGCCGCGTTCGGCGCCGCCCTGGCGGCCCGGGTCACCGACGGGTTCGGTGAGCTGCATCGCGGCGGCAGCCAGCCGCACGACGTTGAAGGTTCCGATCAGGTTGATGCGAATCGCCCGCTCAAAATCTTCAAGCGGCAGCGGGCCGTCGCGGCCGACCGTGCGGGCGCCGGGCGCGATGCCGGCGCAATTGATCACGATCCGAAGCGGCGCTTGGGCCACCGCCGCGTCGACGGCGGCCTGCACGTCGCCGGCGCTCGTCACGTCGCCCGCCACGAAGCGGGCCCGGTCGCCGAGCTCGGCGGTAATTGCGTCGCCGGGAGCGCCGGGGAGATCCAGCAATACGACGGATGCGCCGGCTTCGTGCAGGGTGCGAACGCAGGCCAGGCCGAGGCCGGAGGCGCCTCCGGTAATGAGGGCGGAGCATCCGTCAATCTGCATTAGAGCCTCTCAATCAAGGTGGCGTTGGCCATGCCGCCGCCCTCGCACATGGCCTGCAGGCCCCAGCGACCGCCGGTCATTTCGAGGTGATTGAGCAGCGTGCCGAGCAGGCGCGTGCCCGAGGAACCGAGCGCGTGGCCGAGGGCGATGGCGCCGCCGCGCGGGTTGAGGCAATCGGGGTCGGCGTGAAGTTCGCGCAGCCAGGCCAGCGGCACGCTCGCGAAGGCCTCGTTGATCTCGTAGGCGTCGATATCGTCGATGCCAAGGCCGGCCCGCGAGAGGATGCGCTGGGTCGCCGGGATCACGCCGGTCAGCATGAGCATGGGGTCGCTTCCCACCACGGTGAAGCTGTGAAACCGGGCGCGCGGGTTCAGGCCGAGCTGCGCGGCCCTCTTGGCGCTCATGATCAGGGTCGCCGAGGCGCCATCGGTGAGCGGCGAGGAGTTGCCGGCCGTGACGTGCCAGCCGAGCTTCGGAAAGCGTTCCGCGAGCGCGTCGGTACGAAATGCGGGGCGCAGTCCGGCGAGTGAAGCATGCGAGGTGCCCGGGCGAATGGTTTCGTCCTCCCGCACGACGCTGCCATCGGCCCGGGTCACGGCCACGATTTCGCCGCCGAAATCACCCCGGTCAGCCGCCGCTGCGGCGAGCCGGTGCGAGCGGGCCGCGTAGTTGTCGAGGGCGTCGCGGCCCAGGTTCCACTTCTGATTGATGAGCTCGGCCGACACCCCCTGATTGACCAGGCCGTCGGGGTAACGCTCGTGCATGAGAGTGCCGAACGGGTCCTGCCCGCCGGCCGTAGACCCGAGGGGTACCCGACTCATCGACTCGACGCCGCAGGCGATGACCACGTCGGCGTTGCCGCTCATCACGGCCTGGGCGGCGAACGCTGCAGCCTGCTGGCTGGAGCCGCACTGCCGGTCGATGGTGGTGCCGGGCACTGTGTGCGGAAAGCCGGCACTCAGCAGCGCGGTGCGGGTCACGTTATTGCCCTGCTCGCCGGCCTGGCTGACACAGCCGCCGATCACGTCATCGATCAGTGCCGGGTCGAGGTTGTTGCGGCTGACCAACTCACGCAGCACCGTGGCCAGGAGGTCGGCCGGATGGATGCCGTCCAGGGCTCCACCGGGTTTGCCCCGGCCCGACGGGGTGCGCAGAACGTCGATGATGACAGCTTCATTGCTCATGCCCCCAGCCTAGGCCCGCCGGGCTCGGGTGGCAGAAGGGGTTACCCGGACAGCGCCCACATCGCGACGGCACTCGCGGCGGCGACGTTGAGGGAGTCGATGCCGTGCTTCATCGGAATCTGCACGACGGTGTCCGAGGCGGCGAGTGCCTCGGGGGTGAGTCCCTCGCCCTCGGCGCCGAGCAACAGGGCCAGACGTTCGTGAGCGGTACCGTCAAAATCGCGCAGGCTGACCGCATCCGGCGTCAGCGCGAGGGCCGCCACATGAAAGCCGTGCCGGGTGAGTAGGGCGCGGGTCTCGGTCCAGTCGCCGGCGCGGGTCCACGGCACCTGCAGCACCGTACCCATCGAGACCCGGATGGCGCGACGATAGAACGGGTCGGAACAGCGCGGCGTGACCAGAATGGCATCCGCTCCGATGGCGCCGGCCGAGCGAAAGATGGCGCCGACGTTGGTCGGGTCGGCCACGTTTTCGAGGATGACGATTCGACACGCATCGGCCAGCAGGGTGTCTGCGCTCGGCAGTTCGGGCCGATGCATCGCGGCGATCAAGCCACGGTGCAAAATGTAGCCGGTGAGGTCGGCGAGCAGCTCGCCGGGGCCGACGAACACCGGAACCTCCGCTGCGTAGTCACCAAGCACGGCGAGCGCTTCGTCGGCCGTGTTGCCGAGCGCGAGCACGGAACGTGGAATGTGCCCGGCGCGCAGGGCACGCTCGAGAACGAGGGCCGATTCGGCGATGTACAGCCCGTGCTCGGTGCCGCGCGCCTTCTTCAGGGCCACGTCGGTGAGGTGGGCGTAGTCGACCAGTCGCGGGTCGCTCAGGTCGTCGATCGCGATCATGGGCATCCGCAAAGTCTAGCCAGCGGCGCGGTGCACCCGGCTCGAGCGGCATAACTCCTGCAATTTCACGGACCCGGCCGCGCGGGCCGCGGAAATTCGGGGCCCGCGCCGGGTCGACGCTCAGATTGCAGGAGTTACGCCGGACGAAGCTACTTCGTGGACACCGTCTGCACAGCCAGGGCGAGCGTGCCGTCGGCGAGGCTGCCCCAGGCGCAGACGATGGTGTTCGTGCTCGCGGCAATGGCCACGTCGGCCGGCCCAATGAGTGCCGCGGTGGTTCCGGCAGCCGCAACCGCGGCCGAGATGGTGCCGACCGGCAGCACCAGCACGGACTCGTTCGGGTTGGTCAGGCCGGTAATGGCCGGAGCGCCGTTCGCGAGTACGTCCACCGCGGGAGCAGCGGCGACATGACGCACGGTCAGGCGGCCTTGGCCGGCGCCGGGCGCGGAGGTATCGTTGGCGAACAAGGCCGCGGTCGGAACTCCGGCCTCGGTCAGGTGGGCGACAGCCGTGTAGTTGACGCCCGAGGCAACCGCGAGGTCGACCGGGCCGATCACGGGAGCGCTCGCGTCAACGGCATCTGCTGCGGTGATGGCGAGGGTGTAACTGCCGGCCGGAAGGCGGAACATCTTCGTGAGGGTGCCGGTTTCGAAGTCGTCAATGACCTTGCGGTGGTCGACGTACACGTCGACCACGACGCCCGGAATAGCGTGCAGCACCGAAACGGATGCCGGCGCTGCGGCTCGCGTGCCCACCGTCTGCACGTAGAGGGCCAGGTTGCCGTCGGCGAGACTGCCCCAGGCATAGACGATGGTGTTGGTGCGCGGGGCGATCGTGACTTCCGCCGGGCCGAGCAGCGGCGCGGTCGTTCCGGCGGCGGCCACGACGGCGCTGATCGTGCCGACCGGCAGATCGAGCACGGCCTGCGACGGATTGGTCAGGCCGGCGACGGCAACGGCGCCGTTGGCGAGAACGTCAACGGCCGGAGCGGCCGCAACGTGGCGCACGGTGAGGCGGCCCTGCCCGGCGGCCGGCGGCTTGGTGTCATCGTTGTACAGGGTGGCGGTGGGAAGGCCGGCATCCGTGAGGTGGGCAACCGCCGTGAAGCTACGATTAGCCGTGACCGTGACTGTCGTCGAGCCGCTCACGGCGATCGACGGAAGCGGCGAGCCGTTGGCGCTGCCGCCGACTTCGAGGGAATCTGCCGCGGAGATTCCGACGGTGTGGGTGCCGGCCGTGAGCTTCAGCGGGCCGAGCAGGGTTCCAGGCATGAAATCGGCGACGACGACGCGACCGTCGACCGAGATGTCGAGGGTCAGTCCGGGAATGGCGTGCAGCACCGACACGGATGCCATACCCGGTGAAGCGGATGCCGCGGGAACGGCCGCCTGCGCCGGCGCGAGCCCGGCGAGTGCGACGAGAAGGCCGGCGGAAATTCCGACGGCGATGGACTTGCGCATTGCTACCTCCAGGTTGGTCGTTACGAAAGGCGGCTGTGCCTCCCTGGTAACAACTTCTCCGGTCGGGCGCGTTTCGGATGCACCACGGCGACTTATTTAGAGAAACGACTCAGAGCGCGTGTAATTCGCCGCGCACGATTGAGTCGCCGGAGTGTGCCGGGTCGCCGTCGGCGGGTTCGGCGGACACGTCCACCAGTGGGTATTGGGCGAGGTCGACGCTCGCGGGGATAGTGAAACGACCGGTGGAACCGTCGAGGAATCCGATGCTGACCAGGCCGGACGCATCCGCTTTGAGCAGCCAGACCTCGCGCAGGCCGGTGCCCGGCGGATTCGGCGCGTCGAGGTCGACGACGACCGAGCGGCGGCCGTCGGCGGCTTGCTCGACCCGGACGGACCCGCTCGCGGCCCATCCCGGCAGGGCGTCGAGGGCGCCTTCGGCCACGACTTGCTCGGGTGGCGGGCCGGCGGTGCTCGCCACGCCGATGGCGATGCCGCCGATCAAGCCGATCATGCCGGCGGCTGCCGCGAACGGGACCCAGCGGCGGAGGGACAGCAGACGCACGGGTGCTGGTTCGACCGCCGGGTCGGCGACCGGCGAAACAGGTGCCTGGGGCGGGGCCGCAGCATCCGTCGCGTCAGCGGTTTTCGTGAAGGGGAGTGGTGTGTGCACCGCGTTGCTCAGCCCGAGTTCGACCTAGATGCCTGCCCAGACGCCCGCCGGCGGGGTGAGCAGCGAATCGAACCCGACGGCACGACCGAGTTGCACGACCTGCCACAGGGCGAGGTATTCCCCGGGGCACTCGACGCAGGCGGCGAGGTGGGCGCGTTCCGCCGCGCTCGCGTCGACCTCGGCCAGCGCGAGCAGGTGCAGGTCGTCCGCAGCGATGTGGGTGCCATCAAGAGGAGTCATCGGACACCTCCAACCGGGTGCGGAGGCGGGTCAGGCTGCGCCGCATGTGGCTCCTTACCGTGCCGAGCGGCAGCCCCAGGCTGTCGGCGATCTGCACCTGGGTGAGATCATCGAAGAAGGCGAGGCGCATCACCTGCCGGGGCACGGGTTCGAGCCGGTCGATTTTGTCGCCGACCAGCACCCGGTTGACGACACTCAGGCTGTCATCGACGCGGTGTGCCGGGATGGTCGCGGCGAGTGAGTCTTCGAGCCGCCGCTGGCGACTGCGTGCCTCGTGGGTGTCGGCAATCACGTGCCTCGTAATGCCGATCAGCCACGCCGGCAGCCGGGAACGGGCCGGGTCGAACCCACCGCGCCCCCGCCAGGCGGCAATGAATACCTTCTGGGTGACGTCTTCGGCGTCGGACGCATTGGCGAGGGAGCGCACGGCGATCGTAAATACCAACGGTGACCAGCGGTCATACGCCGCGGCCAGAGCGCGCTCATCACCGTCCTGAAAGGCGCGGGCGAGGGACGCGTCATCGTCGGTAGGTGCGCTCACCTGCGGGTGGGTCCTTCGGGCCGAAACACGTACCGGGCAGGGGTACGGCGATCGCACTGTGAGAGTGACAACCTCCGCGCGCACCAGCATAGTGAGTTTCCTCCGACTCGGTTGCAGTTCCCCCTGCTAGCAGAAGGGGCCACAGCAGCAAACCCGACGTCGTGTGCTGTGGCCCTCCCCGGGGCGGGAAACCACTTACTCCTCTATTTCTCTCCTCGAGGGCGAAACGGATGCACCCTGCGGCAATTTACCGCTTTAGGGCGTCGGCGTGAGGGTGTACTTCGTCGAGAGGTACTCGTGGATGCCCTCGAGCCCGCCCTCGCGGCCGAGGCCGGACTGCTTGACGCCGCCGAACGGTGCGGCCGCGTTGGAGACAACGCCGGTGTTCAGGCCCATCATGCCGGTCTGCAGCTTGTCGATCATGCGCTGGCCACGGGCCAGATCGGTCGTGAACACGTAGCTGATCAGGCCGAACTCGGTGTCGTTGGCGAGACGAACGGCATCCGCTTCGTCGGTGAAGGTGCTGATCGCGAGCACCGGGCCGAAGATTTCGTCGCGCAGAATATCGCTGCCCGGCTTGACGTCGGTGAGCACGGTGGGTGCGTAGAAGGTGCCCTCGCGCTCGATCGCGGCGCCGCCGGTGAGCAGGGTCGCGCCGCGGGTGAGCGCATCTTGTACGAGCGAGTCAGCCTTGGCGACGGCCTTGCCGTCGATCAGCGGGCCGATGGTGATGCCGGCCTCGGTGCCGCGGCCGATCTGGAACGCTTCGACCCGCTCGGTGACCCGGCGGGCGAATTCGGCAGCGATGGACTCGTGCACAATGAAGCGGTTGGCGGCGGTGCAGGCCTGGCCGATATTGCGGAACTTGGCGATGAGCGCGCCGTCGACAGCCTTGTCGAGGTCGGCGTCGGCGAACACGACGAACGGGGCGTTGCCACCGAGTTCCATCGAGGTGCGCAGCACGTTCTCGGCGGAGAGCTTGATGAGCGACTTGCCGACCGCGGTCGACCCGGTGAAGCTGAGCTTGCGGAGGCGTCGGTCGGCGATGATCGGCTCGGAGACCGCGCCGGACTGCGACGTCGTGATGACGTTGACGACGCCGGCGGGCAGGCCGGCCTCTTCGAGCAGCGCCACGAAGTACAGGGTGGTCAGCGGGGTGAGCGCGGCCGGCTTGACGACGACGGTGCAGCCCGCGGCGAGCGCCGGGGCGATCTTGCGGGTCGCCATGGCGAGTGGAAAGTTCCACGGGGTGATCAGAAAGCAGGGTCCGACCGGCTGCTGGGTCACGATCATGCGGCCGGTGCCTTCGGGGTTAGCGCCGTAGCGGCCGTTGATGCGCACGGCTTCTTCGCTGAACCAGCGCAGGAATTCGCCGCCGTAGGCGACTTCGCCGAGCGCCTCGGGCAGCGGCTTGCCCATTTCGATGGTCATCAACAGGGCAAACTCCTGCTTGCGTTCCTGCAGCAGATCGAATGCGCGGCGCAGAATTTCGCCCCGCACGCGGGCCGGGGTCGCCGCCCAGTCGGCCTGCGCGGAGTCGGCGGCCGCGAGGGCGGCGATGCCGTCGGCCACACTCGCGTCGGCGATGGTCTTGATGACGTGGCCGGTGGCCGGGTCGGTGACATCGAGGGTGCGCCCGCCGGTGGCGGCGACCCACTTGCCATTGATGTAGAGCTGGTTCGGCACGCGAGCGAGCAGCTCGGATTCGTTCGTGTTCGTGTCTGTAACAACCGTCATTGGTTCTCCCCTACTTTGCCTGCCCGTCGATCTGACAGTATTAGCCTAGCTGCGCCCGCCGACACGGTGGATGCTGAACCTCCCCCC
>NZ_SOGX01000008.1:0-287679 GCF_004403125.1 Cryobacterium sp. TMS1-13-1 | reverse complement strand
GCCGTCGCCGACCCCGACGGCACCGTCCACTGGACCAGCCCCGCCGGCAAACACTACGCCACCGACCCCGCCACCCGCATCAACCCAACGCGACAACAACAAGCAGCACCACAGGCAGCCCCGCCACCGCCCGACCCGCCCGCACCGCTGCCGCCAGCCGAACAGAGGAGCGACCCGCGGAGTGGCGACTGGAACACCCCCTCGAACACCGACTGGAACACCAACGACACCAATCCGAAACCGTTCTAGGATCCAGCGCCTCAAATTCGATCGTTACGTCGCTGCCCTGTCACTGGTCCAACATCAACAGCTCGATGCGCTGAACCAGACGGGCCTAGATTTATTTGGGGCCCGACGCGGGCCGTGCGCTCGTGTTGTTCACGACCGCATCGATGGTGCTCGCCGCGTGCGTGCTTCGCAGCGGTGGTCCGCGCTACACTCGCGCGGCATTGATTCAGGGCACGCTTCCGCTGATCGGCTTCGTGTTGTTCTTGTTCGCCTAGCTGGTCGGCTTGGCGGGCATCGGCTCGACCGGCAGCTTCAGCGAGTCGACGAAGTCGGCCGCGTGCTGGCTGGTGAGAATAACGCGGGCGAATTCTTCGTCGACCAGGTCGATCACCACGGCCGGGCGGTGACGCTTGATCGAGACGAAGTCCTTGCCGCCGTGAAACTTCCAGGTTCCGGCCGCCAGCACGAGCGGAATCATCGATCCGGGTGAGCGGATACCGCGCAGCCAGATCCACGGATCTTCCGTGATGATCACCGAGCGGATGTTCTCCCGCTGCACCACGATCGAGTCACGCCGCAGCGCGAGCGTTCTTTCCGCGCGCGTCAAGTGGATCTCGAGCCGGTCGGAATGCACGCTCAGGGAAGCCATTGTTCCAGTCTGCCCGGTCCGGCCCGAAAACTCGTTGTCTGACGCGAACAAAGCAGTAATGTCCCAGCGCAGGAAGTCTCCAACTGAAGCAAACGCTCCCGGCGGTCCGGGAGCGTTTGCTCAATTAGACCGTTGGCTGGGCAGCCGCTGCAGCTTTGGCCGCGGCGGGCAGCGCCTCGAAGATGCGCCCGATCGCGCTCTGATCGTGTGCGTCGGAGACGAACCAGGCCTCGAACACGCTCGGCGGCAGCGAGACGCCGCCATCGAGCATGGCGTGAAAGAACGGGGCGTAGCGAAAAGCCTCCTGGCGCTGCACATCGGCGTAGGTGCGCGGAGCCGAACCCTGCGCCTCCTCGCCGAACACGAAGCTGAACAGGTTGCCGGCCCGCTGCACCCGGTGCGCGACGCCCTCGGCGGCGAGCGAGGCAGAAACAGCCTCAGAGAGGATGATGGCGGTTGCGTTGAGCCGGTCGTACACGCTCTCGTCGAGCAGGTTGAGCGTGGCGATGCCCGCCGCAACCGCGACCGGGTTGCCCGACAACGTTCCGGCTTGGTAGACCGGGCCGGTCGGTGCCAGAAAGTCCATCACGTCGGCCCGGCCACCGAGGGCGGCAACGGGCAGGCCGCCGCCGATGATCTTGCCGAAGGCGAGCAGGTCGGGCGTGTAAAACTCTTCACCGGCCGACTCGAGACTGCTGGTCTCGAGTCCCCAGAAGCCCGAGGGACTCACTCGAAAACCGGTGAGCACCTCGTCGAGGATGAGCAGGGAACCGTTCTCGTGCGCGATCGCCGACAGGGCCGCGTTGAAGCCGGTATCCGGCGCGACGACGCCCATATTAGCGGCGGCAGCCTCGGTGATGATCGCGGCGATGCGCCCCGGGTGTGCCTCAAAGGCGGCGCGCACGGCGTCGAGGTCGTTGTACGGCAACACGAGGGTCTGCGCGGCGGTCGCGGTCGTGACGCCGGCCGAACCGGGCAGGGCGAGGGTAGCGAGACCGGAACCGGCCTGGGCCAGCAGGCCGTCGGAGTGGCCGTGGTAGTGCCCGGCGAACTTGATCAGCAGGTCACGTCCGGTGAAACCGCGGGCCAGTCGGATGGCGGTCATGGTCGCCTCGGTGCCGGTGGACACCAAGCGCAGCTTTTCGACCGCGCCGACCCGCTCGGCGACGAGCTCGGCCAGTTCGGTCTCGGCGGGCGTCGAGGCGCCAAAGGACAGGCCGAGAGCGGCGGCATCCTGAACGGCCCTGATGACCTCGGGATGGGCGTGGCCCAGAATGGCCGGTCCCCAGGAGTTGACGAGGTCGACGTATTCGCGACCGTCGGAGTCGGTGACATAGGCGCCGGCGGCCTTCACCAGAAACAGCGGGGTGCCGCCGACCGAGCCAAAGGCCCGCACCGGCGAGTTCACCCCCCCGGGGATGACCTTTCGGGCCCGGTCGAATAGCTCGTCGTTGCGGGTGGCCACGTGGTGCACTTCGGTTGACAGTGTGTCGGTCATGCTCGCTCCTCCTTGAGCCAGGTGGCCAATTCAACGGCCCAATAGGTAAGTACAGCGTCGGCACCGGCCCGACGGATGCTCAGCACCGACTCTTCGACGGCGCGGCGCCGGTCGATCCAGCCCTGCGCAGCTGCGGCTTCGATCATGGCGTATTCGCCAGAGACTTGATATGCCCAAACGGGAATATCACTCATCGCGGCGACCTCGGCGAGCACGTCAAGGTAGCTGCCGGCCGGTTTGACCATGACGATGTCGGCGCCCTCGTCAATGTCCAGCTGGGCTTCGCGTACGCCCTCGCGTCGATTCGCCGGGTCGAGCTGGTAGGTGCGGCGGTCGCCGACCAAGGTCGAGGCGACGGCCTCCCGGAACGGGCCGTAGTAGGCCGAGGCGTACTTGGCCGAGTAAGCCAGCACAGCGGTGTCTTCGAAACCATTGGAGTCGAGGGTTTCGCGCACGGCGGCGACCTGGCCGTCCATCATGCCGGAGAGGCCGAGCAGCGCGGAGCCGGCGCTCGCCTGGGCCAGCGCCATGTCGCGGTAGCGTTCGAGGGTCGCGTCGTTGTCGACATGGCCATCGGCGGCTAGCACGCCACAATGGCCGTGGTCGGTGAATTCATCCAGGCACAAGTCGGTCTGCACCACGAGCGCATCACCGATCTCGTCGACGAGAGCACGGGTGGCCAGGTTGAGGATTCCGTTGGGATCGGTCGCGCCGGTCCCGGTCGCGTCGCGCACCTCTGGCACTCCGAACAGCATGATGCCCCCGACACCAGCTTCTGCCGCCTCAGCCACGGCCCGACGGGCGCTGTCGATGCTGTGCTGCACGACGCCGGGCATCGAGCTGATCGGCCGCTGCTCGTTGCCCTCACGAATGAACATGGGGAGCACGAGCTCGGCCGGGTGGAGACGGATTTCACTTGCCAGGCGACGAAGCGCGCCGCTGGTGCGCAGCCGTCGTGGGCGGATAACGGGTTTGGTCACCCCTTTACACTACGCCGCCCGGCTGTGCATTTCGTTATCGGCTCGTTACCGGGCTGGGTCAGGCTGCTGGCGTGCTCCCCGCGAGTGCTGCATCGACGAGTGCATCGATGAGTGACTCGGCGCTGCGCTCCGAGGCGACAACGTCGACGCGCAGTCCGAGGGCCCGGGAGTCCCTGGCGGTCTGCGGGCCGATGCAGGCAACCAGGGTGCGTTCGGGAATGTCCCCGAACTGTTCGCGCACTTGACGAGCAACGCTGCCGCTCGTGACGAGTACGGCGTGCACGAGGCCAGCCTTAACGTCGGCGACCACCTGGTCGCTGACCGGAACACCGATGGTGCGGTAAGCGACGACCGATTCAACGTCGTGGCCGACGCGGCGCAGTCCCTCGCTGAGCAGCGGCTTGGCGATCTCACTGCGCAGGGTGAGCACGCGCAACGGAATAACCCCAGCGGTCGCGGTTTCCCATTCCTCGAGCAGTCCTCGGGCGGAGTTGTCTTCGGAGGGCACGATGTCCACGTGGTAGCCGGCCGCGATGAGTGCGGCGGCCGTGGTCTCACCGACGGCGGCGATGCGGGTTCCCGGGGCGACGACCGCGCGGTGCGACGAGAGTACATCGACGGTCGTGGCGCTGGTGATGGTCATCCAGTCGAAATCCCCGGCGGCCAGACGGGTCAGCGCCGCGTTCAGAGCCGGGGCGTCATCGGTGGCGGCGAAGTTGATCATCGGTGCGACGATCGGATGCGCGCCCTTGGCGCGCAGGTTCGCTGCGACCTGGTCGCCCCAGGGGCCGCCGCGCGGAACGAGAACTCGCCAGCCCGCGAGGGGCTTGGTCAGTCGATTGGTCACGTGGTCACTCAGTCACTTTCAGGGGAGCGAACTCGGCCGCGCCACCGGCCAGAAGATCTATGGACACTCGTTCGGCCACGTCGAGTGCGGCTTCGGTGAGATGGGGTGCGGAGTGGGAATCGGGCGTCGCCGCGTGCGAGCTGGTGATCTTGCGGGATCCATCCGGGCTGTACACGGTTGCGGTGAGAAAGAGCAGTCCATCGTCGACCGCGGCGGTGGCGCCGATCGGCGCGGCGCAACCGGCCTCCAGTCGGGCCAGCACGGTGCGTTCGGCGGTGGTTGTCGCCTGAGTAGAGCCATGGTTCATCGCCGCGAGTGCCACGCCGAGGAGGCGCTCCGGCTTGCCGTCACGCACCTCGATCGCGAGCGCACCCTGGCCGGGAGCGGTCGGCCAGGCCGACAGCTCAAGAAACTCCGGCGCGAGGGATTCGAGACGACCGAGACGACCGAGGCCGGCCGCGGCCAGCACGACGGCGTCGAGGTCGCCCTCGGCGACGCGCCCGATCCGAGTGTCGATGTTGCCGCGAATGTCCACGATCGTGAGGTCGGGACGACGCTCCAGCAACTGGGCGACGCGGCGGGGCGAACCCGTACCGACGCGGGCCCCCTCCGGAAGGGTATCGAGGGTGAAGCCGGCGCGCGCGACCAGCACGTCGCGGGCATCCGCTCTCTTGGGGATTGCGCCAATGCGCAGGCCTGCGTGGGCCTCGGTCGGCAGATCTTTGAACGAGTGCACGATGACGTCGCACTCGTCATTCAGCAGGGCTTCGCGCAGGGCGCTCGCGAACACTCCGGTGCCGCCGAGGCTCGAGAGCGGCTCGGTGGAGGTATCGCCGTGCGTGGTGACGCGCACGATTTCAACTTCGACGCCGGCCGACGCCGCGATGCGGTTCACGATCGTCTGGGTCTGGGCGAGGGCGAGGGCGCTGGCGCGCGTTCCCACCCGGATGACGGTCACGGTGCCAGCCCCGCGACGGCCGGCTTGAAGCCGAGCCGCACGTTCTCGCAGCAGCCGGGGCGGCAGACGTCGTACCAGGGACCGAGGTTGGTTGCGGCCGGACGGTCTTCGACCGGGGTGTCATTGAGGCGTTCCTCGATCAGGTCGACGAGGCCGCTGACGAAGTCGGGCGAGACCCCGGGGGTCGGCACGCGCACGGCGTGAATCCCGAACTTCGCACTGGTTTCCATCGCTTCATTGTCGAGGTCCCACATGACCTCCATGTGATCGCTCACGAAACCAAGCGGCACAATGATCACAGCACGGATGCCGCGGGCCGGCAGCAGGGCGATCGCATCGTTGATGTCGGGTTCGAGCCACGGCATGCTGGGCGGGCCACTGCGGGACTGGTAGACCAGCTGCCATTGCGTTTTGACCGGGGTGGACGCGTCTCCGGGTTCCACGAGGGCGTCCATGACGACCTGGGCGACGGCGCGGTGCTGCGCCTCGTAGGCGCCACCCTCGCCAAATCCGCGATCGGCCGGGCCGCTCTTGTTAGCGTCCGTCATCGGGATCGAGTGGGTCGAGAACAGAATCTCGACCTCGGATTCGACGTCGATGCCGGGCATGGCCGCGACGACATCCTCGAGTCCTTGGGTGACACCGGTGATGAACGGGGTGACGAAGCCGGGGTGGTCGAAGAACTGGCGGATCTTGTCGATGTGGACCGTGTCGTTCAGGCCCTTGTCGGTCAGGGCTGCGGCGAAGTCTTCACGGTACTGGCGGCATCCGCTGTAGGAACTGTAGGCACTCGTCGCGATCGCGAGCAGGCGGTTTTGGCCAGCATCGTGGGCGTCGGAGATGGTGTCGCGCAGATACGGTGCCCAGTTGCGGTTGCCCCAAATGACCGGCAGGTTGATGCCGCGACGGTCGAGTTCGACCTGCAGGGCCGCCTTGAGCACCCGGTTCTGGTCGTTGATGGGGCTCACGCCGCCGAAGTGGCGGTAGTGGGTGGCGACCTCTTCGAGGCGCTCTTCCGGGATGCCGCGACCACCGGTCACGTTGCGCAGGAACGGAATCACGTCGTCCTGGCCCTCTGGACCACCGAAACCGGCCAGCAAGACGGCGTCGTACTGGGCCATTACTGCAGAACCTCGACGAGCTCGGCGGTCGAGATGCGGCGTCCGGTATAGAACGGGATCTCTTCGCGCACGTGGCGACGCGCCTCGGTGTCACGCAGGCCACGCATGAGGTCGACGAGCTCGGTGAGCTCGTCGCTCTCGATCGGCAGCAGCCATTCGTAGTCGCCGAGGGCGAAGGCGGAGACGGTGTTCGCGATCGCACCACGGTAGGCGGCGCCCTTGCGGCCGTGGTCGGCGAGCATGCGGCTGCGGTCTTCGTCGGGCAGCAGGTACCACTCGAAGCTGCGCACGAAGGGGTAGACGGTCATCCAGGCCTTGGGCTCGACTCCGCGCAGGAATCCGGGCACGTGGCTCTTGTTGAACTCGGCGTCCCGATGCACGCCCATGGCGTTCCAGGTCGGCAACAGGCTCTTCAGCAGGCGGCTGCGGCGCAGCTCACGGTTCGCCCACTGCAGGGTCTCTGCCTCGGGCGCGTGGGTCCAGATCATGACATCGGAATCGGCCTTGAGGCCGGAGACATCGTAGAAGCCGCGCACGGTGACGCCCTCGGCTTCGATCAAGGCCACCACGTCGTCGAGCTCGTTCACGGCGTGCGGAACATCGCGGCCGTCGAGATCATCGGGGTTGTGCGGGTCTCTTCGCAGCACGGTAAAGAGGGTGAATCCTTGCGGCGAAGCCGCGGGTACCTCGGTATCGGTGGGAGTGGTGGGCTGAACGCTGGTTACTGCCTCTCCGGCAGCCGGGTGAGTCATGGGTCTATTTTGCTCTGAATTGCCCCTACTACCAAAATGAGCAGTGCGGTTGCTGTGAACCCACCCCGCTTGCTACCGGTTTTTGGCCACCGCGGAGGCGCCGAACCAGACGATGACACCGACCACGGTCGCCGCACCGAGGGCGATGCCGACGAGGGCGGCCGGGCTGTCTTCGCCGAGTTGGTGCAGGGCGTGGGTCAGGCGGCGGCGCTTGATGCGCAGCTGCTTGGGGATATTGAGCTTGTACTCGATCGCATCGAGCGTCGAGGCGAGCTCGGCGCGAGCGTGTCGGGCTTCGGCGCGCAGGTCATTTGTGGTCATATTCGCCAACTCCCTTGAATGCATCAACGTCGTGACGGATGCTCGCGTGCACGCCCTCCGGGTCGGGTTTCGTTGCCGCCTTCACCCGGTTGACACCGATGAGCACGAGGAGTGCGGCAATGAGCAGGAGCACGACCAGCACGATGAGCGTGGCAAGCCAGAGCGGCAGCACGAGGGCCAGCAAGATCACGAAGAGGGCAACGAGCACCCCGAGCGCGAAGAACAGAAAAGCCCCGGCCACGATGAAGAGGCTGGCACCGATGCCGAAATTCTTGGCTTTGGCGGTGAACTCGGCCTTGAAGGCATCGAGTTCGGCTTTCACGAGAGCGCTGATCTGGCCGGGCAGTTCCCCGATCAGCGCGAGCAACGGACGTTTGCTCTTCGGGTTGAATCCACTGCTAGTCACGAATTGCCTTCCCTGTTTTCGGGTGTCGTCGGGGTGTCGCGCCCGGCGGTGTAACGGGTGTCCGAATTCTACGAGCTACTGGGCGTCGTCAGCCGAAGGCTTGGCCTTGGCCGTCGGTGTCGGCTTCTCGGTCGCCTTCGGCTTCGCGGCGGCCGTGCGGCTCGTCGTGGTGCTGGCCGTGGCTGCGGGGGCGGCGGCATCCGCTTTCGCTGACGTTGTCGAGGTCTGGGCAGCCGCCTTCTTGTTCTTCTTCTTTTTGGCGACAGCCTGCGTGACGGCCTTCTTGCCGGCGTTGTACAGGGTTACGGGAACGTCGCCGACGAGTTCGAGCGCGGCGTCGCGCACCTCGGTCACCCGGCGTTGCACAGGTTTGGCGTTCCAGAGGTCATTGGCGGCGGCGGCGATCTGGTCGTAACGTTTGCGGCCGGCGCGTGCACCGAGCACATAGCCAACGAGTCCGCCCGTGATGAACAGAAGCTTTCCGCGCATTGAGTCTCCACTTTCGTAAGGTCTCCCCAGAGTAACCCGGTTCGCCGTTTCGATCTCGGGTGATGCCCGGGTATGTCTCGGAGTGCTCGTATCAATACAGGAAGTGCACAGTTTGGGGCACCTGCGCGCCCACCGTTCGGGGGCCCGTGCATAACTGCGGAGAATCCGGCGAATCGGGCCGCATTCGCGGTTCAAGACGAGGATCTCCGCGGTTCGGTACCACGACTACGCGTCCGGCCCGGTGATGGTCAGGCCGAGGGCGGCGTGGCGGATGCGGTCGCCGGCCTGGAGTGCGTGTGGGATGACCGAGGCGAGGCCGGTTCCGGCCAGCCAGGCACCGGTGATCTCCATTGCGGGGGTCGCGGCGACGGCCTCGCGCACCTGCTGCGCGCGTTCCGGAGCACCGAGGGTGGCCGGCGACAGGGCGTCGCGCCACTCGGTGCGGGCGAAAGCGCGCACCGCGGCCGCTGCCAGTGGCACACCGAGCAGGGCGCTCGCGTCGTGCAGAGCGAGGGCCTGCAGCTCCGCGTCGCTCAGGTCGTCGGTTGGGTTGGGCTGACCGGCGCGGCCGTAAGACAGCCGCACGACGTGGCGGCCGGGGCCGGCCGCTTCGGCGACCCAGGCCCACTTCGCGGTGACGTGGGTGAGCGCTTTCGCGGTGACGTCGGGGGCATCGGCCGAGACGAGCACGCCGGTGCCGCGTGGGTGCGCGTCGAGGGCTGGCGCATCGAGCACGAGCGTGGTGAGGGTGACGGCAGTCGGTGCTGGCCAGTCGAGCTCGGCGAGGGCGTCGAACTGGTCACCAAGCGGGTTGACCAGGCGCAGTGCCTGCGCGCCCTGGGTCGCGATGATGAGGTAACGGGCGGTGAGGGTGCTGGTGGTTCGCTCGGCAGCGGGCGCGGTGCTCTCGGCGGGCGTGCGGTCGGTCGGTCGAGCAAGCGGCGCGGCGGGGTCGGTCGGCGCACCTGCGTCAGCGGGCGAGGCGCTGTCGGTCGGGGCGGCGGGGTCGGTCGGGGCGGCGGGGTCGGTCGGGGCGGCGGGGTTGGCCGGGGCCGCATCCGCTTGCCGGGTGACGGTGACGGACCAGGTCGGCGCGTCGTCGGCGCCCGAGCGGGCCAGTGCTGTGGCCGTGGTTCCGGTCAGAATCGCCACGTCGTGGCGTTGCAGGGCGGCCACGATCGCGGCGGGCAGGCTGGCCATTCCGCCGAGCAGGCCGCCGACGTTAGACCCGGCCGGGGCGCCAGCACGCAGGGCCGAGACCGCGCCGGAGAGCGAGCCGGCCGTGGTGAGGGCACGGTTGAGTCCGGGGGCGACCACATCGATCTCGAGGTCGACGGCGCTCGTCGTGTAGACGCCAGACGCGACGGGTTCCACCAGCCGGTCGAGCACGCGCTGGCCCATGCGCTTCTTCACGAGGTCGCCGAGGCTGTGCTCGCGGCCGATCGTGAGCACGGGCATGAGCCGGTCGGCGTAAGCGCGCAGCGACCCCTTCCAGCCAATGACGCGGCGCACGTCGTCGGCGAGCGGTGAACCGGGGATTCCTAGAACGCCGGCCTTGGGCAGCGGAACGCTCATCGCGGCATCCGCTTGTTTGAGGGCCGGCAAGTGCAGCCAGGCCCCGGCGATATTGGGGGCCACGATCTGGTCGGTGAGGCCGAGATCCTCGATGAACGACGCGACCGTGCCTCCGCGCACAGCGAAGCTCTCGGCGCCGCTGTCGAGGGTGAGCCCGTCGAGAACGTGGCCGGCGACCGGGCCGCCGACGGCATCCGTTGTCTCGATGACGGTCACGGCCAGGCCGACCTGGGCGCATTCGCGGGCGGCGACCAGGCCGGCCACTCCGCCGCCGATGACGAGAACGTCGATTGGTCTGGTCATGCTGGCTCCTACTCGGCCGCGCTGACGTCGTGCACGAGGCTGACCAGGCGGGTGAGCACGTCGGGGTCGGTGTCGGGTGGAACGCCGTGGCCGAGGTTGAGCACGTGCGAGGGCGCGCTGCGTCCGCGTTCGAGGACGTCGCGCACGTGCGCTTCGAGCACGGGCCACGGCGCCGTCAGCAGGGCCGGGTCGACGTTTCCCTGTACCGGAACGGCTCCGCCGAGTCGGCGGTTGGCCTCATCGAGCGGCACCCGGTAGTCGACGCCCACGACGTCGGCGCCGATATTGTGCATTTCTTTCAGCAGTTCGCCGGTGCCCACGCCGAAATGCACGATCGGTACATTGCGATCAGCGCCGTTGACGCTGTAGCTGAGGTCGCGCACATGCGCGATCGCTGCCGCCGAAGCTGGCGCAACGGATGCCGCATAGTCGGCCAGCGACAGCGCTCCGGCCCACGAGTCAAACAGTTGGGCAGCGCTCGCGCCGGCGAGCACCTGGGCGCGCAGGAACCGGCCGGTGACATTGGCGGTCCAGGCCATGAGCCGCGCCCACGCTTCGGGCTCAGCGTGCATGAGGGTGCGGGCGTGGATGTGATCCTTCGACGGACCGCCCTCGACCAGGTATGCGGCCAGGGTGAAGGGCGCGCCGGCGAAGCCGATCAGCGGGGTCGATCCGAGCTGGGACACCGCGCGACCCACGGCGTCGCGAATCGGCGCGAGGGCCTCATCGAGAATGGCGGGATCCAGGGCGGTGAGCTCGTCGACATCCGCTGACGTGCGCACGGCCTTGCCGAGCACCGGGCCCTTGCCGGCCACAATCGTCACGTCGACACCGACGAGCTTGAGTGGAACGACGATGTCGCTGAAGAAGATTCCGGCGTCGACGTTGTGGCGCCGCACCGGCTGCAGCGAAATTTCGCTCGCCAGTTCGGGGTCGAGGCACACGTCGAGCATGCGCGTACCGACGCGCAGTTCGCGGTATTCGGGCAGTGATCGCCCGGCCTGGCGCATGAACCACACCGGGGTCACGTCGGGTCGAACGCCCTGATAGGCCTGAATCAGGCGGGAGTCGGCGGTGAGGCCGGAGGAGAGTGGATGCTGCGCGTCGAGGATCATCCCCCCCATCCTCTCAAACATCCCTGACGATGCGCGCCGAAAGCGTACAGCAATAAGTCGTAGAATTGGGCAGTGCTCATTCTTCTGTCGGCCAGTCACAAAAACTCCACCTTCGATGTGCTGGAGAAATTGTCTGTCGGCGGAAGCGCTGCGGCCACCCGCATGGTCGAGCAGCACGGTCGGCTCAGCGGTGCCGTCGTCGTCGCGACCTGCAACCGCTTCGAGGCCTACCTCGATCTCGATGAACCCTACGGCGTGTCGCCGCTGCCCGCCGTGTACGCGGCGATCGAAGCCGTGAGCGCGAGCACCGGCGTCGCCGAAGACACCCTGCGTGACAATCTCACCCTCGTGCACGGCAATGGCGTCGCCGAGCACCTGTTCGCCGTGACCAGCGGCCTCGAATCGGTCGTCGTCGGCGAGGTCGAGATCGCCGGCCAGGTGCGGCGCGCACTGGAACAGGCTCGCGCCGATGGCACCACGAGCCCCGAACTTGAGCGTCTGTTTCAGCGCGCCTCCCAGACTTCTCGCGGCGTCAAGAATCGCACCGGCATCGGCTCGGCCGGCCGCTCGATCGTGCGCCTCGCGCTCGAACTGGCCGAAAGCCGGGTCAGCGACTGGTCCAGCGCTCGAGTATTGCTGGTCGGTACCGGCCGCTACGCCGGCGCCTCGCTCGCCGCCCTGCGCGACCGCGGAGCCGAGAACGTTCGCGTCTACTCGCCGTCCGGGCGCGCCGTTGGATTCGCGACCTCGCACGGCATCGAAGCCGTTCCCGCTGCGGATTTTGCTGCCGAGGTGGCGCGTGCCGACGTTGTCGTCACCTGCACCCTGCGCGATGACCACGTGATCGATGCGGCCCTGATCAGTCGTGGCCGCGCCGAGATCGGCATTGATCCCTTCGCCATTTCGGGCGCCACCGCCGACGCTCCGACCCGCATCTGCCCGGCCGACGCCGGTCCAGAGGCGCCGCCGCAGCTCATCATCGACCTCGGCCTGCCCCGCAACGTCGCCCCCGACGTGACCCTGGTACCCGGCGTCGAGCTGCTCGACCTTGAAACCATCAGCATCCACGCCCCGCTCGAAGAGCTCAACGCCACGACCGAAGCCCGAGAAATCATCGGCAAGGCGGCCCGCAAGTTCTCCGACGTTGCCGAAGAGCAGAGCCTCACCCCGGCAGTGGTGGCGCTACGCAGCTACGTGTTCGAGCTGCGCGACGCCGAAATCGCCCGGGCCCGCAGCCGCGGCGATTCGAGCGAGGCGACCGAGTCGGCCCTGCGCCACCTGGCCGGCGTGCTGCTGCACACTCCCATGGTGCGGGCCCGCGAGCTCGCCCGCGCCGGCGAGCAAGACGCCTACCTCGGGGGCCTCGACGCCCTGTTCGGCATCGACGTGACGCTGCCCGCCACCGGCGCAGCGGATGCCGGCGCAGCGGATGCCGGCGCAATCGCCTCCTAGCTTTCCCGAACGGCCGACCGTGTCGGCCAGCCCTGAGCATCCGTTCAGCGCCGCCTGCTGATACCGACGGGCCAGGCGCTGCGGTCTCAGGGGCCAAACGAGGCAATTCGCGAGGGTCAGATCGGCCGGGTAACCTCGATCAGGGTGACTCCGGCGGCCGCACCGGGCGTGGACATAGCGGCGAGTGCCGCAGGCGCTTCGGCGAGGGTGATTCGGCGGCTGATCAAGTCCTGAGGGCGCAACCCACCGCTCAGCACAAGGTCCAGCAGCGCCGGATAGTCGTGGGCGGGCATGCCATGGCTGCCGAGCACGGTCAGTTCCCGCGCAATCACCGTGCCGAGCGGTATCCGCGGGTCGTCCGCCAGCAGGCCGATCTGCACGTGCCGCCCACGCGTTGCCAGGGAACGGATGCCGATGGCCACCGTATTCTCCCGGCCGAGCGCCTCGAGACTCACGTCTGCACCCCCTGATGCGAGCGCCCGAATGCGCTCGACCACCTCGTCGTCGGGCAGTTCGGCCGAGTTGACGACGTGAGCAGCTCCCACCCGGCTCGCCGCCTCGAGCGCGTCGGAATTGATGTCGACGGCGATGACGATGGCGCCGAGCGCCTGCCCAATCATGATCGCGCTTAGGCCGACTCCACCGCAGCCGACGACCACGAGGGTTTCGCCCGCCTGCAGCCGTGCCTGTTGCACGAGTCCGCGGTACGAGGTGGCGAACCGGCAGCCGAGCATCGCGGCAGCGCCGGCGTCGAGGTCATCGGGGATGGCGATGAGGTTCACGTCGGCGTTGTGCAGCGCGACCCGCTCGGCGTAGGACCCCCAGTGGGTGAATCCGGGCTGGGTCTGGTTGCGACAGACCTGTCCGTTGCCGGCGTCGCACTCCGGGCACTCGCCGCAGGCGCAGACGAACGGCACCGTCACGCGCTGACCAACCCGAAATCGGCGTACGAGCGGCCCGACAGCGTCGATCACGCCGACCAGTTCGTGGCCGGGAACGTGCGGCAGCGCAATGTCGGCGTCATGGCCGAGCCAGCCGTGCCAGTCGCTGCGGCAGAGTCCGGTCGCCTCGACCCGCACGATCACGCCGGCCGCACTTATCAACGGCTCTGGCACCTCGCGCAGCACCGGAAGCACGCCGAATTCTTCGAAATAGACCGCTTTCATGCTCTACAGTCTGCCCGACGGATGCCCGCGGCGCGGTTTTCGAGACCGAGTCGCGGCATCCGTTGGTTGAACGCTACGCGCCGCGGAGGCGCACGGCGAGGTATGCCTCGAGCTCGGCGAGCGGTACGCGCTCCTGCGCCATGGTGTCGCGGTCGCGTACGGTGACGGCCTGGTCGTCGAGCGAGTCGAAGTCGACCGTGATGCAGAACGGGGTGCCGATCTCGTCCTGGCGACGGTAGCGACGACCGATGGCGCCGGCGTCGTCGAAGTCGACGTTCCAGAGCTGGCGCAGGCTCGACGCCAGCTCGCGGGCCATCGGGGAGAGCTTCTCGTTGCGCGACAGCGGCAGGATGGCGGCCTTGACCGGCGACAGGCGCGGGTCAAGCTTGAGCACGGTGCGCTTGTCGACGCCGCCCTTATTGTTCGGGACCTCTTCTTCGACATAGGCATCGACCAGGAAGGCCATCAGCGACCGGGTCAGGCCGGCGGCCGGCTCGATCACCCAGGGCGTCCAGCGCTCGTTTTTGGTCTGGTCGAAGTAGGAGAGGTCTTTACCGGATGCCTTGGCGTGCGTCGACAGGTCGAAGTCGCCGCGGTTCGCCACGCCCTCGAGTTCGCCGAACTCGGTGCCGGTGAAGCCGAAGCGGTATTCGATGTCGACGGTGCGCTTGGAGTAGTGCGAGAGCTTCTCGGCCGGGTGCTCGAACAGGCGCAGGTTCTCGGGGTTGATGCCGAGGTCGGTGTACCACTTCATGCGGGTATCGATCCAGTACTGGTGCCAGGTCTCGTCCGTACCGGGCTCGACGAAGAATTCCATCTCCATCTGCTCGAACTCGCGGGTGCGAAAGATGAAGTTTCCGGGGGTGATCTCGTTGCGAAAGCTCTTGCCGATCTGGCCGATGCCGAACGGAGGCTTGGAGCGCGACGCCTGCAGCACGTTGGCGAAGTTCACGAAGATGCCCTGCGCGGTTTCGGGGCGCAGGTAGTGCATGCCGGCCTCGTCATCGACCGGGCCAAGGTAGGTCTTGAGCAGGCCGGAGAAGGCGCGCGGCTCGGTCCAGATGTGACGATTGCCGCAGTTCGGGCAGGCAATGTCGTCGAGGCCATTTTCGGGCGGGCGGCCCTTCTTCTCCTCATATTGCTCTTCGAGGTGGTCGGCGCGAAAACGCTTGTGGCAGCTCGTGCACTCGATCAGCGGGTCGCTGAAAACCTCGACGTGACCGGATGCTTCCCAGACCTGGCGAGGCAAAATGACGGAGGAGTCGAGGCCGACGACGTCGTCGCGGCTCGTGACCATCGAACGCCACCACTGCTTCTTAATGTTTTCCTTGAGCTCGACGCCGAGGGGTCCGTAGTCCCAGGCGGAGCGGGAACCGCCGTAGATCTCACCGGCCTGAAAAACGAAGCCGCGGTGGCGGGCGAGGGCGATGACGGAATCAAGATGAGTGGGCGTCGCCACGGTGGCTCCAATGGTCGAAGGCGCAGAATGCGGGCGAGTGCCCGGTTACCCATTTTACGCGCTCGATCCTGCGCCGATTCCCGCCCTGGTTCGGACAAGTTCTCGCGCGGAGGTAACGTAAGAAGGCAGATTCACAGCGTCTGCCATGGCTCAAGGAGGAGAAATGGGCGCCGCGTCCAGCACGACCGAAGGCACGACCGAATCACCGACCGCTTTGAAACGGATTCCGCACGACCTCGCGGTCGCTCTGGATCCGGAGGAACTTGACGCCCACGATCGCCACTGGACGCCCCTGAAGATTGCAATCTGGTCAGCTATTTCACTGCTCGGTGGCCTCAGCTGGGTCATGCTCGCCGTCGTGCGTGGTGAAACCGTCAACGCCATCTGGTTCGTGTTCGCCGCGATCTGCACCTATCTCATTGGCTACCGCTTCTACTCGAAGTTCATCGAGAAGCACATCATTCGCCCCGATGACCGCCGCGCCACCCCGGCCGAGTACAAGGCCGATGGCAAGGACTTCGCCGCCACCGATCGCCGCGTCCTGTTCGGTCACCACTTCGCTGCCATCGCCGGCGCCGGCCCCTTGGTCGGCCCCGTTCTGGCCGCGCAGATGGGCTACCTGCCCGGCACTATCTGGATCATTGTCGGCGTCGTTCTCGCCGGCGCGGTACAGGATTACCTGATTCTGCACTTCAGCATGCGCCGCGGCGGTCGTTCGCTCGGCCAGATGGCCCGCGACGAACTCGGTGTGATCGGCGGCACCGCCGCCCTCATCGCGACCCTCGTGATCATGGTCATCATCGTGGCGATCCTCGCCCTCGTGGTGACGAACGCCCTCGCCGAAAGCCCGTGGGGCGTCTTCTCGGTCGGCATGACCATCCCGATCGCGCTGTTCATGGGCTGCTACCTGCGCTTCTTCCGCCCGGGCAAGATCACCGAAATCTCCATCATCGGCTTCGTGCTGCTCATCGCCGCCATCATCGGCGGCGGCGTGGTGGCCGGCACCGACTGGGGTCAGACCTACCTGCTGCTCGACAAGGTCACCATTGCCTGGGGCATCATCATCTACGGCTTCATCGCCGCTATCCTGCCGGTCTGGCTGCTGCTCGCCCCGCGCGACTACCTGTCGACCTTCATGAAGATCGGCACGATCGGCATGCTCGCCGTGGCGATCGTCATCATCCGTCCCGAGATCAGCGTGCCGGCCGTGAGCGAATTCGCATCGAGCGGCACCGGCCCGGTCGTCGCCGGAACGCTGTTCCCCTTCCTGTTCGTGACGATCGCCTGCGGCGCCCTGTCGGGTTTTCACGCGCTCATCGCCTCGGGAACCACACCGAAGCTCATTCAGAAGGAACGCCAGACCCGCTTCATCGGTTACGGCGGCATGCTCATGGAGTCGCTCGTCGCGATCATGGCCCTCGTCGCCGCGCTGTCGATCGACCGCGGCATCTACTTCGCCATGAACGCCTCGCCCGCCCTCACCGGCGGCACCGTGCAGGGTGCGGTCGCCTTCGTGAACAGCCTCGGCCTGACCGGTGTCAACCTCACGCCCGACATGCTGACCGACATGGCGACCAACGTCGGCGAGGAGTCGATCGTTTCCCGCACCGGCGGCGCGCCGACGCTCGCCGTCGGCCTCTCGCACATCATGCAGCAGCTCGTCGGTGGCACGTCAATGATGAGCTTCTGGTATCACTTCGCCATCATGTTCGAAGCACTCTTCATTCTCACCGCAGTGGATGCCGGCACCCGCGTCGCCCGCTTCATGTTGCAGGACAGCCTCGGCAACTTCTTCCCGAAGTTCAAGAACACCTCCTGGCGTCCCGGCGCCTGGGCAGCCACGGCCATCATGGTCGCCGCCTGGGGTGCGGTGCTGCTGATGGGGGTGACCGATCCGCTCGGCGGCATCAACACGCTGTTCCCGCTGTTCGGAATCGCCAACCAGCTGCTCGCGGCGATCGCGCTAGCCGTGTGCATGGCCATCGTCGCCAAACGTGGACTGTTCAGGTACCTCTGGGTCGTGGCGCTTCCGCTCGGATTCGCTGCCGTCGTCACGATTTCGGCGTCGTTCCTGAAGATCTTCTCGACCACCCCGGGCATCGGTTACTTCGCGCAGAACCGCGCATTCTCCGAGGCCCTCGCCGCTGGCGAGACGAGCTTTGGCACCGCACCGAGCGTCGAAGCCATGGAAGCTGTCGTGCGCAACACGATGGTGCAGGGCGTGCTGTCGATCGTGTTCGTGGTGCTCGCGATCATCGTGATTCTCACGGCTCTTCAGGCCACTTGGAACGCGTACCGCAAGAACTCCAGTGCGACGAGTGAAGATGACGCCGTGCAGTCGCAGACCTACGCCCCGGCTGGATTCATCATGACCCCGCCCGAGAAGGTGCTGCAGGCCGAGTGGGATGCCCTGCCGGTGCACAAGAAGATCAAAATCACGGGTCACTGATGACCCTGCTGGCGGGCGTCCGCAAGGGCGCCCGCGGGGTGGTCTGGTTCTTCAAGGGGATCCTCGGCGAGGATGCCTACGAGAAATATGTGGCGCACCACGCGAGCGTCTGCGAAACGGATGCTGCGGGCGCGGGCCGCGCGCCGCATCCGCTTATGACAGAGCGGGAATTCTGGCGCGACCAGACCGACCGTCAGGATAGGAACCCGCAGGGACGCTGCTGCTAGCGGCGGATAGTCTGGGGCGATGACGAGCGGGGGCGGGGCGCAGCGACTGAGCGCGCTCCGCCCCCGCCTCGACCGGCTGCCGCCGTGGGAGATCGTGCTGCTGATCTGGGCTATTTCGCGGCTGCTCACGACGGCCCTGCTCGGCACCATGTTCGCCGTCGCCACCCGGTTGGACTGGACCTTCGCGAGCTATCGGAGCTTCTTCACCTTCTCGGGGTCGTGGGACAGCTCCTTTTACCCACGGGCACCCCAGCCAGCTACCAACGGATACTGCCAGCCAGGCCGAGCCGAACGCCTGGGCGTTTCTGCCGGTGTTTCCGTGGCTCGTGCGCGGCGTTTCGGCGCTGACCGGCCTGAACTTCTATGTCGCCGGCACACTCGTGGCGACGGCCTTCGGGGCCGGGGCGGCCCTCATGCTGTACCGACCGCTGGCCCCGCGGGTGGGGAACACTTCCGCGCTCTGGGCGGTCGCCCTGTTCTGTTTCGGGCCGCTGTCGTTCATTCTGCAGGTCGCCTACGCCGAAAGCCTGTTTCTGCTGCTGCTTCCACTCGCGCCCCTGCTCGGCGAACCGGCGATCGCCCGGTCGAAGCCGCTGCGGCTCACCCTGCTGGCCGGGTCGATCGCGCTGCAGCCGATCGCAATCGTGCTGCTCTGGTTTGTCGGGTATCCCTAGCGCTCGAGCGGGCCGCCGAACAGCGCGAACAGCCAGACCACCACCGACGCAGCCACCATCGACCAGGTGACCACGCCGAGGAACAGGCGGGTCGAGAGCGACGGCCGGAATTCGGGCGACCCGCCCGGGTCGATAATCGCGTCGTCACTCAGGGAGTGGCTCGCTTGGCTCCAGATCGCCGGCACGAGAACGAGCAGCGCGGAGACGATCACGATCGGCAGCGCCGGAATGCTAAACAGTACGGTGCCGCTTCCCCCCAGGCCCAGACCCAGCGAGGTTCCGAGACCGAGCAGGGCTGCGACCACGATCATCCAGGGGCGCAGGCGCAGACGTGCGAGTACCGTCAGGAGTGTCGGCACCAGTACCACGACGATGACCACGGCAGCCGATACGACGAGCGTGACCAGATCGATTTTGACCGCCTCGCCGTACACGAATGGCAGGGCCGAAAGCAGGAATCCGAAGAGTCCCAGCACTCCAAGACCGGCCAGTAGTGCCCCGCGATTCACCCGGCGCAGCGGGATGCTCGGCAAGCTCAGCTCAGCCGCGTAACGGTGGGGACTGCCGAAACACTCCACAGCACTCGTACCGGAATCGGCGAGAAACTCCCGGGCGCTGGCCAGGGCATCGCCGATGTCGTCGCCGGGCACGCCGAGCAGCCGCAGTTCGATGGTGAACTCGTCAAACCAGGTAACGTCATCCGTTTCGGCTGCGAGCGCCGCCTGTTCAGAGCGGATGCCGGCGCTGCCGTCCTCAGGATCGCGCGGGTTGCTGGTCATCATGATTCGGCCGGCCCTTTCTGCAAATGGTCGTGCACGGTGGTGGAGAAGAGCTGCCAGTGGGCGGTCTGGTCGGTGAGTTCTTGCTGGCCGTCGTCGGTGAGCGAGAAGTATTTGCGGCCCGGACCCCCGGCGCCCGGTCGCCATTCGGCGGCGATCCAGCCGGCGGCTTCGAAGCGGGTGAGCAGCGGATAAAGCGTGCCACCCTTGATGGCGCCGAAGCCGGCGGATTCGAGCGCCGATGCGATCGCGTAGCCGTAGGTCGGGCCCGGCGCGAGCGTGCGGAGCACGCAGAGGCCGAGGGCGGCGCGCATCCACTCGGCTGGCCAGGTTTTCGTTTGCATGACTACATAGTCGCACTAGTTAGCCAGACTGTCTACTCGGACCGCCGCCTCGGCACCCGCGACCCGGCCGCGGCATGCCATACTTTTGTTGTATCAACACGGGAGTCCGATTAATCGGGCTGAGAGGAAGCTGCAGAGGCTTCGACCGTCGAACCTGATCTGGATCATGCCAGCGCAGGGAGGCTGACTCGTCATTCCCGTGCCCCCACGAAAGAAATGGGCACGATCATTCCAGAAACCTTCACAGCCACACCGGCGGAGTTCGGCATTGGCGCGCGCCTCACCCTCGCCGTCATGCGCGACGACTACGCCGCCGTAATTCTCGACGCGCTCCAGCAGGCAGATTCGACCGGGCTCGCACTTCAAACCGGCGTCGTCAGCACCTACCTGTCCGGCGCCGAACCCGACCTGCTGCGCTACGTCAGCCAGGTCGTCGCCGGTGCGAGCCGCAGCGGAGCCCACGTCACGGCAACCGTGCAATTCTCCCGCGGCTGTCCCGGCGAAGTCACCTGCACGCTGCCGCCCACCGGCGGGCTGTTCGCCGAGGTCGTGAACCTCACCCCCACCGGCGTACACGCCGTCGCAGAATGGGCACTGTATCCACTGGATGACGGCACCGGTTCTGCTTCCGCCGATCACATGCGCGACATCTACGCCGCGATCGAGAGCGCCAAGGCCTCCGGGCTCACGGTACACAGCGAGCACTTCGTCACCCGGCTGGAGGGCGACCTCGCCCTCGTGCTGCAGGTCATCGCCGCCAGCTGGATCGTGGCCGGCCGAACGGTGCAGCACGTGGCGACGCACGCGACCCTATCCCTCAACAGCCCGAGCCTGAACTCCCATGCGTCCTGACGCCGACCAGAAGGAAACAGCCATGCCCACAGCATCCGCCAAGAAAAGGCGCTGGAGCCTCAAAGACCTCGTGCTTGTCGTCGTGCTCGGTGTCGTGTTCGGCTTTCTGTACTGGATTTTCGTGCAGGCCTGGACCGCCCTGTCGATCGCGATGGGTCCGGCCGGCGACCTCGCGCAGCACTTTCTGCTTGGCTCCTGGCTGCTCGTCGCCCCGATCGCGATCGCCATCGTGCGACGGCCGTTCGCCGGTATCTTTGCGGAGGTTATCGCATCGGTGATCGAGGTCGTCTTTCTCGGCTCCATGGTCGGGCCGCTGCTCTTCGTCGCCGCCGCCATTCAAGGCGCCGGCAGCGAGATTCCGTTCGCCCTCACTCGCTACCGCAACTACAGCTGGCTGACCTACGCGCTTTCGGGGCTGCTCGGCGCCGGGCTGGTGTTCTTCTACTCGGCATTTCGCTCCGGCTGGTACGGCCAGGAGATCTTTCTGCTGCGCCTCGCTATTCAGCTGATCTCCGGCGTGATTCTCGGCGGGCTGCTGGCCAAACTCATCGTCGATGCCCTCGACAAAACCGGCGTCGTCGACAACTTCGCGATCGGCCGCGATCGCCTCGCCCGTGCCTGAGACCGACATCCTGACGCTGCAGGACGTGTCGGTGCGATTCCCGCGCCGGTCCGAGGCCGTGCTCAGCAACGTGTCGGTGCGCCTCGCGCCGGGCGAGCAGCTCATCGTGTTCGGCGCCTCCGGTTCGGGCAAATCCACCCTGTTGCAGACCATCACCGGCGTCATTCCGCATTCGGTCGTAGCCTCGCTCGGCGGCAGTGTGCGCATGGGAGGGACGCTCACCACCGAAACCTCCGTCGTCGAGCTGTCCCGGCTCGTCGGCGTGGTCGCGCAGGACCCCTCGTCGTCGGTCTGCCTGCCCAACGTCGAACAGGAGCTTTCGCTGCCGCTCGAAAACCGCGGTGTCGACCCGGCACTTATCTCGGCGCACATCGATCGCGCGCTTGACGCTGTTCAGGCACGGATGCTGCGACACCGGTCAACCGCGCAGCTGTCCGGCGGCGAAGGCCAGCGCGTGGCCCTCGCCGCCACCCTCATCGCCGAACCGGCCGTGCTCCTGCTGGACGAACCCACCTCGATGCTCGACGCGGCGGGCCTGGGCGCCGTGCGCCACGCCATCCGTTCGGCCGTCGACACCTACCGGCCGGCCGTCGTGCTGGTCGAACACCGCATCGACGAGTTCACGGGCACGGCGGGAATCGCCGGGCTGCCGCCGCGCGCCCTCGTGCTCGGCGAGGCCGGAACCGTCATTGCCGATGGCCCCACGGTCGACGTGCTCGCCCAGCACGGGCCGTCGCTCAATCAAAACGGATGCTGGCTTCCGCTCGAAACCGAATTGCTCGCCGTGACCGGTCACGCCGGCGGGCTCGGCGAACCGGGCGTGCGCGCCGGCCTCCGCTCGCTCGGTGAGCCGGCCGGAGCCTTGGGGCGACGTCAGGACTTCGGCCGGATCGTTCTGACCGCCACGGATGTGGTCATTGATCGCGGGGTTGGCGCGCCGAACGGGACCGCTGCTCCGGTTCTCGCCGGCGTCCGCCTCACCCTGCGGGGCGGCGAAATCGTGGCCCTGCTCGGCGGCAATGGAACGGGCAAAACCTCGTTGCTGCTGACCTTGGCGGGATTGCACCGGCCATCGGTCGGCACCGTGACCGGCGCCCGACCCGGCATGATCTTTCAGAATGCCGAGCACCAATTCGTAGAACACACCGTGCGCGGCGAGATTCGGCATGGGCTGCCGAGCCTGAGCGATGACGAGCTTCAGGCCATTCTGCACCGGCACCGGTTGATCCACCTCGCCGATCAAAGCCCGTATCGACTGAGCGGCGGCGAGAAGCGGCGGCTCAGCGTCGCCGCCATGCTCGCGCACGATCGGCCGGTGCTGCTCGCCGACGAACCCACCTTCGGCCTCGATCGCCGGGACACCATCGCCACCCTGGCAGCGCTCGGCCGGGCGGCCAACGCGGGCCGCAGCATCCTCTTCTCCAGTCATGATCTGCGAACCGTGGCAACCCTGGCCGACCGGGTGATCGTGCTGGCCGACCACTCGGTGATCGCCGACGGGCCCGTGTTCGAGGTGTTGCGGTGGGACGAGGTGCTGAAGCAGGCCGGGCTCGAGCTGCCCCCGCTGATTCGGCACCTGCTCAAGGAATTCGATTCTGACGCGCGGATTCGCCGCGTGCTGGGTCAGCTCGACGCTGCCGTGGGCGCGACGACATGACTGCTCAACTCATCGACGTCGCTGCTCCCCCGACACGACGGCCCGGCAGCGCCCTGGCCAGACGCAACCCGACCGTCAAACTCGCGCTTCTGTTCGTCGTCTCCCTCGTGCTGATGTTTGTTTTCGATCCGATCACGCCACTGGTGCTGTACCTGCTCGCTCTCGGCGCGGTCGCCGTCACGGCTCGCATTCCCGTGAAAGTATTCGTTCTCGCACATATTCCATTTCTGGCATTTGCTCTCGGCCTTCTGATCGTGAACGCGCTCAGCCGCCCGGGGGACGTCCTCTGGCAGTCCGGGGTGCTGCGGATCACCACCGAGGGCGTCCTCGTCGGCACGGCGCTGGCGCTGCGCACCCTCGTCATCGGCGTGCTCTCGATCGGCTTTGTGCTCTCGACCGACGGCGTGGCCCTCATGACCAGCCTGCACCAGCACGCCCGGCTCGGCTCCCGCCTCACCTACGCCGTGCTCGCCGGCTACCGCATGCTCGAAGAATTGCCGCGCGAGTGGCAGACCATCCGCCAGGCACACGCGGTGCGCGCTCCCCTCCGCCCCAATGGCAAGCCGCCTCGCGGCCTCCGTCAATACGGTCGGGCAGCGTTCGCCCTGCTGGTGCTGTCGATTCGCAAGGGCGAGCGGATGGCCCAATCCCTCGAGTCGCGCGGCCTCGGCCTAACCCCACGCAGCACCTGGCGGCGCATCCCCCTCACCCGCACCGACTGGGCCATGGCCGCCGCGGTACTGACCACGCTCACCGTCGTCGTCGGCCTGAGTTCCTTCCTCGGCTTTCTGGAAGGCGTTCATGCGCTCAACACCTGAACGAACCCAGATGCACCTGGTCGCCATGGTCAACCCGCCGCCCCGTGGGTCTCAACGCGTGGAAGCGTTTGAAGCGGTATGAAAATCACGGCTCGGCGCAAGCGTCAGGCCAGGGTGCCGTCGACGAGCTTCACGATCATCGAGCAGTCCTTGCTGCCCTGCCCCTGATCGACCAGGCGCTGGAACAGCTCGGCAACGTGCTTGCCAATCTCCAGCGGGGTGTCGGTCGCGGCGGCCGCGGCGACCGCGAGGCCGATGTCCTTATTGGCAAGTTCGGCGGTGAAGGTCGGCGCAAAGTCGCGGTTCACGGCCGCAGACGGCACGACGCCCTCGATCGGATACCAGGTGCGCAGCGCCCAGCTGTCGCCCGATGAAACGGATGCGATATCCCAGAAAACCTGCGGGTCCAGTCCCAGCCGATCGGCCAAAACTGCCCCCTCGGATGTCGCGGCCAGGTTGATGAACAGCATGAGGTTGTTGCAGATCTTCGCCGCCTGGCCGGTCGTGGCCCCGCCGGTCGGAATAATGTGCGCCGCCATGGGCTGGATGTAAGTGGTCGCATCAGCGACGGCATCCGCAACGCCACCGATCATGAAGGTCAGCGTGCCGGCCTCAGCACCGGTGATGCCACCCGAGACCGGGGCGTCGACGAGGCGAAAACCCGCAGCTTTCGCCGCGTCGTGCAGGGCCTGGGATGATTCGATGTCGATCGTCGACGACTCCACCAGGAGCGTTTTCGGGTCGGCATGGGCGAAGACTCCCGCCTCGCCGAAGTACACCGCGCGGGCGTGCTCACCCTTGGGAAGCATGGTGAAGACGACATCGGTGCCGTCAACGGCGTCCTGGATGCTGGTCGCTCGGGTCACGCCGGCAGCGACCGCAGCGTCGAGGGCCTCGGCGTTGAGGTCGAAGCCGCGCACGCTGTGCCCCGCCTTCACCAGGTTCGCCGTCATGGGGCCACCCATGTGACCGAGTCCAATCCATCCGATAACCGCCATGGCATAGCTCCTTCGCTCCGGTGACGGGCGTCAATGCCCGTCCCGTACACGATGGCACAACTTGGCGGGAGCTAGTGCACGTACTCCAGCAGGTCCGCTCCCACGGCGCGCATCCCCTCGAGCACCGCGAGGCGGGTCATCAGCAGGGCGTCGTCGAACGCCATCGACACGGCATAGGTCGCACCGGCCCGAGGGCCACGGAGGATACCCACCTCGCTGCGCACCCCGGCGGTCGTGCCGGTCTTGTTGACCATGAGCAGACCGTGATCGCTCTCCCGATGCGCCAGGGGGTCGAGCCCAAAGGCGCTCGCGACCAGTGACAGGTCGGTGTTGAGCGACAGCCAGCCGATGACGCGCGCGCTCGTCTCGGCGTCCACGATCTCGCCGCGGGCGAGCGCGGTGAACAGCCAGGTCAGTTCCTTGGCGCTGCCCACCGACAGCTGCGGTGCGTCATCGGGGCCGCGTTTGTCGCGCACCAGGTCGAGCAGCGCCGTGCGGCTGAGGCCGAGCTGCTCGGTGCGGGCACGCACCGAGTGCAGCCCGACGGCGCGAATGAGCACGTTCGTCGCGAGGTTGTCGCTCGTCGACCCAACGAGGGCGGCGAGATCCGCGACGCCCAATCGGGCCACCTGCAGGTGCTGCCAGACGCCGGAATCACTCACGGCATCGACATTCGTACGCTCGAGCATCGTGGCCATACCGAACTCGGCGTCTTTCAGCCGCGCGGCCACCTCAATCAGCAGCAGCACCTTGCCGATACTCGCGGTCGGCATGGAGACGTGGTCGTCGACCGAGAACAAGACCCGGCCGGTCGCGAGGTCGGTCGCCCGGGCCGAAACCTGCACACCGTTCAGGGCGAGGTCACCTAGTGCCGCGAAGCCGCGAGCGAAGCTTTCTGGAGTCTCGGCGCCGCGGTGTTTGCCGCCGGGCGCTGCGGCGTGGCGGGAACGCATCAAACCTGCGGCGACGGTATCGCCCGCATCCGGGCCGGACCGATGCCCGCCGCCGCTCGGACCAGAACCGCTGGACAAGACCATCGTTGGCTCATTCCTCCCTCGGTGCTGCCGATTGCTACAAACCCGGACTGCGTCAATCTGCTCTGAGTCACTCTGCTCAGCCAGCGACTACAGCGGCAAACGGCGCACGGCCAGCCTCTGGCCGATCAAGGCGCACGGCCAACCCTAACCCAGACGGGGGACGCCCGAACTGGCCGAGGCGAGAAGGCCAGATCATGACACCCCACTCGGGCCCCGGCGCGCCCGCCACGGACAGTACCGCTACCAGATCGTGACGCGCTTCTCGGGGGTCAGCCACAGGGCATCCGCTTCGGAAACGTCGAATGCCTCATAGAACGCGGGAATGTTACTGACGATCTGGTTGCAGCGAAACTCGTTCGGCGAGTGCGGGTCAACGGCCAGCAAGCGGATGGCCTCAGCGTCGCGTAATTTCATTTGCCAGGCCTGGGCCCAGGACAGGAAGAAGCGCATTTGCCCGGTGAGGCCGTCGATGACCGGGCTGTCCTGGCCATCGAGCGAGAGCAGGTAGGCCTTCCAAGCGATGGAGAGCCCGCCGAGGTCGCCGATGTTCTCGCCGATCGTGAGCGCGCCGTTCACTGTGTTTCCGGGGATAGCTTTTGGTTCGAGGCCCTCGAACTGGGCGATGAGTGCGGTCGTGCGCAGCTCGAATGCGACCTTGTCGTCGGCGGTCCACCAGTCGGTGAGGCGGCCGTCGCCGTCGTACTTGGAGCCCTGGTCGTCGAAGCCGTGGCCGATCTCGTGGCCGATGACCGCGCCGATCGCGCCGTAGTTGGCGGCCGGGTCGCGCTCCGCGTCGAAGAACGGAAACTGCAAAATGGCGGCCGGAAAGACGATTTCGTTGAATCCGGGGTTGTAATAGGCGTTGATGGCCTGCGGCGTCATGAACCATTCGTCGCGGTCGAGCGGCTTGCCGATCTTGCCGAGCTCGCGCTGAAACTCGAACTCGCCAGCGGCCTTGACGTTGCTGATCAGGTCGTCGGCGGTGATTTCCAGGCTCGAGTAGTCGCGCCACTTCACCGGGTAGCCGATCTTCGGCGTGAACTTGCTGAGCTTCTCGAGCGCCCTCCCGCGGGTCTCCTCGGTCATCCAGTCGAGGGTGCTGATGCTGTTCTCGTAGGCGGCGACGAGGTTCGCGACCAGCACGTCCATGCTCGCCTTGGCGCTCGGCTTGAAGTGGCGCTCCACGTAGATACGACCGACGGCCTCACCGAGGGCACCCTCGACGAGCGAGACACCGCGCTTCCAGCGCTCGCGCAGCTGCGGGGTGCCGCTTAGGGTGCGACCGTAGAAGTCGAAGTTCGCCTCGACAAATTCACCAGACAGGTACGCAGCACTCGAGCGGATGACCTGCCACCGCAGCCAGTCCTGCCACGATTGCAGGCGGTCCTCGGTGAGGGCGCCGGCGAGGCCGACGATGTAGCTGGGTTCGCGTACGACGACCTCATTGAGGGCTCCGGCCGGGGCATCGAGGCCGTCCAGCCAGAGGTCCACGTCGGCGCCGGCAGCGAGCGCCGAGACCTGGTCCCAGGTGCGCAGGTTGTAGGTCTTCTCGCTGTCGCGGGTGGCGACCTTGTCCCAATGGTGCGACGCGAGTTCGGTCTCGAGCTCGAAGACGCGCGCGGCGCGGCCGGCGGCGTCGGCGAAACCGGCGAGGGTGAACATCCGCTCAAGGAATTGCTGGTACTTGGCGCGAATATCAGCGAACTTCTCTTCGCGGTAGTAGGACTCGTCGGGCAGGCCGATGCCGCCCTGCGCGATGAAGACGAGGTAGCGTTCGGGGTTGCCCGGGTCGTTGTCGACGTAGAGGTGGAAGGCTCCGGCGACTCCGCCGCGCTCGAGGCGGCCGAGGGTGGCGAGCAATTCGGAGATGGTGGTGACGGCGTCGACCGCTGCAAGGTCGTTGTGCAGGGGTGTCGCGCCGAGCGCTTCGATGCGCTCTTCGTCGAGAAAGCTTGTGTAGAGGTCGCCGAACTTGCGTTCGAGGCTGCCCTCCGGCGCGGTCTGCGCCTCGATGATGATCTCGCGCACGGCCTTTTCGGCGTCTTCGGCGAGCATCATGAAGGAGCCCCAGCGGGCCTTGTCGGCGGGAATTTCGCTGCGCGCGATCCACTGCCCGTTGACGTGCCGAAAGAGGTCGTCTTGCGGGCGCACCTCCGGGTCAAGTTCGTGTCTGTTGATTCCGGATGCAGTCGCCAGCTCAGTCATGTGCCCAGCCTATCCGGGCGGGGTGACAGGCAGCCGAATAGTGGGCGCGAGCGGCCGTGACGGGCGAGCGCGCAGGCATCCGCTCGGCGAAGACGATTTCTACGAGCGGATGCGCGCGGCCAGCGCCTCGCGGGCGCGGGTCAGCGAGGCACCGAGACTCCATTCGGCAGTGGGACGCTCGAGCTCGGCGACCTGATCCGGCGTGCTCGAGCGGATGCGGGCGGCGAACGCTGGCAGGTCGAGGTCGCGCACCACGTTAACCACGGCCGGGGCCACCCTGAGGTAGTCGGCAGCGGCGAGGACCTTCGAACGAACGGATGCTCCCAGCGCGGCACCCGGGTTGAGTGGTCACGGCGAGCAGTTTGCTACATTCACGTCGGTGGGCGCGGTCACGAAGGGTGGCCCGAAGCAGTGCATCCATGCGTCGCTCGTCCCCATACGGGGCGTCCTAGTCCGAAACGCCTTCGACACAAAATCACAATTCACGCATCCGTTGTACTGACGGGCCTGTGGATAACTTTTACGCGTCGGCGCAAGCGGTGTCATCCTCGACTTCATGCTCCCAGGGTGTCCAGTGGCTCCGTGCGCGACGGCCAATGTGTTGTGCAGTCACAACAGCGGGCGTAGTCTCAGATGATGGTGAGTGCCGGGAGGCACCCTAAGAATCCGATCAACAGTGCCATCGAGAATCTCGACGGCACTAAATTCGAGGTGGATCAGGTGCACCACGGTCATCGGTGCGGCATCGTACGGTGCAAATACGGCGGAGCAACTCGGGCAATTTGGTCAACTCCACGAGTACCTGAAAACAATGCGAAAGCTATTGTTCGATTCGCTGAGCGACATCAACACGAACACGGAGGGCATGATGCCGACATATGAGTTCACCGTCACTCTCGACCGGGCCCCCGTTGACGACGACTACGACCGCCTCTTTGACGCGGGGCTCGACGATACGACCCCGGGAACCGAAGACGGTCGGGGTGTACTCATGGTCACGCGCGAGTCCGCCTCCCTGAGCGCCGCACTCGTGAGTGTCTGCGAGGACGCCGGGCGGGCTGGGTTTCGCATCGTTGGGCTGCAGCAGGGAGATCTCGTGTCGCTGAAGACCATCGCGCAATGCTTGAGGCGCAGCTACGAGGGGCTGCGACTGATCGCTCAGGGTCGGCGGGGGCCGGGTGGGTTTCCAGCGCCGATTTCGGGCGATGGGTGGGCGCTGTATTCCTTTGCCAGCGCGTGCGAGTGGTTTGTGAAGAACTATGGCATCGCGCCCGCGGTCAGCGATGATGACCGCTTGTTGGCGGCCGCCGATCACCTGTTTCGCGCTCGTGCACTGGTGGACGGCTCAACCCTGGCAAGACTGGCGATCCTGGCACGGTAGCGCGTGATTTCAGCATTGGGCGCAGTTATGCAACAAGAGCCCCCTACAGTGCCTTGAGTTCCTCGGTCACCTGGGCGACGGACTTCTTCGCGTCGCCGAAGAGCATCGTGGTGTTGGCCGCGAAGAACAGGGGGTTCTCGATGCCAGCGAAGCCCGAGCTCATGGAACGTTTGAGCACGATCACCGACCGGGATTCGGTCACGTTGAGCACGGGCATGCCAAAGATGGGCGAGTTCGGGTCGTTGCGCGCCGCCGGGTTCGTGACGTCGTTGGCTCCGATGACGATGGTGACGTCGGTCCGGGAGAACTCGGAGTTGATGTCGTCCATCTCCTTCATCGCGTCGTAGGAGACGTCGGCCTCGGCGAGGAGTACGTTCATGTGCCCCGGCATGCGCCCGGCCACCGGGTGGATCGCATACTTGACCTCGATGCCCCGGGACTCGAGCACCTTGGCCATGTCCTTCACGGCGTGCTGGGCCTGGGCGACGGCGAGCCCATAGCCGGGCACGACGATGACCTGGTTGGCGTAGGCCAGCTTGATGGCGGCATCCGCTGCAGAAGTGGACTTCGCATGCTGGTCACCGGTGCTCGTGGCCGAAACACCCTTGGAGCCGCCGCCGCCGAAGCCGCCGGCGACGATCGACAGGATCGACCGGTTCATGGCTTTGGCCATGAGGTTGGTGAGGATGGTACCCGATGCTCCGACGATCATGCCGGCGACGATCATCGCGATGTTGTTCAGCGCGAGCCCGGCCGCCGCCGCGGAGAGACCGGTGAGGGCGTTGAGCAGCGAGATGACGACAGGCATGTCGGCGCCGCCGATCGGGAGCACGGTCATAACCCCGAGGATGCCCGCCAGGATGAGGATCGCCACGAACCAGACCAGGTCAGCGCCGGTGGTGGTTGAGCCGATCCCGACGATGCCGGCCGCGACGATGGCGCTGAGAAACAACATCGCGTTGAGCGGCTGCTGCAGCCGACCAACCGACAGGGGATGCCCGGGCAAAATCTGCTGCAGTTTCATGAAAGCGACGATCGAACCCCAGAATGAGAGCGAACCGATGATGGCCGCGAAGAGGGAGGCGATGACGAGTGGGAGCGCCGGGCCAGACGCGACGCGGAGCCCGGTGAAGCCCTCGCTTTCGATGAATTCGCCCCAGGCGATGAGGGCAACGGTTCCGCCGCCGACTCCGTTGAACAGGGCGACGAGCTGCGGCACCGCCGTCATCTTGACCTTGCGGGCGGGCGGGATACCGATGATCACCCCGACCACGAGAGCTGCGACGATCACCAGCCAGCTGCTGGTCTCGCGGATGTGGATCAGGGTCGCGATGAAGGCGACGCCCATGCCGGCAGCGGCGATCTTGTTGCCGCGCACGGCGGATTTGGGGGCGGTCAGCCCGGACAGCCCGAGGATGAACATGGCGAAGGCGACGATATACAGGGCGTAGACGAGGATGTCCATGGTCAGTTCTTCCCGTCGGTCGCGGTGCTGGTGTTGGTGTCGACTGGGCGGGTTTTGAACATGGCGAGCATCCGGTCGGTCACGACGAAGCCGCCGATGACGTTGACGGTTCCGAACACGATGGCCACGAAGGAGATGATCTGCAGCGGAAGGCCCGGGTTGTGCGCGGTGCCGAGCACGACAAGGGCGCCGAGCACGACGATGCCGTGAATGGCGTTGGTGCCCGACATGAGCGGGGTGTGCAGCGTGTTGGGCACTTTGGAGATGACGGCGAAGCCGATGAAGCCAGAGAGCACGAGGATGGCGATGTTCGCCAGAAAGGAGTCCATGGGTTAGTTCCTGTTCGAGACTGAGTCACGTGTAACGCAGGAGAGCGCCACAACGTCGTCGGAATAGTCGGGGTCGAGCCGGCCGTCCCGCACGAGCAACTCGAGCAGGGCGGTGAGGTTCTTCGAGTAGAGCTCACTCGCATGCTCGGGCATCGTCGAGGGCAGATTGAGCGGGGAGGCAATGGTGACGCCGCCGATAATGACGGTCTCGCCGGGAACGGTGAGCTCGCAGTTGCCGCCGGTCTCCCCGGCCATGTCGATGACGACACTGCCGGGTTTCATGCCGTGCACGGCCGCAGCGGTCACGAGCCGCGGTGCCGGGCGTCCCGGAACCAGCGCCGTCGTGATCACGACGTCGAACGTGGAAATCGCGGCCTCGAGCGCCTTTTGCTGCTCGGCGCGCTCGTCGGCGGTGAGTTCGCGGGCATAGCCGCCGTCTCCGGCAGCATCGATGCCGACGTCGAGCCACTGGGCTCCTACCGACCGCACCTGGTCGGCGACCTCCGGGCGCACGTCGTAGCCGGTTGCGCGACCGCCGAGCCTTCTCGCGGTGGCGAGAGCCTGCAGCCCCGCGACGCCGACGCCGAGCACGAGCACGCTCGCGGGTTTGACCGTGCCCGCCGCGGTGGTGAGCATCGGAAAGAAGCGAGTCGACAGCGATGCCGCGAGGATGACCGACTTGTAACCGGCGACGTTGGCCTGCGACGAGAGGGCGTCCATGACCTGGGCCCGGGAGATGCGCGGGATCGCCTCGACCGCGTAGCCGATGATGCCCGCGTTCTGCAGGGCGGCGATCTTGTTCTCCGTGTTGCGCGGTGCCAGGAACCCGATCAGGGTCGCGCCCGTCTTCAACCGAGCGATCTCGGCGTCGGTGGGCGGGGCGACCTTAAGCACGATGTCGGCGCTCCAGGCGTCGCCCAGGGTGGCACCGGCTTCGAGGTAGAGGTCGTCACCCATGAGGGCCTCCGCCCCCGCGCCGGACTCGACGACGACGTCGAGTCCCTTCGCGACGAGCGACGCGACAGCGCGTGGCACGAGAGCGACTCGCCGCTCATCCGCCCCGCTCTCGCGGACGACGCCAATACTGGGCGTTTCGGGGTGCGGTTGGGGGTCCGGCATGGTGGGGCCTTTCGAAGCGGATGTCCGCACGCTCGGCCTGAGGCGGCAAACATCCTGGCGGGGTAGACGCGGGTACGTGGGCCAAAAAGGGATGTTCCCGGCGCGTGCCCGAAGCATCCACGGTCGGCAGAAGCTTCTGGGACGAACATATCGGGATGGGGCGCGGAATATGCCCGATAAGCGGTCGTCGTTGATGAAAGATTCGGCTTTCTTAACAATGCAGCGGGTTGCCGGGGCTGACTTGAGGCGTTTTCGTACATTGGGCAGTCAGCATCCGTGGAGCACTCTGGGCGTTCTTGGAAGGGCCGGGATGACCGCGCCCGATCCGGGTGAGCGCTAAGGTAACCGGCGTAGCGCACACCGATTTCGGGCGCGGTCATACGCGGGTGGCGTATGAGCGGACCGCCGTAGAGTCGAAGCATCAACATTTTGCGCACGCAGCCCATCGACCGGGATATTTTGCGGCTCGCTGTGCCCGCGCTCGGCGCGCTCGTGGCCGAACCGCTCTTTCTGCTGGCCGATTCGGCGATGATCGGGCACCTCGGCACCACTCCGCTGGCCGGACTCGGCCTGGCGAGCGCCGTATTGCAGACCATCATCGGCCTCATGGTCTTTCTCGCCTACAGCACAACCCCGGCCGTGGCCCGCTGGCTTGGCGTCGGCGACACGAGACGGGCGGTCTCCGTCGGCATCGACGGGCTCTGGCTTGCCCTCGGCCTCGGCGTGGTGCTCGCCGCTGGCGGCCTGCTCGCCACCCCGACGCTGGTCGGCGCGTTCGGCGCCGAAACCGCCGTGACAGCGGATGCCGCCAGCTACCTCGGCATCTCCATGTTCGGCCTGCCCGCCATGCTGGTGGTGTTCGCGGCCACCGGACTGCTGCGCGGCCTGCAAAACACCCGCACCCCGCTCTACGTGGCCGGGATCGGATTCGGCGCGAACATCGTGCTCAACTACCTGTTCATCTACCTGCTCGGCTGGGGCATCGCCGGGTCGGCCGTCGGCACCGTCGTGGCACAGTGGGGCATGGTCGCGGTCTATCTTGTGGTCGTCGCCAAGCATGCCCGGCGCCACAGCGCTCCGCTGCGCCCGCACCGGGCTGGCCTGTTGCTCGGCGCCCGCAGCGGCGGCTGGTTATTTGTGCGCACCCTGAGCCTGCGCGCCGCCATGCTGCTGTCCGTGTTCGTGGCCGCCCAACTCGGCTCCCCCGAACTCGCTGCCTTTCAGATCGCAATGACCCTGTTCGCGACGCTCGCCTTCGCCCTCGACGCCCTCGCGATCGCCGCCCAGGCCCTCGTTGGTCGCGGCCTCGGCGCCGGGGATGTGCCGCAGGTGCGCGCCGTGCTGCGCCGCTGCCTGGAGTGGGGAGCGCTCGCCGGCGTCATGCTCGCCGTCGTCGTTATCGGCACCAGCGGGGTGCTCGGGCACGCATTCACCAATGCCTCGGCTGTGACGCAGCTGTTGCCGCTGACCCTTATCGTGCTGGGAGTATCCGTTCCCCTCGGCGCGGTGGTATTCGTGCTCGACGGCGTGCTCATCGGCGCCGGCGACGCCCGCTATCTCGCACTGACCGGGCTGCTCAACCTCGCCGTGTTCGTGCCGCTGGCCGCGGCGGTGCTGGTTTGGGCGCCGGCGGGCGAGGCCGGGCTCGCGCTGCTCATGGCCGCGTTCGCGCTCGGCTACCTCGGCGCCCGTGCCGTGACCCTGTCGCTGCGCGCCCGCAGCCTGGCCTGGATGGTCGTCGGCGCGCGCTGACCTCGGCCTGGGCGCCGCCGGCGATTACAGCTCGCGCGCGCGGTACGCCAAGCCCGCATGCACGAATCGGCAGCGCCCTGAGCGAGTGGCGATGCGCCCCGGAACGGGGGTTATATCCCCCTAAAAAGGGGGTAGGCGAGGGCGTTCTGGCAGATACCGAGCGTCACGCGGTCGCCGAGCTGGGGCAGGTCGGGCGCTGCAATGCGCGCGCGCACCACCGTTTTCTCCGCATTAGCGAGGGCGAAAGTGACCAGGGCATCGTGGCCGGCGTAGGCGATGGCCGTGACGTCAGCATCCGTTGTTGGCTGGGCCGAACCCCGAGCGCCCAGGGTCAGCCATTCCGGACGCAGCAGCACGCACACGCCCGTTCCGTCGGCGGGAGCGGATGCTGCGGTCCGCTCGCCCCTCGGCGCACCCGACGGCTGCGCTGGCACTGCCTGCGCGCCCATCCAGTCCGCCGCGAGCGAGCCGAGGGCACACTCGACCCGGCCGCCCCGCCACAAACCATCGAGCTCGACGGTATCGCCGACGAAGCCGGCGACCCACGGATTGACCGGGCGCTCGTAGACATCCGCTGGCGTGCCGAACTGCAAAATCTCGCCGCCGCGCATCACGGCGACGAAGTCGGCCAGCGACAGCGCCTCCTCCTGGTCGTGCGTCACGAGCAGGCTCGTGTTGTGCTGGCCGCGCAGCAGGGCCGCGACCTCGGTGCGCAGGGCGGAGCGCAGCAGCGGGTCGAGGGCGGCGAACGGCTCGTCGAGCAGCATCAGGTCGGGCCGCGGGGCGAGCGCCCGTGCCAACGAGACCCGTTGGGCCTGTCCGCCGGAGAGCTGGGAGGGGGCGCGATCGACGAGTTCGGCGAGGCCAACGAGGGTGGCGAGCTCTGCGATGCGGGCCGCGCGGCTGGTCTGGCGATCGCGGTCGGATGTGATCGGTGCGGGTGCGAGGTGGTTGTGCCCCGGCGCGGCTGGGTGGTGCGCCAACGAAACTGTGCGCGGGTTCGCGGGCAGCGCCGCACCGGCTCTCAGCGAGGCCGGTCGTGTGCGGTTCGCGCGCCCCCGCTGCGTGAGTCCGGCAAGGAGCCCGGCGACTCGGCTCGGAACCTCGCCCGGTTCGCAGTAGAGATCGTCGTTCTGCTTCGTGCGCGGCAGCCCGAAGCCGATGTTCTCGCCGACCGTGAGGTGCGGAAACAGCGAGGCATCCTGAGGAACCCAGCCCATTCCGCGTTTCTCCGGAGCCCGCTGCACGCCGGGGCCGGTGACGAGGCGTCCACCGACGCTGATGGTGCCGGAGGTGACCGGCAATAAACCCGCGACGGCGCGCAGGAGCGTGGTCTTGCCGCATCCGCTTGGACCGAGAACGGCCACGAGCGAGCCGCGCGGAATGCGCAAACTGACGTCGTCAAGCACGCGGCGGTCACCGTAGGCGACGCGGAGCGCCTCGATCGTTACCCAGCCCACTAGTTCTCCCTTGCTGTGCCGCGGATGCCGGAGAGCAGCACCGCGGGCACCATCGCCACGAGCACGAGCGCCGCAGCGTAGGGCGCCGCAGCGCCGAACTCGAACAGTGCCGTGCGACTCCACAACTCGGTGGCGAGCGTGGACACGCCCGTCGGCCGCAGCAGCAGCGTCGCTGGTAATTCTTTCATGGCCGAGATGGCCACAAGCAGTGCACCGATCGCGATGCCGGGCAGGGCGAGGCGCGCGGTGACCCGCCACCAGGTCTGAAACGGTGACAGGCCGAGCATGCGGGAGACATCGCCGAGGCTCGTCGGCACCGCCGCGATGCCGCTGCGCACGCTGCCGATCGCCCGCGGCATGAACAGAACGACGTAGGCAAAGACGAGCACGACGGAGGTTTGGTAGAACATCGGAACCGCGGCGAGCGCGAAGAATACGAGCGAGAGACCCACGACGATGCCGGGCAGGGCGTGGCCGAGAAACCCGACGGCCTCGATCACGGCGACCAGGCGACCGGAGTAGCGGGCCGCGAGCGCCGCGATCGGCAGCGCCACGAGCACGGCGACCACGGCGGCGGCGAGGGCGATCCCGAGGGTCGAACCGACCGCCTCGAGCAGCCGGGGAACGTCGATGGCGCGCAGGGTTTCGGCCTCGATCAGCCGGCTGAGCAGCCCGACCACGGGAACCACGACCCCGGCCAGCGGCGCGGCAACGAGCACTGCCACGTAGAAGGGCCCATTGCGGCCGGGCGCGCGGGAAGGCATGGTGCTGCGACCGGGAACGCTGGCCACCTGACGGCGGCTGCGGCGTTCGCCGGCCACGACCACGAGGGCGAGCACCACGAGCACGAGGGCGAGCAGCGCGGCCTGGTTGCGGTCGAAGCTTGCGCCGTAGGCGGCGTTGATTCCCCAGGTCAGCGTCTGCAAACGCAGCATCGAGACGAGCCCGAAATCGCTCAGCGAGTAGAGGCAGACCAACAGCGCGCCGGCAATCGCGGCCGGGCGAATCTGCGGCCAGGTCGCCGCCGCAAAGGCCCGCAGCGGACCGCGACCCAGGGTGCGGGCCACCAATTCCAGATCAGCGGATGCCCCGCGCAGCGCCGCCGCGACCGGCAGCGTCACGTAGGGGGTGCAGACCATGGTCATGACGAACCAGCTGGCCCAGAAGCCGTTAAGGTGCGGAAACCACACCAGCCAGCCGTAGGCGGCGAGGTAGCTCGGCACCGCGAGTGGCAGCGCCGATACCAGTAGGAGCGTGCGTTGGAACGGCAAGCGAATGCGAGTGAGGATCCAGGCGCAGATCGTGCCGAGCACGAGAGCGGACAGGGTGACGGCTGCGGCGAGAAGCGCGGTGTTGATCGTGAGCTGCAGCACTCGCGGGCGCACGAGGGTATCGAGGAGTTCGGTCAGACCGGCCTCGGTCGTGCGCACCACCAGGTAGACCAGCGGGATGGCGGCAGTTGCGGCGCAGAGCGTAGCGACCGCCAGCAGCCAGGGCGGGGCACCGAAGCGGTACCGGGCTGGCGCGCGGGGCGCGGCCGTTTCCGGCGGTGGGATCAGTAGTTCGGTCATGCGCGCGGCCCGGGTGATCGGGCGGCTCGGGGAGCGGCCAGCTGTGGCGTCGGGCGCAGCTCTCCGCAGCGGCTGGCGCTCCGAGACCGGGCGGGCGCCGGGGCATCCGCTTTGGTAAAGGGTAGGGCGCGGCTGCCGACCTGAGCCCGCAACCGCGCCTTCACTGCTTTAATATTAGATCAGGCCGTGCTTGCCCAGCAGGGTCTGGGTGTCTTCGAGGGTCTCCAGGTCGGCGAGGTCGAGGTCGGGGTTAACCAGCGAGTCGAGCGCCGGCAGGCCAGCCGGGGCATCGATGCCAGCGATCAACGGGTACTCGAATGTCTCATCCACGAAGTACTGCTGCGCCTTCGCGCCGACCAGGTAGTCGATGAATTCGAGCGCGTCGGCGTCTTCGGCTGCTCCGGCCAGCAGGCCGGCCCCGGCCACGTTCACGATGGATCCAGCGTCTCCAGCCTCGGGGTAGGAGAGCTGAGCACGCATGTTTTCTTCGCCGGTCTCGGCGGCCATGGCAAACCAGTAGTAGTGATTGAGCAGTCCGGCCTCGATCACACCGTCATTGACGGCGGCGAGAATGGCGCGGTTGTTGTCGAAGATGACCGGGCTGTTCGCGGCGATGGCGGCGACCCACTCATCGGCGGCTTCTTCGCCGTTCAGCACACGGTAGGCGGTGACGAAGGCCTGGAAGCTCGCATTGGTCGGCGCGATTCCGAATTTTCCGGCCCACGCCGGGTCGGTGAAGGCGTCAACGGATGTTGGCACCTCGGCCGCGCTCATCGCCTCGCTGTCGTAGGCGATCACGCGGGCCCGGCCGGTGACGCCGACCCAGGTGCCGTCGGTCGAGGTGAATCCGACCGGGACCGCGTCGGTCGTCTCGGCGGGAAGCGTGGCAAACAGGTCGGCGTTGGCGAGAGCACCGAGCGCTCCGGCGTCCTGCGCGAGGAAGACCTGGGCGGGCGTGGCGTCGCCCTCCTCGAGCAGCAACGCGCCGAGCTCGGCGGTGTTGCCGTAACGAACCTCGACGCTGATGCCGCTCTGCTCTTCAAACTGGTCGATGAGCGGCTGGATGAGCGCTTCGTCGCGACCGGAGTAGAGCGTGAAGGCGCCGTCGCTCGTGGCCCCTTCTGCCGTTGGCTCGGCGGCTTGGGTGCACCCGGCGAGGGCAAGAACAGTGGCGCCGGCAACGAGGGCGGCGAGGGAGAGCGGGATGCGCATGTGACTCCAAGGACAGGGTTTTTATTGGCTAAGGTAAGGCTACGCTAACTTCATCAACGGAGCGAATCGTGGATCCGCTCGACTCGGGCAAGCCGCCGGTCTCGATTGCTACGACGCCCGATCTGTGGCGGAAAGCGCGGGGAATAGCCCGCGTCAGCAGACCGCTGACTCAACGGAGCGATGCGGTTCAGGCACTCGCTGCCTGTCTCGTCCGATACGAAGGAATCATTACTGTGGATCTAATCAACCGACACGGCATCATCACCGGAGCGGGGCAGGGAATAGGGCGGGCCCTGGCCGTTGAATTCGGATCGCGCGGCGCACACCTACTCCTGGTGGGGAGGAAAGAGTCAACGTTGGTCGGGACAGCTCGACTGGTCGAAGCCGCCGGCGGCACGTCCGAAGTCTTGACGCAGGATCTCACCCTGCCCAATAGCGTTGACCGAGTTTCTGAGGCCGTCGAGTCGTGGTCCTCCGTGGACCTGCTCGTGAACAATGCCGGCAACGTGCGTGCCGGGCGGCTCGAATTGACCACCGAGGCCGACCTTCGATCCATGATCGATCTCAACCTCGTTGCCCCCGTGCTTCTGACCCGGGCTCTGTTGCCGCGTCTTCGCGCTAGCACCGACCGAGACAGCATTGTTCTGAACATATCCAGCGGAATCGCCCTCGTCGGCATGCCGTTTTATTCCGTCTATGCCGCCACCAAGGCCGGCCTGGCTCGGTTCGGAGAATCCTTAAGGCGCGAACTGACCGGATTGGGAGTGCACGTGACCACCGTCTACCCGGGCGCGACGGATACGGACATGATGTCCTCTCAGAACGCCGGCGCCGACTTGGGCTGGGAGCGTCGATCCCTCGACGACGTCATTGCCGATGTGCTGGCCGGGCTTGAGGCTGGCGATCACGAAATCAATACGACCCCCGAAAGCCGGCGTGGCATGCAGGAGCTCAACATCTCCGACCCCATGGCCGTCGATGCCGCGATGGCCCCCGGGCTCGCAGATTTGGAATCCGCGGTTCGAGACCACCGCAGCATCTGAGTAAATCGTTCGGGCGGCACTCGTTGTACCTTTGACGTATTCGCCCGTCTCGAATCGAGGCCGTCCGCCCCAGGAACCGTGAGGCCTATTGTGGTCACCCCCGCTGACTCCCGCGCCGCTTTCCCCGCCGTCGCGATCGCGCCCACGCGCCCCGCCCTGCTCGGCTGGCGCAATGCCGTCTTCGCAGCGTTCTTCGTGTCGGGCCTCGGCCTCGCCAGCTGGATGTCGCGGGTACCCGCCGTGCGCGACGGACTCGGGCTCGATACCGCCCAGGTCGGCCTGCTCATCTTCGGGCTCTCCGCCGGCTCGGTCATCGGCCTGCTGATAGCCGCGGGCCTGCTCAATCGCCTCGGCGCCCGCCGGGCCATGCTGCTCAGCGTCTCGCTATCAGCCTCCGGGCTCGTGCTCATGGGCACCGGTGTCAGCGTCGTGCCCTCGGCCCCGTTCGTGTTCGCGGCCCTCGCCCTGTTCGGAATCGGCATGGGATCCGTCGACGTCATGATGAACGTCGAGGGCGCCGCGGCTGAACGCGCCATCGGCCGCACGCTCATGCCGCTCATGCACGCCTGTTTCAGCCTCGGCACGGTGATCGGCGCCCTCGGTGGCGCCGCGGCATCCGCTTGGCAGGTTTCAGTGTTCTGGCATCTGTTGGTCATGGCCGTGCTGATTTTGGGCACGATCGTCGTGGCCGTGCGTTTTCTTCCGTCGGTCGTCGATAACACCGAAGAGGATGCCCCCACGCAAACCTGGCGCGAACGCCTGCATGACAGTTTCGCCGTCTGGCGCGACCGCAAGCTGCTTCTGATCGGCCTCATCGTGCTCGGCATGACCTTTGCCGAGGGCTCGGCCAACGACTGGCTCGCTCTCGCCTCGGTCGACGGTCACGGCCTCAGCAACACCGACGGCGCGATCGTCTTCGGCGTCTTCGTAGCCGCCATGACCGTGGGCCGCGTCATCGGCGGACCGCTGCTCGACCGGTTCGGCCGGGTTCAGGTGCTGCGCGCCTGCGCCGTCGTGGGCATTGCGGGACTCGTGTTGTTCATCCTCGCACCGACCACCCCACTCGTTATTGTCGGAACGCTGCTCTGGGGTATCGGCGCCTCGCTCGGCTTTCCGGTAGGCATGTCGGCGGCTGCCGACGACAGCAAGAACGCGGCGGCTCGAGTGAGCGCCGTGGCCATCATCGGCTACTTCGCCTTTTTGGTCGGACCGCCCGTGCTCGGACTGCTCGGTGAGACCTGGGGCATTCTCAACGCCCTCTACCTGGTTTTGGTGCTCATGGTGCTGGCCGGGCTGGCGGCCCCGGCGGCACGGCCCCACGCCGCATGAGTCACGACGCAGAAGGCTACGTCGGCTGGTGTGGTTCCTCGCCACATCGAAGCACCCGCCGCTAGCGCCAAGGGGGGACAGGCCCATAGGGTGAAGTGCTGTCTACGGAACCAGGCTGGCTTGCACACTCAGAGACGAGAATACGATGGGCCCGACCCCGACTCACCTGCCGACCCCTCGTAATGCCCCTCGGTCGCAGACCGATGAGCCCGGCGATGAAGTAGCCCTGTTCCTGGCTACGGGGCCGGCCGGTGATACCGGGCTCGGACCTCTGCTGGAACGGATCCTGCTGCGCGCCGCCCAGTTGCTGGGATGCGCCATGGGATCGATCTGCACTATCGATGAGACCGCTCAGGTCTACCGCAAAGAGGTCGACCTCGGCGACGAATGCCGGGCTGGCCAAGTCTTCTCACTGGATGAAGGCGTCACCGGAGCAGTCGTGCGAGCCGGTGGATCCGTTGTGTTCAGTGAGTACTCCAAAGTGCCGGGCGGTCATCTCGGCCGGGACGACGCCCGCTACCAGCGCCCGGTCATCGGCGTGCCGATCAGGCTTCCTTCCGGGGTCATCGGCGCCTGCGTGGTCTTTGCCAATACCTCCGAGCGCCTCTTCACCAGCCAGGACGCCCGGATACTCGAACGTTTCGCCGCTCAGGCGGCCGCCGCCATCGCCGACTTCCGTCTGCACACCGTGGCCATCGAGGTCAACATCAATCTGGCCGAGTTTCACACGTCCGAGCGCGCAGCGCTGGCCCACGGATTCGGGCTGCCGGGCGGCGACGATCCGTGCAGACCGACGCACGTATCGATCGGGCGCCTGACCGAGGCACACCCCCATCGGGTGCTCGTCATGCACGAACGACCGGTGATCCGCGCCGGCTTGGTGCACCTGCTCACGCAGGAGGGGACGGGCATCCAGGTGATCGCCGAGTGCGGCGACGCTGCCGGCGCCCTCGCTGCGGCACGGTATCTGCAGCCCGACGTCGTGGTCACTGACATCGATCTGGTCGACCTGCCAGGCGCCGACCTGATCGAGGCGCTGGCTCGCACCAGTCCGGGCACGGCCGTCGTGCTCCTGGTCGGAGACCCACACGACGAACGAATCCGGCGCGCGGCCCACTCTGGCGCCCGCGGGTTCCTGAACCGATCCGCCGAGGGGCATTCGCTCGTGCGAGCGGTCGACTCGGCCGTTGCCGGCGATGCTGTTCTGTCGCGCTCCCTACTGGAAATGTGGGGCGAACCGGCCGATCCCGCCCTCCTCACGTCCCGCGAGCGGGAGGTGCGCCGGCTGGTGGAGGGCGGACTCCGGGACAAGCAGATCGGTACGGAGCTTGGCATCTCGGTAAAAACCGTCGAAAAACACGTCGGCACGATCCTCAGGAAGACGGGAGCAGCCAACCGCACAATGCTGGCCGGGCTGGCCCATCCGCATCATTCCTGAACGGATGCCGACGACGACCAGGGATTTCCCCCAAAGCGAATGGGGGGACTCCCCGATAGCGCGCGATGCGCGTGCCGGTTTAACGTGAGACGAAGCCAAAGGAGGCCGTCGTGCCAGTTGTTTCCCTGAAGGAAATCGTCGACCGGGCGTTCAATGCCCGCTACGGCGTGCCTGCTGTCAACGTGTTCAACGACCTCACCATGCAGGGGGTGCTGGCTGCCGCAGTCGAAGTTCGCTCGCCGATCATCGTGCAGACGTCGGTCAAGACCGTGCGCTCGATCGGCGCGAAGGTGCTGTTCGCTATGTGGCAATCCATGACCGCCGACATTGACGTGCCCGTCGCCCTGCACCTCGACCACTGCCCCGACCGTGACGTGATCAGCGAGTGCCTGGCCATCGGCTGGAACTCGGTGCTCTTCGACGCGTCCCAGCTGCCCGTGGCCGAGAACCAGCGCCAAACCATTGAGGTGGTCAAGGAGGCCCGAGGCTACGGAGCCCATGTCGAGGGTGAGATTGAATCCATCACCGGCGTCGAAGACGGTGTCGGCTCCGATCAGACCGCGGCGCGGCAGACCCTTGACGTATCCCTCGCGTTCATTGAAGCGACCGGCGTCGATGTCTTCGCTCCGTCCATCGGCAACGCCCACGGCGTCTACAAATCGAAACCCGTTTTGGACTTCGACCGGGTCAGCGATCTGGTGGCGGCGCATCCAATACCCATCGCCCTGCACGGCGGCACCGGAATGACGGACGCCCAATTCCACGACCTGATCCAGCGCGGCTGTTCCAAGGTGAACATCTCTACCGCCCTCAAGGTGACCTATCTGCAATCCACCCTGGCTAACCTGCGGTTCGCCGAAGAGGCCGACACATGGGACCCGCCGACGCTTTTTCGCGCTGTGAGTGGTGATGTCGTCGACCTCACAACGGGCCTGGCCCGCACGTTCGGCTCGGCCGGCCAGGCTTGGTAAGCGATGCCGGCACTGATCTTCGACTGCGACGGCGTACTCGCCGACACCGAACGCCACGGACACCTGCCCGCCTTCAACGCTAGCTTCGCGGAGTTCGGACTGCCCGTGCACTGGAGCGAGGAGGATTACGCCGAGAAGTTGCTGATCGGCGGTGGCAAGGAACGCCTTACGAGCCTGCTCACGCCGGACTTCGTTCAGGCGGCCAATCTTCCCGCCGATCCGGCCCGGCAACAAGAAACCGTCGCCACCTGGCATCGGCGCAAGACCCAGATTTACACCGACCTGATCGCTGTCGGAGCGCTGCCCGCCCGCCCGGGGATCGCCCGGATCGTCGCCGAGGCGGCTGCTGCCGGCTGGATGCTCGCGGTCGCCTCAACCTCGGCCGAACCCTCCGTGCGGGCAGTGCTAACCCACGCGGTGGGCGAGTCCCTGGCCGCGCAGTTCCAGGTATTCGCGGGAGACATCGTGGCCGCCAAGAAACCTGCGCCGGACATCTACGCCTATGCCTTGGAGCACCTCGGCGTGAGCACCGACGAGGCGATCGTCATCGAGGACAGTAACAACGGCCTGCGCGCCGCCCGCGCTGCCGGGTTGCGCACCCTCGTCACAGTGAGCAGTTACACCGTCGATGAGAACTTTGACGGTGCTGCCCTCGTCGTCACCTCGCTCGGCGACCCGGATGGCGAACTCGCAACCGTGCTGGGCTCTCCTGCCGGCGTGGTGCCGAACGGTTTCGTGACGCTGGGCGACCTTTCGATGCTGCTGCGCGCCCCCAACCAGGAGGAAGAATCATGACCAGTTCCCTGAACGCGACTGAATTCGTGGTGCGCTCCATCGCCGAGGAGGCCCTCGTCAACGAGAAATACTTCGGCGAACTTGACTCAGTTGTCGGTGACGGGGACTTCGGCTACTCCCTGGCCCGCGGTTTCGAGGTTGTGCTCTCCGGCTGGGACGGCGTTGACCGCACGGACCCCGGGGTGTTCCTGAGCAAGATCGCGATCGTCATCACCAGCACCATCGGGGGAACGTCGGGGCCGCTCTGGGGAACGGCATTCCTGCGCGCCGGCACCGCGCTCAAGGGCCGAAACGAGATCAGCCCGGCGGACACCATCACCGCGCTGCGCGCGGCCATCGAAGGGATCAAGTACCGCGGTAAGTCCGATGTCGGTGACAAAACCCTGCTCGATGCTTTCGTGCCCGCCGTCGACACGCTCGAGGCCGCATTTGCGGCCGGCGACGACGCCAAGACTGCTCTGGGCAAGATGGCGGTCTCCGCTCGGGCGGCCGCACAAGCCACGAGCCTGCTCCAGGCCCGGCGCGGGCGCGCGAGCTACACCGGCGAGCGCAGCGTGGGATCGCCCGACGCCGGCGCGATCGCCATTGCGGTGCTGGTCGAGCGCCTCGCCCGAACCTGGGCCAACTAGCCCACCGATAACCATCCGATCCCGACAACGACGTGGAGACATCATGAAGAAGTTCATCAACGACCCCCAGCAGTTCGTTCCCGAGATGCTCGAGGGCATCGCGCTCGCGAACCCCGACACCCTGCGCTACGTTCCCGAATATCACCTCATCCATCGAGCGGATGCCCCCAACCACGACAAGGTCACCATCATTCAGGGCTCCGGCTCCGGCCATGAGCCAGCCCACGTGATGACGGTCGGTAAGGGGATGCTGGACGGCGCGTGCCCTGGAGACGTCTTTGCCGCCCCGCCGATCGACTTCATTATCGAGTCCACCAAGCTCCTCGCCTCCGACAAGGGGGTGCTGCTCCTGGTCAACAACTACACCGGAGACCGGATGGCGTTCGAGATGGCCGAGGAGGCATCCAGCGCCGACGGCATCCAGGTGCGCACGCTGTTCATCGACGATGACGTGTCGGTGCAGGACTCCACCTACACCGTCGGCCGCCGCGGAGTGGCCGGCAACTTCTTCGTGATGAAGGCCGTTGGAGCCGCGGCGGAGTCCGGTGCCGACCTCGACGAGCTGGTGCGCATCGGCGAAAAGGTCAACTCCGTCACCCGCACCATGGGTGTCGCGCTGACGGCCTGCACTCCTCCCGCCCGGGGGGAACCCCTGTTTGCCCTCGGCGACGACGAGATCGAGATCGGCGTCGGCATCCACGGCGAACCGGGGCGACGCCGGGCCAAATGGATGCCCGCCGACGAGATCGTGGACGAGCTGCTCAGCGCGATCGTTCCCGACCTGCCATTCGTCAGCGGGGACCGGGTCGCCGTGATGGTGAACGGCCTCGGCGGCACGCCGATCAGTGAGCTGTACATTCTCTACGGGATCATCCACAAGCGGCTCACCGCGCTGGGCATGACCGTGGGACGTAACTATGTCGGCGAGTACTGCACCTCGCTCGACATGGCCGGTGCCTCGATCACGCTGGTGCGACTCGACGACGAGATAGCGGCGCTACTCGCCGCCCCGGCCGAGATCGCAATGCGAGTTTTCTGAGCCGCCCGACCCGTGAGCGCGGTCGCCGAGGCCCGTGCCGATGAGAGGCCGAAGGCGACCAGGATAAACTCGTCCAGTGCGCCTTGTAATTGCGAAATGCTCCGTTGACTATGCCGGGCGTCTCAGCGCGCACCTGCCGCTGGCCACCCGCCTGCTGATGATCAAGTCCGATGGCAGCGTGCTCGTGCACTCCGACGGCGGCTCCTACAAACCGCTGAACTGGATGAGCCCACCCTGCTCGATCGCCATCTCCGAGCCCGACGGCGATCAAGCGGATGCCGGCATCACCGCCCTCTGGACGGTCACCCACGCCAAGACCGCCGACCAACTCGTGGTCAGCGTCTACGACGTGCAGCACGACTCGGCCCACGAACTCGGCTTCGACCCCGGCCTGATCAAGGACGGCGCGGAGTCGCACCTGCAGAAGCTGTTGGCCGAGCACATTCATCTGCTCGGCGAGGGTTTCACCTTCGTGCGCCGCGAGTACATGACCGCCATCGGACCGGTCGATATCCTCGCGCAGGATGCCGCCGGCCGATCTGTCGCGGTAGAACTCAAGCGAAATGGTGATATCGACGGGGTGGAACAGCTCACGCGCTACCTCGAACTCATGAATCGCGACCCGCATTTGGCGCCGGTCAGTGGGGTTTTTGCCGCGCAGACGATCAAACCGCAGGCCCGCAAGTTGGCGGAGGATCGCGGCATCCGCTGTCTGCTGCTCGACTATGACGCCATGCGCGGCCTCGACGATACGGCCTCGAAACTCTTTTAGGGCAGCGGGCGCCCGCGGGCCGCAAGGTACAGCGCGAACCACTCGTCGCGGGTCATCGCCGCTGCCTGCGCGGCTGCATCCCCGCAGGCCCGAATGCGCGCCGGATCGCTCGATCCGAGGACGGGGTCGATGTGCGCGCGGTGCCGCATCAGCCAGCCGAGAACGATGGCCTCGCGGGTCGTGTTCTTCACCTCGGCCAGCGTCTGCACCAAAGCGGATGCCGCCTCCTCGGCCGCCGTGCCCGTCGCCCCGGAATACCGGCCCTGCGCGAGTGCGCCCCAGGCCTGCAGCCGCACGCCATTGCTCGCGCAGTACTCGAGCGTGCCGTGCGGAAAGGTGTTGTCGGCGCCGTCCGGGTGGTTGACCAGCACCGGGCTGTCGACCCAGTCACGCTTGAGCAGGCTCATCTCAAGCTGGTTCACCACGATCGGCAGGTCGACCTCGCGCTGGAGGAACGCGATCTGCGCCCCCGACATGTTCGAGACGCCGAGCGCGCGAATTTTTCCGGCGGCGTGCAGGTCGGTCACCGCCGCGGCGACAACGGCGGGTTCGAGCAACGGATCGGGCCGGTGCAGCAGCAGCGTGTCGACGTAGTCAACGCCCAGGCGCGCGAGGCTGTCGTCGACGCGCGCCACGATCGCCCCGAGGTCGTAGGGAGCGTGCTCTGCATCCAAGCGGATGCCGCACTTCGTCTGAATCTCAATGCGATCGCGCAGTCCCGGCGAGCGTTTCAGAACCTCACCGAACACATGCTCCGCCTTGCCAAAGCGGTAAATGTCGGCGTGGTCGAACACCGTTATGCCGATGGACAGCGCGGCCTCGACCGCCGCTGCGGCCTGATCGATAGCGGCCGGGGTGACCGGCCCGGGCGTCCAGTCGCCGCCGAGTCCCATGCATCCGTAGATCAGGCGGGCGGGCGGAGACAGCGTCATACGGATTCCTTTGTGAGGGGGAACGAAAAGGCTAGCGCCTCACTAACCGTGCGAAAGCTGAGAAAATGGGTAAATGGGACACTTTTTCGGCTGACCGCCTAAGCTATGCCGAATGAACGCAACATTGACGCGCACTTGGAGCGCCATTCTCTTCGACCTCGACGGAACCATCACTGATTCCGCCCCGGCCATCACCAGCTCTCTGGCCCGCACGTTTACGCTGCTCGGCCGACCGGTGCCCTCCGCTGCCCAACTGCTCGCCTACGTCGGCCCGCCCATGTTCGACGCCTTTCAGGAATACGCTGGCATGACCCCCGCCGAAGCCGTCGAAGCCATCGCCGTCTACCGCGCCGAGTACCACGGCGCCGCCGCGCTCGACACGGCTGTCTTTCCCGGCGTCGCCGGCCTGCTCGAACGTATCCACGCGGCCGGAATTCCGCTCGCCCTGGCCACCAGCAAGCCCGAGCTCAGTGCGATCGCTATTCTCACGCACTTCGACCTCGCCAAGTACTTCACGGCCACCGTCGGTGCCTCCGCCGACGACACCCGCAGCAACAAGGCCGACATCGTCGCAGAGGCGCTCGCCCGCCTGGCGGCAACCGGCGTCGACACCAGCGGAGCCGTCCTGGTCGGCGACCGCAGCTACGACGCCATTGGCGCGCAGGCGAACGACATTCCCGCGATTCTGGTGGAGTGGGGCTACGGCTCGCCGGCCGAGGCCACCGGGGCGACCGCCGTCGTGCACTCGACCGACCAGCTCGGCAAATTGCTGCTCGGCTAAGGTGTCGGCTGCGCGGGCGGCTACGAGTCGAAGCCGACCGGAGTAGTTCGCCCACGCAATGCGGCGCTCCCGGGCGATCGCCACGGGTCGCAATGTTCCCTGTGGAGATCGACGCCGTCCGTACGTTGGGCACTTCGGGCAAGACGATTGCCTCCGCTGTCGAGACCCAGGCGATGAGCCGCGCCAGCTTGTATCCGCGCACTCGCCGAAACCAAGAATGCGCCGCGGAGAGACAATGATGAAGAGACGGAGCTGAGTCATCGCTCGCGCCTGCTGAGGGCTTGCTATCGGTTGCCGCGGTGACGTATGGGCAAGAAGTCGCTGGACGGTGCAGGAGAAATAAAACATGGTGGTGTCCGGTTGTCATGCACGCACGTATGAGGGTGGTCGGGAAGTACGGCCGCTGTCATCCAGCCAGAATCAACGGAAAGAAGTCAGCTCATGGGCATAAACAATCTGGATCTCACCAATCGGCGCGGAATCATCACGGGCGCAGGGCAGGGCATCGGTCGGGCACTCGCGCTCGAATTCGGTCGCCGTGGTGGCCACCTGCTGCTGGTTGGCCGACAGCTGGCGACGCTCACAGAAACCGCACGCCTCGTGGCCGCCGAGGGCGGAACGACCGAGATCCTGGTCGAAGACCTGACTCAGCCTGGCGCCGTGGAGAGAATCGCGCAGACGGTTGCGTCCTGGAGCGTCGTTGACCTCCTCGTCAACAACGCCGGCAATGTGCGCGCGGGCAGGCTTGAATTGTCCAGTGATGCGGATGTTCACTCGATGATCGATCTGAATCTGACCGCCCCGATCTTGCTGACCAAGACCCTGCTGCCTGCGCTTTTGCAGAGCGGGAAGGGACGCGGCAGTATCCTCGTGAACATTTCCAGCGGGATTGCGCTCGTGGCGATGCCGTTCTATTCGGTCTATGCGGCGACGAAGTCGGGCATTGCGCAGTTCAGCGAGGCGCTTCGCCGCGAGTTGATCGGAACGGGCGTGCATGTTGCGACCGTCTATCCCGGTGCGACCGACACGGCCATGATGGCGTCACAGAACGCCGGCGCCGAACTCGGATGGGGACGCCGCAGTCTGGGTGACGTCATCACCGACATGATTGCTGCGCTGGAGGCTGGCGAGCACGACATCAACACCGCACCGGACGAGATGCAGCAACTCAACTTCACCGACCCGATGGCGGTGGATGCAGCGGTCGCGCCCGGCCTTGAGGCCCTTGAACTAGCGGTACGGGACCACCGCAGCATCTAGTACTGCAGAACTGCGTAGTACCCCACCGCGGTTCCCGCCGTCGTCCAGAACGTCGTCGAGCGGCCCCGACGGCGTGACCGCAGCTACGACGCCATCGGCGCGCAGGCCAATGGCATCCCGACGATTCTGGTGGAATGGGGCTTCGGCTCCCCCGCCGAGGCTCGAGGCGGCGACCGCGGTCGTGCACTCGACCGACCAGCTTCGCAAGCTGCTGCTCGGCTAAATCCCTAGCGGCTAGGAGTCGAAGCCGAGCCCGAGCGCGTCGAGGGTCTTGAGCAGGGCGTTGCGCTTTCCGCGGTTGTGGTCGGCACGGTTCAGCGCCCAGCGCGTCGCCTGAATTCCAGCGGATGCGATCGGCTCCGGTGGGAACGAAAGCGGACGCCCCCGCACCATGGCCAGTTCAGTGCGGTCCGTGGTGCGATCGGCGAGCTGGTCGAGCATGACCTGCGCCGCGAAGTGCGTGGCACCAACACCGAGTCCGGTGAAGCCGGCCGCATAGCTGATGCGCCCGCCGCGTGCTTGGCCGAAGAAGGCGCAGAACTGCGTGGACGTGTCGATGGCGCCGGCCCATTTGTGGCTGAACCGCATCCCGGCCAGCTGCGGAAACGTGGTGAAAAAGTGGCGGCTCAGCTTCTCGAATGTCTCCGGCCGGTTCTCGTAACCGGTGCGCACTTTGCGGCCGTAGTGATACACAGCGTCGTAACCGCCAAACAGAATGCGGTTGTCGGCGCTCAGCCGGTAGTAGTGAAACTGGTTGGCGAGGTCGCTTAGGCCCTGCCGATTCTGCCAGCCGATCGCGGCGAGCTGGCTCGCATCGAGCGGTTCGGTCATTAGCACGTAGTCGTAGACCGGAACGGTCGCGAGTTTGTTGCGTTTGAGCAGCGAGGGAAAAACATTGGTGGCGAGCGCGACCTTCTGGGCGGTCACGGTGCCGCCCGCGGTCACTACCCGGGCGCCCTGGGCCGGCCGATGTCGGGCCGTGTCCACGCTCTGCACGAGCGAGTGCTCGAAGATCTCCACTCCAAGGTCGGTCGCCACGCGCGCCAGTTCGGCGGCGAGCTTGCCCGGATGCACGAGGGCGGTGCTGCGCCGGTGCCAGACGCCGGCGAGGTAGGTCGGTGACGCGACCTCGGCCCGCACTGCGGACTCGTCGAGAAACACCACGTTTTCGCCGGTCGGCTCTTCGCGCAGCCACTCAATCTGATGCTCTTCGATGGCGAGGTCGATGGATCCGGTGCGTTCAAAATCGCAGTCGATGCCGAGGTCTGCCACCGCTCGTTCGATCTCGTCGAGGTTCTCGTTGCCCAGTTCGGTCAGTCGGTCGATCTCTTTCGGCCAGCGACTGCGCCCGTTGTCGTCACCGTGGGTCAGGCTCGCCTCGCAGAAGCCGCCATTGCGACCGGATGCCGCCCAGCCGACCGTGCGCGCCTCCAACAAAAGCACCCTCGCATCAGGGTTTTGCTGCTTGGCCAGCACCGCACTCCACAGTCCGAGGTAGCCGCCGCCAACGATCGCGAGGTTGCAGCGCAGGTCGCCGGTGAGCGCTGGATAGCCGGTACGCGGCTCGAGGTCCTCGAGCCAAAACGAGCCCAGGCGTGTTCCCGTGAGCGAGGTTTTAACAACGGATGCCGCTGGCCGGGCCCGGTCGAAAATGGTGCTGCTCATGCGTGGCTGCTGGTCATGGGTGGCGTCCTCTCGCGGCGACGATGCCGCCAACTAGTCTGGGCGCCACCAGCCTAGCCGCGCCCACCGACAGGCCGGGGCGCGGCATCCGCTCTGTTCGCGGGTTGCCCCATCCGCGTCACGCTACGCGGGGGTTGCGCCGCTACGCGGGAGGCGGCACACCCCCGCGCACTGACGCAGGTCCCGCGAAACACGTGCCCCGAGGCCCGGGCCCGGAACCTGGGCCCATGCGTGCAGGATGCCCCCGTCGACCGGGCCCGGGACGTGGGCCCATGATCCAACATGGGCCCGGTTTCCGGGCCCGGGCCCGGTCGGATTTCTCGTCACCCGGCAGGGGCATCCGCTTAACGCAAAAGTGCCGCCCCGCAGAAGCGGGACGGCACCAGAGAACGCGAGTGACTAGATAATCGCGGCGCGAAGGGCGGCAGCAGCTGCAGCCGGGTCTTTGGCGCCGTAGATTGCTCCGCCGGCAACGGCGACCGTTGCTCCGGCGCGCTGCACCGAAGCGATGGTCGACAGGTTCACGCCGCCGGCAAGGGAGAACGGAACCTTGGCGGTCTCGCCCTGGTTGAGCAGTGTGGCGAGCGAGAAGCCGGGCTCGGCCTGCTCGTCGAGTCCAGCGTGCATCTCGACGAACTGGGCACCGAGCGCGGTGACCTCGCGGGCGCGGGTGACCTTGTCGGCAACGCCGATGAGGTCAACGACGATGCCCTTGCCGTGCTTGGTCGCGGCGGCGACAGCTCCGATAATGGTGCTGTCTCCGGCCGTGCCGAGCACGGTTACGAGGTCTGCACCGGCGGCGAAGGCGATGTCGGCTTCGAGCTCGCCGGCATCCATCGTCTTGAGGTCGGCGAAGACGATCTTGTCGGGGTGCGCGTTCTTGATCGCGGTGACGGCGCGCAGGCCCTCTGCCTTGATCAGCGGGGTGCCGAGCTCGATGATGTCGACGTGCGGTGCAACCTGAGCAGCCAGCGTGAGCGCCGCTTCGGTGGTCAGTACGTCCATAGCTACCTGAAGCTTCATGGGATTCTACTTTCTATTAGTAATTAAGAGTGGAAAGTTTTTGGAAATGGTGCGCGCCCTATTCGAGGTTGGCGTGACGCGGCCAGAGCTGTTCGGCCGTGGAACCGCTCGCCTTCCAGAGCGTGTGAAACAGGGCGTCGCCGACGAACAACACCGACTGCTCGAACAGGCCGCCCGAGTACTGGGCCGACACCTGCCCAGCGTGGTCCTGCTTGGCAGCCGCGGGAATTACCACGGTCACCGCGGCGAGCCGCCCGAGCGACGACTCGGGCGCAGTGGTCAGCGCGAGAATGCTCGCCCCCACGCCGTGAGCCGTCTCGGCGGCACGCACAATGGCGCCCGTCGTTCCGGATCCGCTCGCCACCAGCAGCACGTCGCCCGACACGATCGCCGGGCTGGTCACCTCGCCCACCACGTGCACGTCGAGGCCGAGGTGCATGAGTCGCATCGCGGTCATCTTCAGTGCCAGCCCGGAGCGGCCAGCGCCGAGCACGAACACCCGGGGCGCCGCGGCGAGCAGGGTTGCCGCCTCATCCAGTACTGAAGCGGATGCCGATCGCAGCGCCTCGACGACGCGGCCGTTCTCGGCGAAAATGAGGCCGAGGGCATCCGCTGCCAGTGGGGTGGTTGTCGTTTCGGTCATGATTCAATGGTCCACTCCTTCGAGTGGGAATGCTGCCCGCCAAACGAGCGGTTTTCCTACCCAAACGGATGGCTCTGGGTGGGTTCCGAGGATGGCCCGGGTAGGCTGGGGGGCATGACTTCCGCTCCATCTAACCCCGGCGTGCGCGCCACCGCCACTGAGGCCGCTGCGCGCAGCACGGCCGCCGCCCTCCGGTCTGATGCTGGTACCGGAGCAGCCGAACCGGCCGCGTCATCCGCCACGACCGCAAAACGCCCGACGCTCCCCGCAAACTCCCCGGTTCAAACAGCGCGCAGCGCAGCCGCCGAACGCTCCAAACTCATCGCCGACCTCACCGACGCACACGCCACCACGCTGGAATCCCTGCTCGCCGTGCTGCGCTCCGGCAGCACGAGTGACACCGCCGCCCGACAGAAGGCCACCGAACTCGCCGCCGCCGCGATGGTCGCCCTGCGCGCGGTGAGCGACCTCGATCGCAGTCTCACCGAGGAACCCGTCGCCCGCGCCTTCGAACGCCTCAGGAACGACCTGCGCCCGCTCGTGCGCTTCGGCGACCTCGACGTGCAGTTCATCGAGCCCCCGGTGAACGGTCGGGCATTGCCCGGCGAGGTCGCCCACGAAGCCCGCGCCATCGTGCGCGGCGCCGTACTCGCCCTCGTCGAACAGGCCGGGGTCGCGCGGGTGCGCGTGCAGTGGGACTGCGACGGAAGTAACCTGCTCATCCGCATTCGGGACGACGGTCCGGGCAACCTCGATGCCGAGGTTCCGAGCGTGCGCCAGCTCGCCGCCCGCGTCGTCGCCCTCAGCGGCACCCTCAACGTCGAGGCCACCGCCGGCTGGGGCTCCGAGATGGCCGTGTCGCTGCCGCTCGACGCGCCCACGGCATCCGTCACCGCCGCTGCGGCCTGGGGCCTCAGCCCACGCGAACGCGACGTGCTCGAACTCGTCGCCTCTGGGGCGCGCAATAAGGCCATCGCACAGGCCCTGACCATCAGCGAGAACACAGTGAAGTTTCACGTGGCCAACCTGCTGCGCAAGGTCGGCGCCTCGACCCGCGCCGAGCTGGCCGCCCTCGCTCGCTAAGCGGATGCCCAGCGCCAGCTATGCCTGGCCCGCCGCAGACTCGGGCGCCAGCTCCCGGTCATCGCGCCAGCGATGCGTGGCGCGATGGCCCCCACCGGGCGCGGTGACCGCGACCCCGGTAGGACCCGAGCGCGCAACCAGCGCTAGGGTGAAGGAGTCAGAAGACACACCAACCACGGGAGCGCGCACCAGCGAGCTGAGAGGACGGCCAGGGCCGTCGACCGTTGAACCTGTCCGGGTAATGCCGGCGTAGGAAGTTCGAAACCAATGCGCACAATTGACGAAACAACCATGTCAAAAACGGTCACGACCGGCCCGATCCAGGGCAGCAGCAAACGCTACGAACCGGTAGAGGACTGGCCCGGGCTCGAAATTCCCGTTCGCCGGGTGAACCTCAGCAACGGCGAACACTTCGACCTGTACGACACGTCCGGCCCGTACACCGACGAGACGGCCAGTATCGATCTCGAGAAGGGGCTGCCGCAGACCAGAGCCGGGTGGGAGCATCCGCTGCCCATCGACGGCGCTGCCACCCAGCTGGTCTGGGCCCGGGCCGGCATTGTCACGCCGGAGATGGCCTACATCGCCGCGCGCGAGGGCGTCTCGGTCGAGCTCGTCCGCGACGAGGTGGCGCGCGGCCGGGCCGTCATTCCGGCCAACCACAAGCATCCGGAGAGCGAGCCGATGATCATCGGCAAGGCCTTCACCGTGAAGATCAACGCGAACATCGGCAACTCGGCGGTGACCTCGTCGATCGCCGAAGAGGTCGAGAAGATGGTCTGGGCGGCCCGCTGGGGCGCCGACACCCTGATGGATCTCTCCACCGGCAAGGACATTCACCTCACTCGGGAGTGGATCATGCGCAACTCGCCCATTCCGGTGGGCACCGTTCCGCTCTACCAGGCCGTCGAAAAGGTCAACGGCGACCCGTCGCTGCTCACCTGGGAGATCTACCGCGACACCGTGATCGAGCAGTGCGAGCAGGGCGTCGACTACATGACCGTGCACGCCGGCGTGCTGCTGCGCTACGTGCCGCTGACCGCCAACCGGGTGACCGGCATCGTCTCGCGCGGCGGCTCGATCATGGCCGCCTGGTGCCTCGCCCACCACCAGGAGAGCTTTCTCTACACCCACTTCGTGGAGCTGTGCGAAATTCTGCGCCGCTACGACGTGACCTTCTCGCTCGGCGACGGCCTGCGCCCCGGCTCGATCGCCGACGCCAACGACGAGGCCCAGTTCGCCGAGCTGCGCACCCTCGGTGAGCTCACGAAGGTCGCGAAGTCGCACGGCGTGCAGGTGATGATCGAGGGGCCGGGTCACGTTCCGATGCACAAGATCGTTGAAAATGTGCGCCTTGAGGAGGAACTCTGCGAGGAGGCCCCGTTCTACACGCTCGGCCCGCTCGCCACCGATATCGCGCCGGCCTACGACCACATCACGAGCGCGATCGGCGCGGCCATCATCGCCCAGGCCGGCACCGCCATGCTCTGCTACGTCACGCCCAAGGAACACCTCGGCCTCCCCAACCGCGACGACGTGAAAACCGGCGTGATCACGTACAAGATCGCCGCCCACTCCGCCGACCTGGCCAAACACCATCCGCGCGCCCAGGAACGCGACGACGCCCTCAGTCGGGCCCGGTTCGAGTTTCGTTGGACCGACCAGTTCGCGCTCTCGCTCGACCCGGACACCGCGCAGAGCTTTCACGACGAGACACTGCCGGCCGGCCCAGCCAAGGCCGCCCACTTTTGTTCCATGTGCGGGCCCAAGTTCTGTTCCATGCGCATTTCAGCGGATGTTCGGGTGTACGCCGAAGAAAACGGCCTCACCAGTCTCGAGGCCATCGAGGCGGGAATGGCCGAGAAGTCGGCCGAGTTCACCCGTCTGGGCAGCTCGGTCTACCTGCCGCTTCGGGTGCTCTGATGACGGTCATTTTCGACAAGCGGATGCCCACCGACACTCCCACGGTCGCCGCTTCCGGGGTCGCCGGGCCCGGATCGCTGGCGCCGCGAGCAGTTGTGAACGACCGGTCGCGAAGAGCCGCTACTCCAGCCCGTTCGCCCGCGCGACCCCGCCCAGCCAGGCCAGGCTCGGCTTCGGCGTGCGAACGAACGTCTCGCGGTCGACCTCGATGAGCCCGAATGTCGGCCGGAATCCGCTCGCGCACTCGTAGTTGTCGAGGGCGCTCCAGTGCTCGTAGCCGAGCACCTCGATGCCGTCCTCGACGGGCGCGCCCACGCCAGCCCATCCGCGACAAACCAGACCGGAGCAGGGTTTTCCCATGGTCCCGCGGCCAGAATGCCGCACATGACTCCCGCGAATGTAACGCTGCGTCTGGTGCGTCCCGACGACGGGGAGAAGCATTCGGGCACCACACGGCACAGGCGTCCCCCGCCTCGAACCCTGTTCCAACGCCGCCGCAAAATTCTGATCCCATTGGCCATCGCCTGGCTCGTGATGGCCGCACTGGCTGGCGTGCTGCTGCTCACCGGTACGAAGCCGAGCACCCCGTTCGGCGACACGGCCACCGTGCCCGGCGGACTCGCCCGCATCAGCGCGATCATCCCGCTCGAAACCGATGGCTGGGTGCCGGCGACCGCCGCCGACCTGCTCTCCAGCCCGGTGCAGCCCGGGGCCCACCGCGTGCGCATTCTGCTCGAACTGACCGAAACGGATGCCTCCGGCCTCGCCTTTCGCGCCGCCGACTACTCCCTGTCCGGACTCGGCGCGCGGTCCACCGCGCTCTGGGTCGACCCGGCAGAGCAGAGCGGAGCATCCGTTCAAGCGACCCTCGTTTTCGAAATCCCCAATCAGGTCATTGCCCTCGTCCTGGACGGGCCTCAGGGGGCCAGCCTGTCCCTCGGAACCGGGCACCATACCAACTCCTGAAATTGTCCCCGAAATTGGGGGTAGTTCCCTAGTCCACCCGCGGCTTACCCCGGGCTTGGGCAAACCGGCACCATTGTCGCATTCCAACAGTGGAGGTCTTCATGACAATGGAATCGGACACCCGAGTGCAGCCAGCCAGCGCGCCCGTCGCACACCTCAACGTTCAACTCTTCGGCAACCTGACCATTCGACGCGGCTCCATTGTTCTGCACGCCCACCAACTCGGCGGACCGAAACCACGCCAGATCCTGGAGATTCTTCTCGTACACGTTGGCCTCCCGGTGTCGAAAGACCACCTGATCGAATTGCTCTGGGGAGCAAACCCTCCGGTCGAAGCCCTGCCCACCCTGGAAAGTTATGTCAGCGTGCTGCGCAGCCACCTGCAGCCCGGTGCGGGAAAGCTCGGGCCGTTGCAGACAACGACCGGCGGCTATGTGTTGGACCGCGACCTGGTCGATGTCGACCTTGACCAGTTCGACCATCTGCTGCAACGAGCCCAGAAAACCAATCCCGAGCTGGCTTACCCCTTCTTACTTCGCGCCCTCGACCTCGCCGAAGCCCCACTGCTCTGCGATGAACTGGTCGCAGCGTGGGCATCGGAGGCACGTGACCAGCACGCGTCCCGGCTGACCGTAGCCCGCGTTCTGGCGTCCGAAACCGCCGCTGCTCTGCACCGGATCGACGATTCCGTCGATCTCGCCAACCTCGCGATTGCCGATGACCCGCTCAATGAACGAGCCTGGACGGCCCTCATCCTCGGGCTGGAGGCTGCCGGGCGCCACGCCCAGGGCCTGCAAGCCTATGACCGGTGCCGCCATGCCATGCAGAGCGAACTGGGCTGCGCACCCGGCCAGATTCTGCGCTCAGCCCAGCTGCGTCTGCTGCACGCGACGGCCGCCGAAGACGGTGACCTTGCCGACGTGCTCTCGGCCCTTCTCGTGCTGTACGAACAGCTGGGAGTGCCAGCACCCGATTCGCGCCCCCGACCGAGCACACTTCCGCGACCAGAGCCGGTCGCGGATTCCCTCCAAGAGGCCACTGATGTCATCACCTCATTCCTGCGCCGCGCCGTCGCTCGCGCCTGATTCCCGAGTCGTACCATATGGGGGACAAAAACAACAGGACTCGACAGAATCTCAGTTTCTGCAGATACTGATTTGGTCGATCGAGCTAACGCAGCTCGCGACAGGGCAGAGAGGTCGCCGCAGATGACCACGCAGATGTCCCCCCTTGAACCCAGCATTCAGGGGACGGCGCTTTACTCGCCCGCCATTGCACAGATTCGCATTCTCATCGTCGACGACCACACGACCTTTGCCGAGTTGCTCACCGGTTCCCTTAACCGCGAGCCCGACCTGTGCAGCGTTGGCTCAGCCAACAACGTCGCGAGCGGCATCGCTGCGTGTCTGGAGCTGGTCCCCGACGTTGTCGTCATGGACTACCACCTGCCCGACGGCAGCGGGCTCGTCGCGGCCGCCGCTATTCTGGCCCGCGCCCCGCAGACCCGCATCGTGATCCTCACCGGCGACCCGGCCCTCGAGGCCCTCGAACAGGCCGCGGCGATCGGCGTCTGCGCCTTCCTGCCCAAGGACGGTTCGCTCGCCACGGTGCTCGACACGCTCCGCCATGCTCGGATTGGCGGTTTCATTGTGCATCCGTCGCTCGTGGGCCTGCTCAGTGCCCGACGCCGACAGCACAACGAGGAGGTTCCGTTTCCCGAGCTGACCAAGCGCGAGCTCGCCGTGCTCCGCCTCATGGGGGAGGGTTCCGACGTGCGGGCCAACGCCAAGACCCTCGGCATCTCGGAGAACACCTGCCGGGGTTACGTCAAGTCCATCCTCGGCAAGCTCGGCGCACACTCCCAGCTCGAAGCCGTCGTGATCGCCACTCGCCTGGGTTTGGTTCCCGCCCAGCATGTCTAACTCGGCGGCGAAGCCCAGCCGCCTCGACCGAACCCGGTCGGACGAACGTTCCGAGGTGCGCTCGGCGGTGGGCCGGTTCATCACCGTCGGCGTCATCGCCATGATCATCATCGCCGTACCGGCCGCACTCTGGGTTCGCGCTGAATCCAAGAGCAACGCCCTGGACAACGCCATCCAACAGGCTCAACGCCTCGCCGACTATTCCATCGGACCGCTCATTACCGACGACCTCCTCGCTGGGTTGCCCGGATCGACCCGTCGACTGGACGACCGCCTGGCTCCCCGCATCTCCGACGGATCGATTGTGCGCATCAAGGTCTGGGACTCCGGGGGGCGAATCGTGTACTCCGACTTCCCGGCATTGGTCGGCCAGGTCTTCGACCTGCCGAGCTTTGCCCCTGAACTCCTGGCCGGCGGCAAAGGGCGTGCAAACCTCGGCGTGCAGGACGGCGCCGAGAACGCGCACGAATCCGAGGCCGGCGAATTGGTCGAGGTGCACGTGCGCACCACGGCGGCCAACGGTCGGGTAGTAATTTTGGAGGCGTACTTCAATGACGACGCCGTGCGTGACGAGCAAAACGCTCTCGTTCTCGGCCTGATCCCCACCTTTTTGCTCTCCCTCGGAGCTCTGCAACTGGCCCAGCTCATTCCGGCGATCCAGCTGGCCCGGCGCATCCAGGGTCACCAGTCAACGAAACGCCGCCTCCTGCAGCACGCGGTCGACGCCTCCGACCTGGAACGCCAGCGCATTGCCCGTGATCTGCACGACGAAGTCATTCAAGATCTGGCCGGCCTGTCCTACGCCCTCGAAGCCGAGGAAATGCATTCCACCCCCGAGAATCGGGCGCTCTTTGGCCAGGCCAAGGCCATCCTGCAAAAGAACGTGCGCACCCTGCGCGCCATGACGACCGAGCTCTACCCGCCCGATCTGGCGGAACTCGGACTGCCGGCCGCCCTCACCCGGCTGGCCGCCCCGCTGCGCGAGCACGGCATCGAGGTCAAACTGCATATCTCCCCCGATTGCGATCTCGACCGGGACCGCTCGGCGATGTTCTATCGGGTGGCCCGCGAGGTGCTCACCAACACCGTGAAGCATGCCAAGGCCGGCACCGTCGAGCTGACGCTCATGCAAGATATCGATCGCACCATCCTGCTCATCCATGACAACGGCTGCGGCTTCGACATGGCCGCGGACGCACCCGAGAATCACCTGGGTCTGCGCATCATGCGCGACACCATCGAGGTCGCCGACGGCACCCTCGAGGTGCGCTCCTGGGTGGGCGGCGGCACCTCCGTCATGGCGACTCTGGATCGGGTTGTTCCCGTTCGAACGCGCTAGCCAAACGCCGGCGCCGCCGCTGGAACCGGCTCCGTAACATGATCGCTAAGGTCGCACACAGCAGCACTGTGAGTCCAACCCAATAGCCGATCCACGGGCCAGGCGAGACGGGCACCGGGGTCTCCTCGTCGACGGAGTGATCCACCATGGTCTGGGCGATGACTGCGGGAGCTGGCAACGGCTCGATCGCCATGTCCACACCAACCCCGGTCACCGACTCGGGTCGCACGGCTACCTCCGCCGGCGCCGCGCCGGCCCCGCGAGCGATTCCAACGCGCACAGACTCCACCACGGAGTCGCTGAGCAGTGGTCCGACATAGTCAACCGCGAGCAGACCAGCGCTGAAAGTCGTGCTGTAGTTGCCGATCGCGTCAGCAACTATGCCTTCCGTCGCCATCGAATCGGCCACCTTCGCCGGGTCGGCCGCCGCGATCTCGAATCGAAGATCGTGCACGAGCACATCGACCACGAAAAAGGTCGAGTCCTGGCTCGCTGACAGCGACGAGAGGGATGCTTCCGGCCCAACCAAAGCGCGCGTTTGGGCAATCGTCGTGCCGGCCGGCAGCAGCATCGTCAGCACGGGCACAGTCTGGTCGAGGAGGCCCGCTGGGAGGACGTCGGGGGGGATGTCCGACAACGTCAGGCTGGCATCCGTCGCCCGTCGCTCGAGCTCGGCACGCAGACCCGGGAGGTCGGCGTTTTCGTCGGTCTGCACCGCGAGCGCCACTCTCCGACGCACCATGAGGCCGTCAAAAGTCACATCGGGCCTGTCATTGCCGAGGTCAGCGCCGGGCTCGCGTGCAATAGTCGATTTTGGCGGCAAATCCGAAGCAACTACCCCGGCGGTACAGCCGCTCAGAATGAGCACCAACAACACCGCCGGAGCCAGTCGATTCACGTAAAACATCAGGTACCCGCCGGTAATCCCGGTTGGTAGACCGGCGGGTAGGAGCCCATCGGCGTGCTGTCAAGCACGGGAACGTCCGAGGTGATCGGATCGTTCACTCGATAATCGCCCACGGCAAACTGAATCATCATGTCGTGGTCCTCGTGCACGAGGTTGTGACAGTGGATCATGTACCGGCCACCGGAAGCCTTGCCGGTATCAAACTGCATCAGCACCGTGACAGATTCATTCTCACCGATATAAAAGACGTCCTTTGGGCCCTTCTCCCAAGCAAACGGTTTGCCGCCATTGGTATTTCGCCCGATGATCTTTCCGTCAATCAGGTGGATGTGTACCGGGTGGAACCAACCGCCCGAGGCGTTGGTAATGGTCCACTGCTCCACGTCGTAGGGCTGCGGATTGCCGAACAACTTAGTGAAGTTCGACTTCTCCACGTCGGCCCAGGTCGTGCCGTTGATCCTCCACAGGCCGTTGCCTCGCTCCACCACCATTTTCCGTTTCACCTTGGCCATGTCCGGGGTAAGGCTCATGGTCGCCAAGCCGCCCAAATCGGGATGGGTCGCACCGCCGTCATCGAGGGAAGTAGGAATGGCCGAGATCGACCCAACGTTCGAACCGGAGTCGGCTACGACCGTGAATTTCATGATCTTGCCGGTGTTGGCGAAGTCCACGTTGTTCTTGTTGCTCAAGTTGCGAAGCTCGACTGATTGCCCAGGTCGGTACTTGCGAAAATCGATCAGAATCTCGTAGCGTTCGGCCGTACCTTGTCGCCAGGATTTCACTGCTTGAACGATGGGAGTCATGCCGCCGTCGGTGGCGACGATGTAAATCGGATCACCGGTCGAGAGGGTCGGCCGGTAGGAGCGTGAAATGGAGGCGATCAGCACTCGAAACCGGTAAATGCGGGGCTTGACCTTCATCTTGGGCCACGGCACCCCGTTGACCATGATGATATCGCCCCACAACCCCTTGCGCTCGTTATCGTTGTAGCCGAGGGAGCCGTCGGCTTTGAACATGACGTCGGATATCATAAGCGGCACGTCGAATTCACCCTGCGGCAGCTGCGCCAGTTCGAACGGGTCGTGCAGGGGATAGATGCCGGCCAACCCCGAGTACACGTTCTGCGCGGTCAGGTGCATGTTGTGATCGTGGTACCACAGGGTACGCGCCGGCTGCCAGTTGGGGTACTGATAGTTTTTGACCTTGCCGACGGCGGTAAAATCGTTGGCGTACCCGTCGTACTGCGGCAGCGATGCCGAGCCGTGCAGGTGAGTGACGGTGCGAAACGCACTTGGGTGAAGCAGACCGTTGGCCGGCAGAGCGTTGCGAATACGCACCTCGCTCCGGGTTCCCTGGGTGAGCCGGATGGTAGGGCCAGGGAAGATCCCGTTATAGCCAGCGACCGTCGTGGCCAGCCCGGGAACAAACTGAGCCTGGCCGAGCTTCTGGGTGAGAGCGTAGCGGGCAAAGGGACGCGACGGATCGCCGTCATCGAAGCCCGTCTGGTACGGCGTTAATTCGGGGGGACGACGGAACACGCCAGCGTAGGGCACCGGCATATTGGCAGGTGCGAGTTGGCTTTTCGTCAGGAGTGGGGCGGTGGATACCGGCTCGTCTTCTCCGCTCATTCCGATGACGCCGAGAGCACCGAATGCACCGAGCTGTAATACTTCCCTGCGTGATGTCATGACGTCTCCTGCTGATTTTCTGGAACACACTGCTTGGTTGGGGATGTTTTGGTAACCGGCTGGCGACTCATACGAGAGTCGCCAGCCGGGTTATTCGGTTGATTGTCTTAGTTCACCGCCCCCGTCGTGTATGACCAGGTGCGGGTGACCACCGGGTTGCCAGCCAGGTCTCGCACAGCACCCGTGCCACCGGTGATGGTCACCGTGTACGTCGTGTTGGCCAGGAGTGTGGCATTCGGGTTGATCGTCAGCACGCGGGTGGCAGCGTTGAACGACAGGGTCGTAGCGATCGTCGCGCCGGGGCGGGTGACCCTCACCGAGGTTGCGGTGAATCCAGTGATGGCTTCACTGAAGGTCGCGGTCGGGCTCACCAGTCGTCCAACTGCCGTCGCGCCTGCAGCTGGGCTGTTGGTGGTGATCGTCGGAGCCGGGCCGGTGATGAACGACCAGGTACTTGTCGCCATCGTATTCCCGGCCGCGTCACGGATACCCGAGAGCGTAGCCGTGTAGGTACGGTCGGCGAGCAGGGTCACGCTCGGGTTCAGCGTCGCGACTCGCGTCGTGGCGTTGTAGCCGACCGCAGCGGCAATCACCGTCGTCCCGCGCCGCAGCACGAACGTCGTACCACTGACCCCGGTGACCGGTTCGCTGAACGTTGCCGTCAGGTTTCCGGTCTGGTTGACCGAACGCGCACCGGACGCCGGTGTACGTGCGATCACCGTCGGCAGCACGAACTCCGTGCGCGGTGTGACCGCGACCGAACGAGCGGATGCCGCTCCGATGCCGACCGAGTTGATCGCCGCAACATCGAAGGTGTACCCCGTACCGTTGGTCAGCGTTGCGATCACCGACGTGGTGACGTTCGCCACCGTCGACGTGCGGGTTACCCCGGTGGCCGCCCCGACGTAGGTGCGAATCCGGTAGCCCGTGATATCCGCGGCGTTAGCCACAGCCGCCGGAACGGACCAGTTCACAGTCACCGACGCGTTCCCGGCGACCGAGGTTCCGATCACGGGAGCCCCAGCGACCACCTGCACAACCGGGGCGGTCGGTGTGGTCGTGAACGACCAGGTGTCGGCAGTTATCAGGTTGCCCGCAACATCCGCTATACCCGACAGCGTTGCCGTGTAGGTGGTGTCGGCCAACAACGTTGCACTGGGGTTCAGGGTCGCAATCCCAGAGGTGGCGTCGTATGTGACGACGGCGGGAATGGCCGTGGCACCGTTGGCGAGCACGAAAGTGGTGTCGCTGACTCCCGTAACGGGTTCGCTGAATGTTGCCGTCAGGTCGCCGGTCGCGCTGACCGAGCTAGCGCCCGCCAGCGGTGTCCTCGCCGTCACAGTGGGGGCGACAACATCAGGTTCCGGATTGACCACATTGATTGTGTATACGGCCTGAACAGTGGCCGAAACGTTTCCGGCGGGATCGAAGGCATTGAACGTGAGCGTTGTAGAGGTGGCGACGGGTATCGCCCCGGTGTAGAGCGTGGCTGAGTCGGACAAGACACCGCCGGCAAGAACCACGTCGGAACCGCCGACGGTGTAGTAAATATCCGCTCCAGTCTCATTGGCGGTCAGCGTGACCGATTGTGCCGTATCAAATGTGCCGCCGGCCGGTGTTGCTGCGACGGTGGGCGCCGTGCTGTCGGTTACCGGGACGGCATGGACGGCCGGGAAGGTTTCTCCGACACTGCTGACCGCAACCACGTACACGTCGTAGGTTTCGCCGACGGCCAGTCCGGTGATGGTGGTGCCGGTCGAACCCTGGCCGGTGATGCGCTTGCCAATTTCAACCTGCTCGTTGTTGGTGATGGTTTGCGCCACGGCGACGGCCCGGTACCCGGTAACGGCCGCTGTTCCGGGGATCACCTGCGCGGGGGTCCAGGTGAGTGCGATCCCGTTGCCTGCCTTGGTGGCTGCGACGTTCGTCGGTCCGGGAGGTCCCGACGCGAGCGGGCCGTTGGGGCAACCGCCCATGCCGGGGCCGCCCAGTTCACCGAACTCGGCGATGGTCAGACCCTGGCGGTTAGCATCGAGGTCTTCGGCCTGCCACCCCATGGCTCGCTCGCCGCCCGCATCGGCCGCGAGCTGCGCCGCGTCCAACTGGTCGAAAACATATGTGGCGGTGAAGGTATTCGGCCCATTCAGATCAAATTCGAGACTGGAGCGGTAGCCACCTTTGGGAGCGGGGGCCAGTGGGCCCGGTACGGCACGCACATCGCGACGCTGCACGGTTGTTGGTACCAATGCCGGCTCGATGATTCGTTGTTCGACTTGTGCCCGGTTGACCGTCGCGCCGATATGGCCGGTAACCGTGACGGTGGTGCCGCTGCGCACAGCGCGGCCGGTCACAAACAGGTCTTGGACCAGCGTGTCTCCGGCAACGGTGGCACCAAATTTAACGGATACGGTGTCCGCCGGGAGGATATCGGGAGTCACCTGCAGGCCGGTTCCGGAGCCCCAGCATACGCCCCCGGGATGGTTGATCTCAAAGGCGACGTCGCCGGCCTGGACAACAGCCTGCGCAGAACCAATCACGCCAACCCCGGCGCGGCTGACTTCAACGGTCGCCGTCTCACCGACATGGGTTTGGTAGCCCTCGAGCACGACGAAGTCTCGGTTAGGGAAGACCACTATATTGTCGGGAAAGGCCGGAACGGCCGCCTGCGCCGCCGGGATGGCGAGAACGAAACTGCAGCACAGCACTGCGACAGCGAGCCCCGCTAGTGCGCTCTGGCGCCGACCCGGCGACCGGGATTCGGCCCGGTTCAACCCGTTTGACAATTTTTTCATGATTCGCCTTCCATTCCATAAATTGAAGAACTATTCACGCGTGCACGAACCATGTCAGCCGGAGCTTGAAAAAATGCTGCAGTCGGCATCAGAGCGGCGCGGACCGGCCGACGACTGGATTCCGTCGCCGGCCGGGTGAAGCTGATCAGGTATTTCCTAGAGCAGGGTGCCGGTCGTGAACGTCCAGGTGCTCGTCACGAACGGGTTCCCGATCAGATCTCGAACGCTCGTGTTACCACCGGTGATGGTCACCCGGTATTGCACGTTCGAGGTGAGGGTCACCGAGGGGTTGATGGTCAACACGTTCGTGGTGGCATTGAATGCCGACGAGGTGGTGACGACCGCACCGGTGGAGACTCGGGTGATCCGAACCGTGGTCGCGCTGACTCCGGTGATGTCTTCACTGAAGAGCGCGGTCACGTTGGCGTTCCGGCGCACCCCGGTGGCTCCCGAAGCGGGAGTCCTCGTGGTGATCGTCGGAGCCGGGCCGGTGATGAACGACCAGGTACTTGTCGCCATCGTGTTGCCGGCCGCGTCCCGAATGCCCGACAGAGTAGCCGTGTAGCTGCGGTCGGCGAGCAAAGTCGCACTCGGGTTCAACGTCGCGACCCGAGTCGTGGCATTGTACGAAACCAGTGCCGGAACCACCGTGGTACCGAGCCGCAGCACGAACGTCGTTCCGCTGACCCCGGCGACAGGTTCACTGAACGTCGCCGTCAGATTGCCGGTCTGGCTGACCGAGCGAGCACCGGAGGCCGGCGTGCGTGCGATCACCGTGGGGAGCACGAACTCCGTGCGCGGTGTGACCGCGACCGAACGAGCGGATGCCGCTCCGGTGCCGACCGCGTTGATCGCGGCGACATCGAAGGTGTACCCGGTACGGTTCGTCAGCGACCCGATCACCATGCTGGTGACGTTGGCCACCGTCGCGGTGGCAACAGCCGTTGCTCCCGTTCCGACGAAGGTGCGCACCCGGTAGCCCGTGATCGGTGCCTGGTTGGCCACCGGTGCCGGGGCGGCCCAGTTCACTGTCGCCGATGCGTTACCGGCAACCGGGGTTCCGATCACGGGAGCTCCAGCTACCACCTGCACCACCGGGGCGGTCGGGGTGACTACCACTGACCGGGCCGAGGCCGCTCCGGTGCCGACCGCGTTGATCGCGGCGACGTCGAAGGTGTACCCGGTTCCGTTGGTCAGAGCGGTAATCGTGACGGTAGAGACGTCAGCGACCATCGAGGTTCGGAACACCGTGGCGCTCGTTCCTTCGTAGGTGCGAACCCGGTAGCCCGTGATTGTCGCCTGGTTGGCCACCGGCGTCGGGGCCGTCCAGTTCACGGTCACTTGGGCGTTACCGGCGACCGGGGTTCCGATCGTCGGAGCATCGGCGACCACCTGCACCACCGGTGCCGACGGAGTCACCGCGTTGGACGGTGCCGAGAATGCACTCGTCCCCTCCACATTGGTCGCCGATACCTGGAAGGTGTAGCTGGAGCCGTTGTTCAGCCCGGTGACAACCAGGTTGAACGCGGTTCCGGCTGCGGTGCGGAGTGCACCGAATTGGTCTCCGAACGCGTCGAGCACCCTCACCGAGAAGCTGGTGGCGATGCCGGTCGGCGACGCGGTCCAGTCCACGGTTGCCTGCCCGTTGCCGGCGATGGCAGCACCGATGGTCGGGGTTCCCGGAGCCACGGTGTCGCTGAACTGCAGGCGTTCGATGTTGCGCAGGGTGTCTGTACCGTCGGTACCGCGGTTGTCGAGCACCGTGGTGGTCGATCCGGCTGACCCGAGCGTGCCGTCGCCGCCGGTGGTGGTGACTTCGTAATCGCTGGTCAGTCCTGAGAACTGCGCCGTGTCGGTTCCGCCAGATCCGTACAGGGTCTCGCGGACAGCCACGATGTTGCCCGGGTTGACCGCGCCGGCGAAGACAGCTTCCTGCAGCGTCGGACCGGTGAGCCCACCGGCGCCGTCAGAGAGGTATTGGCTGGTCATTGCACTCTGGTTCGTGCCGTTGATGCTGGCACTGCCGATCTCCGTCGCCGGATCGTTCGGGTTGGTCCGAACGCTCAGTCGAAGGCTGAGGTACGCGTCACCGTCGATGATGTCGTCGGCTCCTCGTCCCTCGATCAGGTCGCTTCCGCCGCCGCCGAGGAGCACGTTGCCGGCGCCCCAGACGTTCGGGCCGGTCAGGATCGGGCAGTCACCCTGTGCCGACAGTGCGACAACGGATGCCAGCGTGGTCGTGAACTCCGGAATCAGCGCGTCGAAGCCCGCAATGCGGTCAACTCCGGCCTGGTCCAGAACGTCACAGCCGATGAAGCCGCCGGCACCCACAGCACTGGGAACAAGGTCGTCACCACGCAGGATGTCATTCAGCTTCCAGCCGGAAAGTGCCTCGACTTCATTGAACTTGTCGCGCACACCGACCTGCAGAATGTCGAGGGGCGCGATCGGCAGGGCCAGATCGGCGTCCTGCGCCTGCGGGTCACCCTGGCCGGTCGACCAGTCGTAGCCGGACCCGCCAGCGTTCTTTTCGATTCCCGGACCGGCAACGCCAATGTCGTCGCCACCCTCCATGTCGTAGTCGTCATCGCCGCCCTGGCCGATCATGAAGTCGTGACCGGGCTTCTGTGAGTCGTCCAGGAAGAACAGATTGCTACTGTCTCCGATCATGAGGTCGGGTTGGTTGCCGCCCTCTTCCCAGTCGTCGCCACCGTCACCGAAGGCCGCGTCGAGGCTTTCACCGAGAATGATGAAGTCGTCGTCGGCGCCGCCGAAGGTTTCGTTGGCATTGGCTCCACCGTTGGTGAAGTCCTTGCCCTCGCCACCCATGATGATGTCGAGTCCGGGACCGGCGTCGATCGCGTCGTTACCGGGGCCACCCTTGGGCACGTCGTCTCCGGCAAGGTCGGTGATGATGTCGTCACCTTCACCGCCGAGAGCCACGTCGGCTCCGCCACCACCCTCGATGACGTCGTTGCCGAGGCCACCCCAAAAGGTGTCGTTGTCGTTGCCGCCGAATACCCGATCCACCTGCGCGGTGCCGTTGTAGACCGCCTGGCCGTTGATGCCGGTCGGGTCGACCGTGTTGCGGGCACGGTACTTGATCGTGCCGTCGGGCATGCGAATCAGCAGCGCTGTCTCGTCACACTCGGACTGCGGGTCGTTGGCGACGGTGTTGCCCGAAGCCGCGAAGCCTGCGACGGTTCCAGCCAGGTTCTTCAGCTCGAACTTGCAGTCGGCCGTGGCGAAGGGATCCGCTTTGAGCGAATGCGCGTTCGTGTTGCGCATCATCAATTCGGCAAACGAGTTGCCCTCCAGCTGGGTGCGCAGGTTCATGCCGGGCGTGCGGGCCAGGTAGTACAGCCGGTCACCGTTTTGCAGGTCGGTCATCTGGTTCTCGAACACGTAGTTGAACGTCGTGCCGAGCAGGCCACCGAACGGCGTGGTCATCTCTGCGAGTCCGCCGACCCAGAGGTCGACCTCGTCGAGACCGGTGATCGAGTGCGTGCCCGAGTTGGCCCACGCTCCCGTGCTGTTCATGAAGTCCATGGCGCCATCCGGAGAGAACTCCCCGGCCAGGGCGTCCGGGCTCACGATCAGTCGTGCGGCGTCACGCTTGCCGTCGAGCGTGGTCGCGCCCGTGATGGTGGGGTACTGACCGTAGGCGGCCACGAAGTTGATCAGCGATTCCGGGTGCTTGAGGTTCTCCCCGAAGTCGATCCAGTTCGTGTAGGGCTTGAGCGCCCCGTCGTTGGTCTTGTTAAACAGGTCGCGGCGGAACACGTTCAACCGCGGCACGCCCTCAGAACGCGCACGAGTCATGTTGATCGCTGCCAGGTCGAGCGGCAAGCCGAGCAGGTCGTTGCGCAGCGTATCGGTGACGAACTCGTCGAGTTCGTTACCAACCTGGTCGCTCATACCCATGATGATGCTGCCGGCGGCTTCCTCCGAGGTCAGCTGCCCCTCCGGTCCACCGTCGGTATACGAAGGCGGGTTGAGGAACCCCTCGAGCAGGGAGATGTCGTTCAGGCTGCCCTGAACGTCGTCACTCGTGCCGAACTCGCCGTCGGCGCCGGGCTTGCCCTCGTTCGTACGCGAGATCGTCTCGGTCAACATGGAGTGCCCGAAGCGGTACACGGCGTGAGCGAACTCCGCCTTGACCGCGGGGTTGATCTCGGTCTGCGTGAACGCGAACGGTTCGAACGGGTTAATTCCCGGCTGCACCTTGCGCGCGAATTCCTCGAACACGAGGTGCTGGTATTCCATCTCGGTGATGAATCGAGCAGCCTGAAACAGACGCTCGCCGTTCCAGCCGGCGGCCCCACTGGCCAACTTCCACTCGGCCAGGGCCGCAACGCCCTTGGCAGAAGTGTCGTTGGTCAGGGTGTTCTCGATATCGTCCACCAGGCGGTCGTGCTCCGAGTGGAAGACCTGGTGAATGGCGGTCAGGCCGATGTTCTCGTTGACGCGACCGTCTCCGGCGATGAAGTGCGCGTTGAGCATTTCATCGTCGTAGGTTCCGGCCGGCTGGCTGGCGAAGTCAGCGGATGCAGTCGAGTTGCCGTCCGGGGTCAGTCCGGCTTTCGGCTCCGCGTTGTGCGCGATGTCGGTGAGGAACGGGGTGTTGAAGTACAGCACGTTGCTCGGAACGGCCACGGGGTTCGCCGGGTCACCCTCGACCAGGCCGGTCGCGGTGGCATACTGCGGCATTCCGCGCAGCGGTCCCGGGATGAACTTGCCGTAGGCATCCACTGCCAACATCGGAATGTTGGTGACGTTCTGGTCGACGAGCAGGAGTCCGAGCACGTTCGCGGCCTGGGCCTTGGCGGTCGCCCAGGTGGCCATACCGCCAGCTGTGGGTCCGGCCGGTCCGCCGAGCAGCTTGCCGGTGGCAACCGGTCGATTTCCCTCGGTGACGTACTCGCGCAGAAATACCTGGTGCGAGGCGTGCGAGGAGTAGGTCTGGCTCTGGTCGATCCAAGGCGAGTTGGTGTTGAGGGCATCCCGAATGTCGTCGGCGCTCTCATCGGCCGGGGTGGACGGGTTATCGCCAGCGACGCCGTCGGCTCCGGGTTGGTTCTGGCCGCGGGTCAGCACCATGAAGCGCAGGTTCGGGTCGAGGTCGTCAGCGTTGCCGAACACGTGGTCCGGCCCGGCGACCAGCGGGTCATCGGCCTGCAAGGGCACGAAGACTGTGCCGCCGCCCTTGACCGTCTGGTCAATGCCGTGGTCGAAGAACTGGCCGAACAGGGTGAACAGGGAGTTGTATGGCGGCGAGAGGCCGACGTCGGTCGTCACATTCGGCATGAACAGCGTCTCGTGGGAGGGGATACAGCCGGCGGGAACGCCGAACGGCACGTCCGGGCTCGGGTCGGTCGTGCAGGCCACAACGCCCTCATTGCCCTGGGTCCGCACCGGGTTTCCGGCGGCAGCGATGGCGGCCGGGTTGGTCGAGGTCTGATCGACGATCAAATTGCTGACCGTGCGCGGCTCCGAGTCGAAGACGAGGCCCTTTTTCTGGGCGTAGGAGGTCGGGTTCGGCGGTCCGAAGCCGGAGGGAGTGACATCCGCTGCGGAGAAGACCGGCGTCGCCAGGCGCGGGAAGACCTGGTCGGCGGCGCCGAATTGGTCCTGGCCGGGCTGCAGGTTGTTGCAGGAACCGTCGACGGTGCGCAGTCCGAGCGAGAGCAGCGGGCTAGCGATCTGGTTGGGGCCGGTGCCGACGAGCGCGCCGCACGGTCCGGTAGCGGAGGTGGTGTTGGCGACGTGGGCTTCGGCGATCTTGATCTGCTTGAGAATGTAGGCGAGGTCAGAAGCCGTGACGGCGAAGCCCTGACCGACTGGGGCAACGACAGCCTGGGCCGGGAGTGCGGCCGTCAGGCCGAGTCCGGCATAGAGCACGGCAGCCATGCCGGCGGCAAGCATGCGCATGGGCTTGCCGAAGACGCGCTTGGGTCTTCCACTGTCCTGGGAAGGTGGACTACCTCGCATTCCGGAGGAATTGCTGTTGCTGCGAACGATTCCTTTGCCTTCGAACCTGCTCATGACGCGCCTATCTCCTCAGGGTGAGCGAATGGTGCAAGCGTGCTTCGTGAGCCTTATGGAAACCTTGTGCATACGCCGGCACGTCCATCCACCGTCTCCCGCGGTCCGGGATCGGGCCCGGGCCCCGGCCGTCTTCCCGCGGCGGCGCGACGGCCGCCCACCGTTCCGTGCTAATTTCGCCAGACCATGTCTGATCCGTCTGCACCAGCCGCCCTCACCCCGGTTTCCAGTTCGCGACCAGCGGATGCCCGCAGCCGCGTCGCCGTCGCCGACATCGCCGTCGGCCTGTTCCACACCCAGGGATACGAGGCCACCAGCGCGGCCCAGATCGCCGCCGCCGCCGGGGTGTCCCGCAGCACCTTTTTTCGACAGTTCCGGTCGAAGGACGACGTGATCTTCGCCGATCATGATGAGCTGCTCGAGCAGATCGGCGAGTATTTCACCCGCGAACACGATGACCCGTGGCTGGCCGTGTGCGACGCTGCCGCGCTCGTTTTCGAGCGATTTCGGGAGCGCCTCGAGGTCGTGCGGGTGCGCGACCGGGTGGTGCGCCAGACATCCGTTCTGCGCGACCGGGAAACGGTCATGGTGTCGCGCTATGAGAAGACCTTCTCGGCCTATCTGCGGCGACGGCTGCCGCAGGTCGACCCGGTGCTGGCCATTCAATTCGCTGCGGCGGTGACGGCCACGCACAATTATGAGCTGCGCCGCATGATTCGCGCTGCCGAAACAGAACGGATGCTCGATTCGGCAGGACTGGCCGCCCACCTGCAGGCGGTACGCACTCGCTTTGCCCCCGGAGGCGTGGCCGCGGCCACCCCGGCCAGCGAGCTGCTGGTCGCGGTGTTTCCGGCCTCCGCCCTGCCCGACGACGTCGCCCGGGCGATCGCGGGCCGGTACCAATCGGGCAGCATCTGACACTAAGTGTCACTTGACCTGACACTCCGTGTCAGGTAGAACTGTAGTCACACCCGCTGCTGCGAAAGGCAATGATGCCCGATTACGATGTGTCCGCCCCGCTTGACACCGACTATTACGGCGTCTTCGCCGATGTTCCCGAGGCGGATCGGGCCTTCTGGGGCAGGGCACGTACCTTTGCGGTGGAGACGCTCGACGAGCTGAGCGAAGCCTGGGACAAAGCGGAGTACCCGCTGCACCTGGCTCGCCGCCTCGGCGAGCTTGACCTGCTCACGGACGGCGTCGAAGGTCCGGGCCTCACGCCCATGTCTCCGCTCGCGGCGGGCCTGGTCAACATGGAAATCTCCCGCGGCGATGGTTCGATGGGCACCGTTGTGGCCGTGCAGGGCGGGCTCGCCCTGCGCAGCATCGCCATGTTCGGCAGCGACGAGCAGAAAGCCACCTGGCTGGTGCCGCTGGCCCGGGCCGAAAAGCTCGGTGCCTTCGCCCTGACCGAACCGGACCACGGCTCGGATTCGGTGGCCTTGGAGACCACCGCCCACCGAGACGGTGACGAGTGGGTGATCAACGGCGAGAAGAAGTGGATCGGCAATGGCTCGGTCGGCGACGTGACCGTGGTCTGGGCCCGCGACGACGACGGCAACGTGCGCGGATTTCTGGTCGATCAGTCCCTGCCGGGCTACCACGGTGAGACGATGCTCGGTAAGGGCTCCCTGCGCGCCGTGCACCAGGCCCGCATCACGCTGACCGACGTGCGCATTCCGCTGGACGCCGTCCTGCCGGGCGCCCATACCTTCAAGGACACCGCTGGCGTACTGTTCGCGACCCGGCTCGGTGTGGCCTGGTCGGCTCTCGGACACGCCACCGCGGTGTTCGAAGCCGCCCTCAACTATGCCCAGCAGCGGGTGCAGTTCGGCAAGCCGATCGCCGGTTTTCAGATTGTCCAGGAACGCCTCACTCTCATGCTTTCCGAACTCACCTCCATGCAGTTGCACTGCATGCGCCTGGCCGAACTCGACGCGGCCGGAACGCTGCGCCCGATCCAGGCCAGCCTGGCGAAATTCCACAACACCCGGGCGGCGCGCTCGCTCGCGTCGCTAGCCCGCGACATGCTCGGTGGCAACGGCATCCTGCTCGAAAACCACGTTATTCGGCACCTCGCTGACATCGAGTCAATCCACACCTATGAGGGCACCGAGAGCATCCAGTCGCTGCTCATCGGCCGTGACCTCACCGGGGTCAGCGCCTTCCACTAGCCCCACTTCGCTACATCTTTCCGGACAAAGGAGTCCCGCGTGATTGATACCAAGACCAGCTCGCCCAACGATTCACCGCTCACACCGATGCGATTTCTCCAGCGCAGCGCCGAAGTATTCCCGGGCAAGGATGCGATCGTTTACGGCGCTCGGCGCTACAGCTACCGGGAGTTCGCGCAGGCCGCCGAGGAGCTGGCCCACGCCATCCGCTCGCGTATCACACCGGGCGACCGGGTTATATTCCTCGCGCCGAATATACCCGAGATGCTAATCGCCCACTACGCCGTTCCGCTGGCCGGCGGGGTGCTCGTCGCGTTGAATTCCCGGTTGGCCGGGCCGGAGGTGCACTACGTGCTCGAGCATTCCGAGGCGACCCTGCTGTTCATTGACGCCGAGCTGGTCAGCGGTGTCGGTGACGCGTTCGCGGCATCCGCTGCCTTGAAGGGCATGATCGAGATCGCCGACGGCGAGTTTGGCCTCACCGAGAGCGGCCGGGGCGTCGGCCAGCAAACCCTTGAGTCGTTCCTGGCCGAAGCCGACAACGACTCAGCCGAGCCGCTGGCGTGGGAGGTCACCGACGAACGCGCTGTGATCTCGATCAACTACACCTCGGGCACGACCGGCAAGCCCAAGGGCGTCATGTATTCGCACCGCGGCGCCTACCTCAACTCCTTCGGCGAGGTGTTCCACAATAAGTTCACCAGCGACTCGGTCTATCTGTGGACCCTGCCCATGTTCCACTGCAACGGCTGGTGCACCCCGTGGGCGGTCACGGCTGCCGGTGCCACCCACGTCTGCCTGCGCACGGTTCGGGCCGAATCAGTCTGGTCGGCCATTGACACCCTCGGAGTGACCAACCTGTGCGGTGCGCCCACGGTGTGCGGCGTGATCGCCAACGCACCGATGAAGCACGTGCTCGAGACTCCGCTGTCGATCACGACCGCCGGTGCCCCGCCGTCACCGCGCGTGATCGAACAGCTCGACGCGCTCGGCATCACGGTCGTGCACGTCTACGGCCTGACCGAGGTCTACGGTCCGTACACGATCTGCGAATACCAGCGCGAGTGGGACGATCTGCCCGCCGAGGAACGCGCCCGCAAGATCTCCCGCCAGGGCGTCGGCATGGTGCAAGCCGAATCGGCCCGCATCGTCGACTCCGCTATGCAGGACGTGCCGGACGACGCGCAGACCATCGGCGAGATCGTGCTGCGCGGCAACAACGTCATGCTCGGCTACTTCAACGACCCGCAGGCCACAGCGGATGCCTTTCGCGGCGGCTGGTTCCACACCGGCGACCTCGGCGTCATGCACCCCGACGGGTACATCGAGATCAAGGACCGGGCCAAGGACATCATTATCTCGGGCGGCGAGAACATCTCGACCATCGAGGTCGAAAATGCGATGCTCACCCACCCGACCGTGCTCGACGTTGCCGTGGTCGGCATCCCGCACCCCAAGTGGGGCGAGCGACCCAAGGCCTACGTCGTGCTGCGGCCGGACTCCCTGGTGACGGAGGTCGACCTGCTCACCCACATCCGGTACCTGATCGCCGCCTTCAAGGTGCCCGACTACGTGACCTTCGTCGACGCGCTGCCGCGCACGGCCACCGGCAAGATCATGAAGGTCGTGCTGCGCGAACTGCCCGAGGAGGTCGTCGAACCGGCGGTCTCGTAGCCGAGACGCGGCGGACCGGCGGTTTGTCAGCATCCGCCTATAGCGTTATAAGCACAATGGAAGACCCTCCCTCGCATAAACCCTCGCCCGCCACCACCGACATGCCTCTCGATCTGAGAGGAGCACAACATGTATGAGTGGATCATGGTGGGCGTAGGACTCCTACTCACCGTCGGAACGGGAATTTTCGTAGCCTCCGAGTTCGCCTTGGTTACGCTCGACCGCAATGAGCTCGAAGCTCGGCGTGATCGCGGCGAAAAGCGACTCGGTCCGACTATCAAGGCGCTCAAGATCACCTCGACGCACCTGTCGAGCGCCCAACTGGGCATCACCCTCACCACGCTGCTGACCGGATTCACCTTCGAACCGGCCATTCGATCCCTGCTCAGCGGGCCGCTGACAAGTGCGGGCGTACCGGCCGGCATCGTGCCGCTGCTGGGAACGATCATCGCGATCTCGCTCGCGACGCTGTTCTCCATGGTGATCGGCGAGCTCGTTCCAAAGAACTTCGCCCTCGCCGTGCCGTTGGCAACCGCGAAAATCGTCGTGCCGGCCCAAACCGTGTTCACGGCCGTGTTTAAACCCGTCATTCTGCTGTTCAACAACACGGCCAACGCGATCATTCGCCGGTTCGGCATCGAGCCGAAAGAAGAACTCTCCGGCGCCCGTAGCGCCGAAGAGCTGAGCTTTCTGGTGCGCCGCTCAGCCCTCGAGGGGGTGCTGGACGACGACCACGCCGCCATGCTGCACCGCACCCTGCGGTTCTCCGACCATTCTGCTGCCGATGTCATGACGCCGCGGGTGCGCATGGCTTCCGTTCATGTCACCGACACGGCCGAGGCCGTTGTGCGTCTTGCGACCAGCACCGGCTACTCACGGTTCCCCGTGATCGATAGGAACGCCGATGACATCGTCGGCGTATTGCACGTGAAACAGGCCTTCGCCGTTGCACTGGGTGAGCGGGCCACGGTGACCGCTGCCGACCTGAAGGCCCCCGCGCTGCGCGTTCCCGAGACCATGGGCGTAGATTCCCTGCTCGCCGCTCTGCGCCAGCAGGGGTTCCAGATTGCCGTGGTCGCCGATGAATACGGCGGAACCGCCGGCATCGTCACCCTCGAAGACCTCGTCGAAGAACTCGTCGGCGAGCTGGAAGACGAGCATGATCGGGCCAAGGCCGGCGTCATCCGCTCCGGCCGGTCGGTCGTGTTCGACGCGGCCTGGCGCCCCGACGAGCTGTTCGACCGGGCCGGCGTCACCGTGCCAGCCGACGGCGACTACGACACGGTCGGCGGATTCCTCGCCGATCAGCTCGATCGCATTCCCGAACTCGGTGACGAGGTCGCCATCGAGGGCGGCGTGCTGCGCATCGACCGCGTCGACGGCGTACGCGTTCACCGCGTCCGCTACACGCCCGTCGACCCCGAGACCGATCCGAGCCTCGCCACCCCGCACGACCGCATCGTCAACAAAATTCAGAAAGATCTGATCCATGAGTAGCGCCGATTTAACCGCGTACTTGCCCGGACTGATCTGGCTCGTCGTGCTGTTGGTGGTGAACGCGTTCTTCGTCGGCGCCGAATTCGCCGTCATCTCCGCCCGGCGCTCCCAGATTGAACCGCTCGCCGCCCAGGGCAGCAAGGCCGCCAAGACCACCCTGTGGGCCATGGAACACGCCACACTCATGCTCGCCACCAGCCAGCTGGGTATCACGGTGTGCTCACTGCTCATTCTGAACGTCTCCGAGCCGGCCATTCACGGTCTGCTCGAATACCCGCTCGCGGGAACCGGCCTCTCCGAGGGCATGATCAGCACGATCGCCTTCAGCTTCGCGCTGATTCTGGTGACCTTTCTGCACGTTGTCTTCGGCGAGATGATTCCGAAGAACATCTCGTTCTCCGTTCCCGAAAAGGCCGCCCTCATTCTGGCGCCGCCACTCGTGTTCGTGGCTCGGGTGTTCAACCCGATCATCTTCAGCCTGAACTGGCTAGCCAACGGCGTGCTGCGCCTGTGCAAGGTCGAGCCCAAAAACGAGGCGACGAGCGCGTTCACCCTCGACGAGGTCGCCAGCATCGTGGAGCAGTCCACCCGCGAGGGGATGCTGCAGGATGCCTCCGGCACGCTCACGGCCGCGTTCGAGTTCACGGCGAAAAAGGTGTCCGACGTGCAGGTGCCGATCGAATCGATGGTCTGCCTGCCCTCCACGGCCTCACCGGCCGACATCCAGCGGGCCGTCAGCCAGCACGGATTCTCGCGGTACATCCTCACCGACGACGACGATCAGCCGACCGGCTACCTGCACCTCAAGGACGTCATGGATCTCACCAGCGGCGACACCTTCACCCAGCCGGTACCGAGCAAACGACTGCGGCGTCTCGCATCCGTGTCGTGTGACAGCGAGCTGGAAGACGCGCTCGCGTCGATGCGACGCCTCGGAGCGCACGTAGCGACGTCCTTCGACGCCAACGGCACCGTGACCGGTGTGCTCTTTCTGGAGGACATCATCGAAGAGCTCGTCGGTCAGGTCGAGGACGCCACCTCGATCTGACCAGCGCGGTTCCCAATGGAGCGAACTACACTTGCTCGGATGCTTAGTGAAAATCAATCCGAGGGTTTCGTGCGGGTGCGCGGTGCCCGCGAGAACAACCTGCGCAATGTGAACGTCGATGTGCCCCGGGACGCCATCGTGGCCTTCACCGGCGTTTCGGGCTCCGGCAAATCCTCGCTCGCCTTCGGCACCATCTTTGCCGAGGCTCAGCGCCGTTTCTTTGAGTCGGTAGCGCCCTACGCCCGTCGGCTCATTCAACAAGGGCATACCCCGCACGTCGATGAGATCACCGGCCTGCCCCCGGCGGTCGCCCTGCAGCAACGACGCGGTACACCGAGTTCCCGTTCGAGCGTCGGCACGGTCACCACGCTGTCTAACTCGCTCCGCATGATGTATTCCCGTGCCGGCATATATCCAGCGGATGCTGCCGGTCGCCTCGAATCCGACTCCTTTTCGCCGAACACCGCGATGGGTGCCTGCCCGCGCTGCCACGGTCTGGGTATGGCACACACGGTCAGTGAAGCATCGATGGTGCTCGATCCCACCCTCAGCATTCGCGACGGCGCCATCGCGGCCTGGCCCGGTGCCTGGCAGGGCAAGAACCTGCGCGACATCGTCGCGGTGCTCGGCTACGACATCGACCTGCCCTGGCAGGACCTGTCCAGAGCCGACCGGGACTGGATTCTGTTTACCGAGGAACAGCCGGTGGTCGAGGTCGTGCCGCAGCGCGACCGCATCGCCAAGCCCTACCAGGGCCGGTTCTGGAGCGCCAAGAGTTTCGTGCTGCATACCCTCGCCGACAGCAAGAGCCCGAACGTGCGGCAGCGGGTGTTGCGCTACGTCGATACCGGCCCGTGCCCCGACTGCGGTGGCAGCGGCCTGAAGCCGGAAGCCCTCGCCGTCACCGTGGCCGGTCACTCGATCGCCGAGCTCAACGCCCTGCCGATGACGGCCCTGGCCGATGTTCTGCGGCCGATTGTGGCGGGCGATTCTGTGTCAGAGGTGGCCGTCACCCTGGCCGGGGACCTGCTGCGCCGCATCGATGTGCTGCTCGAACTGGGCCTCGGCTATCTGGCCCTCGGCCGCTCGACCCCCACGCTCTCGCCGGGCGAGATGCAGCGGCTGCGCATCGCCACCCAACTGCGCTCTGGCCTGTTCGGGGTGATCTACGTGCTCGACGAGCCCTCCGCCGGTCTGCACCCGGCCGACGCCGAACCACTGCTGCTCGTGCTCGAGCAGCTCAAGCTCTCGGGCAACTCCGTCTTCGTGGTCGAACACAATATGGACGTCGTCGGACGCGCCGATTGGGTCGTCGACGTCGGTCCTCGGGCCGGCGAAGGTGGCGGCGAGGTGCTCTACAGCGGGCCGACCGCGGGGCTGGCCGAGGTGGACGCCTCGGTCACGCGGCGCTACCTGTTTACTGCGGACCGGGAGACGGTGGCGCGGGGCGAGCTGCGGCATCCGCTTGGCTGGTTGGGCCTGCACGACGTGACCCGGCACAACCTGCAGGGTCTCAATGCGCAGATTCCGCTCGGGGTACTGACGGCCGTCACCGGCGTCAGCGGCTCGGGCAAATCCACCCTGGTCAGCCAGGTGCTCGCCGAGGCTGTCGGTCGACACCTGCACCCCGACCCCGACGACGTGCCGGTACTCGATCTGGGCGACCCCGATACCGAAGTCGAGTTCGACTCGAGCCCGGTCGCCGCGGTCACCGGCCTCGAAGCCGTGGATCGTCTGGTGCAGGTCGACCAGAAGCCGATCGGCCGCACCCCGCGCTCCAACCTCGCCACCTACACCGGCCTGTTCGATGCGGTGCGAGCCACCTTTGCCGCCACCGACGACGCCAGGGCGCGCGGTTTCACCGCGTCACGGTTCTCGTTCAACGTGGCCGGCGGCCGCTGCGAGACCTGCCTCGGTGAGGGTTTCGTGGCGGTCGGACTGCTCTTTCTGCCGGGCAGCTACGCGCCCTGCCCGGACTGCGGGGGCTCGCGCTACAACCCCGAGACCCTCGCGGTGACCTACCGCGGCAAGAACATCGCCGAGGTACTCGGCCTGACAGTGGATGCCGCACTCGACTTTCTCGAAGACGTAACCGTCGCCGCGCGCAGCCTCGAGACCCTGCGCGAGGTGGGCCTGGGCTATCTGCGACTCGGGCAGCCGGCCACCGAGCTTTCCGGCGGCGAGGCCCAGCGCATCAAGCTCGCGACCGAGCTGCAGCGCGCCCGCCGCGGCCACACCCTCTATCTGCTCGACGAGCCGACGACCGGGCTGCATCCGGCCGACGTCGAGCTGCTCTTGCAGCAGCTCGGACGCCTGGTCGACGCCGGCAACACCGTCGTCGTGGTTGAACACGAGATGGACGTGGTCGCCGCCGCCGACTGGGTGATCGACCTCGGCCCGTCCGGGGGCGACCAGGGCGGCCAAATCATCGCGGCCGGCACCCCCGCGACCGTGGCGGCCCACTCGACCAGCCGCACCGCGCCCTATCTCAAGCTCCGGCTGCCCTAAATCGCGCGCCTCATCCCGATTCTTGGTGGCTAATTCGCGTGCACAGGAATAATTCACACCCTGCAAAACGCTGCACCTAGAGGCGCACACAGCGAGCCGGCTCGGGGGCGGCGGCAGCTCATTTTCGCATGTCGTTTTATGCATATCCTTTTTCGTACCACTGTCAGGACCAGTTATGACCACAACAGCCAGCGTGCCCACAACCACGGTGGACCGCCGCCCCGATGCCGATGCCAAGCGCAACCAGCTGGTGATTCGGCTGCTGCTGGTCTCGGCGTTCGTGGTCATTCTGAACGAGACCATCATGGGTGTGGCCCTGCCGCACCTCATGGACGACCTCAGCATCACGGCGACCGCCGCGCAGTGGCTGACCACGGCGTTCATGCTCACGATGGCCGTGGTCATTCCGATCACCGGTTTTCTCATTCAGCGTTTCAACACCCGCCCGGTGTTCATCGCCGCGATGACCCTGTTCAGCACCGGCACCCTGATCGCCGCGCTCGCTCCCGGCTTTGAGGTGCTGCTGCTCGGCCGCATCGTGCAGGCCAGCGGAACGGCCATCATGATGCCGCTGCTCATGACCACCGTGATGACCCTCGTCGCACCCAGCTCCCGCGGCAAGACCATGGGAAACATTTCCATCGTCATCTCGGTCGCCCCGGCGATTGGCCCGACGATCTCGGGCATCATCCTCAGCGTGCTCGACTGGCGCTGGATGTTCATCCTGGTCTTGCCGATCGCCATCGGCGCCCTTGTCCTCGGCGCCACGCGCATCCAGAACGTGACCACGCCGCGCCAGATTCCGATCGACGTGCTCTCGGTCATCCTCTCGGCCTTCGGCTTCGGCGGGTTCGTCTACGGTCTGAGCAACCTGGGCGGCGCAGCAACGGCCGGCTGGCTGCCGCTCGGCATCGGCCTGGTTGCCCTGGCTCTGTTCGTGCTGCGCCAACTGCAGTTGCAGCGCACCGATCGTGCCCTGCTCGACCTGCGCGTGTTCACCTCGCGCACGTTCACCCTCTCCATCTCGATGCTCAGCATTAGCATGCTGGCCCTGTTCGGTACCATTATTCTGCTGCCGCTCTACATGCAGAACGTGCTCGGCATGACCGCCCTCGCTACCGGGCTCCTGCTGCTGCCCGGAGGGCTGACCATGGGCCTGCTCGCGCCGTTCGTCGGCCGTATCTACGACCGTCGCGGGCCGACCATCCTGCTGGTGCCCGGGTCGTTCCTCGTCAGCGCGGCGTTCTGGGCCATGACCAGGATGGGCGAGACCACCGAACCGTGGATGCTCATGGTCGCCCACATCGGCATGAGCGCCGGCCTGTCCCTGCTGTTCACACCGTTGTTCACCTCGGGTCTCGGCTCACTCAAACCGAGCCTGTACTCCCACGGCAGCGCGGTCGTCGGCACGGTCCAGCAGCTGGCCGGTGCCATCGGCACAGCCCTGTTCATCGCCGTGATGACCTCGCAGTCGGCCACGCTCATTGCGCAGGGCGTCAACGAGGTGTCGGCGACGGCCGCCGGTATTCGCGGTGCGTTCCTCTGCGGCGCGATCATCTCGCTGTTCGCCATTCCGGCAGCTTTCCTGGTGCGGCGTCCGCAGCTCGGCGCGCCGGTTCCGATCGGGCGCTAGCCCGCGCACCTGCACAGCGCAGCACGCTGGTTCAGCGGATGCGCTGGTTCAGCACCGCAGGGTGGTCCGCCGGCAGTCCATGCCGGCGGCCACCCTGCAGCAGCAGCACGTTCTTCTTCTCCCAGTCGCCTAGCGCCTGCCTCAGCGCGTCGATTGCGCTGCTCTCCGCGCAGCTGCCGGCTGTGCGTCCGCAGGAGCACTTCGCCGGCTGAGCCGGGTCGTCGTGGTGCAGCCCAGCGATGCGCCAGAGGCCGCCCATCGCCCAGTCAATCTGGCGCCGGGCCAGCTCGGTATTGCGTTCGGCCCGCTTGACCAGATCATTCTGCAGCAGGGCACGCACCCCGTCGATCCCGTCCGCGAACTGACCTTCCACGACGGCACTGAGCTCGGTGACCTGGGCGCGCAGGGCGGTCAGATCAATGTCGCGGGCGACGAGGAGAGCATCCGTTTCGGCGATATATTCTTCGTGCGCGGACTCGGAAACCGCCCAGCGAGCGGCCCACAGCTTGACGTGCTCAGCGTCGCGACGCTCACTCTTCTCGGCCCCAATGTGGTGCACGCACTGCGCGCAGACCACCTGATCGCTCAGCGCGGTGAAGTGAAACGGCTGCGGCGCGAGGCAGCACAGGCACGGTACCTCCACGTCGACGTGCAGCGGATGCGCGTGCGTCACGGTTGTTCCCACCTCACTGTTTGTTCCTTTGAGAATACCGTTGCCGAGTTCGTTCCCTCAGACCACGTGTGCATTTCTGCACGGCGCCCCTGCGCGAATCGCCTTTGACAGTCAGCAGTGCGAAGCGCAAGCTGAGACGAGCCAGACGACGTGCACGCACGTTGTGTCAATGACGACACGAGGGGGATTCCCATGAGCACGACCAGATCCAATTCCCGACAGGACGTACAGACGTCCGGACTGAAAAAGGTCGTGGCAGCCTCCATGGCCGGCACGGTCGTGGAATGGTACGAGTTCTTTCTCTACGCCTCCGCGGCAACCCTGGTTTTCGGCACCCTGTTCTTTCCCAACGCGGGCAGTGAGCTCGAGGGCATCATCGCCGCCTTCGCCACCTACGCGGTCGGATTCCTGGCCCGCCCCATCGGCGGCATCGTGTTCGGACACTTCGGCGACAAGTTCGGCCGCAAACGACTGCTGCAGTTCAGCCTCGTGCTCGTCGGCGTCGCCACCTTCCTGATGGGCTGTCTGCCGACCTTCCAGCAGATCGGCTACCTCGCGCCCGTTCTGCTCGTGCTCCTGCGCTTCATTCAGGGCTTCGCGGTCGGCGGCGAATGGGGCGGCGCTGTTCTGCTCGTCGCCGAGCACAGCCCGGAGAAGTCGCGCGGATTCTGGGCCAGCTGGCCGCAGGCCGCTGTGCCCGGTGGAAACCTACTGGCCACCGGCGTACTGTTCGTACTCGCCTCCACCCTCTCCGATGAGGCCTTCCTGAGCTGGGGCTGGCGCGTCGCGTTCTGGCTGTCCGCCGTGATCGTTCTGGTCGGGTATTACATTCGCACCAAGGTCAGCGATGCGCCGATCTTTCTCAAGGCGCAGAAAGAGGTCATGGGGGGCGACAAGGGCTTCGGCATCGTCGAGGTTTTCCGTCGCTACCCGCGCGGCGTCTTCACCGCAATGGGCCTGCGTTTCGCCGAGAACGTCCTCTATTACCTGGTGGTGGTGTTCTCGATCACCTACTTGAAGATCATCGTCGAGATGGACACCTCGCGGGTACTGCTGCTTCTACTCCTCGCCCACGCCCTGCACTTCAGTGTCATTCCGCTCGTCGGCCACCTGTCCGACCGAGTCGGCCGCCGCCCGGTGTACTTCCTCGGTGCCGTCCTCGCCGGCACCTGGGGCTTCTTCGCCTTCCCCATGATGGATACCGCGAACGACTTCATCATCATCGTCGCGATTATGTTGGGTCTGCTGTTCCACGCTCTCATGTATGCCGGGCAGCCCGCCATCATGGCGGAGATGTTCCCCACCCGCATGCGCTACTCCGGTGTCTCGCTCGGCTACCAGGTCACCTCGGTCATCGCGGGCTCGATCGCCCCGATCATCGCTGTGAGCCTGCTCTCCGCCTTCGATTCCTCGGTGCCGGTGGCCATCTACCTCGCGGCAGCCTGCCTCCTGACGGCCCTCGTTGTGCTGACCCTCAAGGAGACGCGCGGCCTCTCGCTGCACGACATTGATGCAGCGGATGCCGCCGAATCAGCCGATCGCGCCGCCGCCGATTTGGCTGGGGCCGGTCGCCGCTAGCTCGGCGGAACGAAGCGATGGCCCGATCTCGTCGATCGGGCCATCTCGCTGCGCGAGTGACGCACATCCGCTCGCCCGGTCAGTCGGTGAAGGCCGCCGGTCGACCCGCGATCTCGAGCGTGATGGCCTCGATCGCGGCGCGCACCACCGGGGAGCGCAGCGATTCGGCCCGCACCACGGCCCAAATCGGCAGCTGACGCTGAAAATCGTCGCGCAGGACGGGCACGAATTCGGGCCGGTCGTGTACGAGAAAATTGGGCAGCAGGCCGATTCCGGCGCCGGCCTGCACGGCTTCCAGCTGCGCGAACAGGCTGGTCGCCTGAAAGGTCGTGGCGGGTTCGGGCAGCTCAGAGGACCGGTAGCCGAGGTCGGTGACGAGCAGTGCGCTCTCGACGTAGGACACAAAACCGTGCGACGGAATATCGTCGAGCGACGCGGGAACACCGCGGGCGAACAGGTAGCCGCGGCTCGCGTACAGCCGCAGAAAGTAGTTGGTGAGAAAAACCGCCTGTGCATTGTTGACGTCGTTGCGCCCCGCCACGATTTCCAGGTCGACCCCCGACCGGTTCTGGCTCACCTTGCGGGTGGCGCTGAACATCTCAATGTTGATGCGCGGGTGACTCTGTTGCAGCTTCACGAGCGCCGGCGTGACGACCTCAGCCCCGAATCCGTCGATCGTGCTGATGCGCAGCAGCCCGGAAAGCGGATCTGTCTGACTGATCGCCGTGCTGAGCGCGCCGAGCCGATCTTCGATCGCTTCGGCCGCGCTGACCGCGTGCCGCCCCAGTTCGGTGAGCTCCCAGCCGTGCGGGCTGCGTTCGAGCGTGCGACCGCCCAGTTCGCGATCGAGCGAGAGGATGCGCCGCGAAATCGTCGTGTGGGTGGTGCCGAGTGCTTCGGCGACCGCGTTGAACCGGCCCAGCCGGGCCACGGTGAGCAGTACGAGCAGGTCGTTCGGGCTCGGAAGCTGGTGTGAACTCACGGAATGGTCCCTTCGAGTCTGTGCATCTGCGCACATACCCCCTGTGAAATTTTGCCTTGATTGCACTCTATCCGGCTGCGAGGGTGGAGGAACACAAGCAAAGGAGCTTCACATGTCAGTAGTCGCCTGGATCGGGCTGGGCAACATGGGTGGACCCATGTCAGCCAATATGGTGGCCGCAGGCCACGAGGTACGCGGGTTCGATCTGAATCCGGATGCCGTCGCCACCGCAGTGACGGGGGGCGTCACCGCCGTCGGCAGCATTGCCCAGGCCGTGGCCGGGGCTGATGTCGTCTTCACCATGCTGCCCAAGGGGGAGCATGCCCGCTCGGTCTATTTCGGCGCCGACGGCGTGCTGGCCAACACTGACACGAAAACCCTGCTGGTGGATTCCTCCACCATCGACATCGCGACCGCCCAGGCGCTGCACGATGCCGCAGCAGCGGCGGGCTCTCGGTTCGTCGATGCCCCGGTCTCCGGCGGCATCAGCGGTGCGAAGGCCGGAACACTGACCTTCATGATCGGCGGCGAGGCCGGCGCGGTGGCCGACGCGACCGCGTTCATCAAGCCGATGGCGGCTAACATCATCCCCACCGGGGCAGCAACGACCGGTCAGGCCGCGAAGATCTGCAACAACCTGATGCTGTTCATCAACCTGGCCGCGACCGCCGAGGGCGCCGTTTTGGCCGAGCGGCTGGGACTGGACAAGCAGGTGTTCTGGGATATCGCATCCGTTTCTTCTGGCGACAGCTGGGCGCTGCGCACCTGGTATCCGATCAAGGATGTCGTCGCGACGGCCGCGTCCAACCAGGATTTCGCCCCCACATTCACCACCGCGCTCGCAAGCAAGGACATCGGCCTCGCCATAGCGGCCGCCCGTGCGACCAACACCCCGCTCGAAATCGGCGAGCACGTCGCCGAGTTGTTTCAGCGACTGATTGACGAGGGCGAGGGCGGCAAGGACTGCTCCATGATCGTCAAACTCGTCGACGGCAGCCTGCAGCCGAGCGCCTGAACCATGTCATCCACCAGAAAGAGCACCCCCATGCAAACGATTCCCCACTACATCAACGGCCAGCGCGTCGAGTCGGCTGAACGGTTCGGCCCGGTGTTCAACCCGGCAACCGGCGTGCAGGAGAAGCAGGTGGTCCTGGCCTCCCGCGCTGTCGTCGTCGAGGCGATCGAGGCGGCCAGGGCGGCACTGCCGGAGTGGCGGGCCAGCAGTCTGGCCAAGCGCACCGCCATCTTCTTCAAGGTGCGCGAGCTGCTCGCCGAGCGCACCAGTGAACTCGCGGCGATTCTCACGAGCGAGCACGGCAAAGTGCTCTCCGACGCGGCCGGCGAGATCACCCGCGGGCTCGAGAACATCGAGTTCGCGACCGGGCTCGCCCACATGCTCAAGGGCGACTTCTCCCAGCAGGTCTCGCACGGGATCGACGTGCACTCGGTGCGCCAGCCCGTCGGCGTCGTCGCCTGCGTCACCCCGTTCAACTTTCCAGCCATGGTGCCGCTCTGGATGATCGGCAGCGCCCTCGCCTGCGGCAACACCGTGCTGCTCAAGCCGAGCGAGAAAGACCCCTCATCGGCTATTTTCATCGCCGAGATCTTCACGGAGGCCGGACTGCCCGCCGGGGTGCTCAACGTCGTGCAGGGCGACAAGGAGGCCGTCGACGAGCTGCTCGACAACCCGGAAGTCCGGGCGATCAGCTTTGTCGGGTCCACTCCGATCGCGAAATCCATCTACAGCCGGGCAGCCGCGAACGGCAAGCGGGTACAGGCACTCGGCGGGGCCAAGAACCACATGGTCGTGTTGCCCGATGCCGACCTCGACATGGCAGCGGATGCCGCCATCAACGCCGCGTACGGATCGGCCGGGGAACGCTGCATGGCCGTGAGCGTGCTTGTCGCCGTCGGCGGCATCGCCGACGACCTCGTCGCCGCGATCGAAAAGCGCATGAAGACCCTCACCGTCGGCCCCGGAACCGACCCGGCCTCGCAAATGGGACCGCTCATCACCGGCGAACACCGCGACCGGGTCGCGTCCTACCTGGCCGGCGCTGAGGCAGCCGGCGCCACGATGGTCGTCGACGGCCGCGCCCAGAACTTCGACAGCGACGGCTTCTTTCTCGGCGTCAGCCTGATCGACCATGTCACCCCCGGAATGCAGGTCTATGACGACGAAATCTTTGGCCCGGTGCTCTCGGTCGTGCGCGTTGACACCTTCGACGAGGCCGTGACGCTCGTCAACGAGCACGAGTTCGGCAACGGCGTCGCCCTGTTCACCCGCGACGGCGGGGCGGCCCGGCAGTTCGAGTTCGAGATCGAAGCCGGAATGGTCGGCATCAACGTGCCCATCCCTGTGCCGGTCGGGTCGTTCTCCTTCGGCGGCTGGAAGAACTCGCTGTTCGGCGACGCGCATATGTACGGGCCGGACAGCATCCGTTTTTATACCAGGGGCAAGGTAGTCACGACCCGCTGGCCTGACCCGGCCAGCTCCGAGATCGACCTCGGGTTTCCGCAGCTCGCGTAAGCCAGGCGGGTCCCCGCGGGGATCCGCCTGGCTTGCACGGCGGCGGGTTAGGGTGTGGGGGTGCCGCCTTCAACCACGCCCACACCTATGAACCGTCCACCCGCCAGGATTGAGTTCTTCGCCGGAGCCGCATTTCTCGGTCGCGGCCTCAGAATGTGGATCACCTCGCCCCGCCTGATGCTGCTCGGCGCCCTGCCCGCCTTCATCGTCGGCCTCGTCTATCTGGCCGGGATCGTGGTGCTGCTGGTCAACCTCGAGACGATTGCCGTCGCTATCAGTCCGTTCGCGAGCGGCTGGGATGAGCCGTGGCGCACGGGGATGCGGGTCGTGACCGGCGTTGCGGTCGCGGCGGCCGGCATCCTCTTGCTCGCGTACACCTTTGTGGCCGTGACGCTGCTGGTCGGCGACGCCTTCTACGAGCGCATCTGGCGCGCGGTCGAGACCAGCCTCGGCGACGCGCCGGTCGAAGCGAAGCGCGGCCTGCTATGGTCGATCGTTGACGACGTGCGACTCATCGCCCTCGCGGCATTGGCCGCTCTGCTGCTGCTTATCTGCGGCCTGATTCCCGGTCTCGGTCAGCTGCTCGCGCTCGTTCTCGGGGCCGTTTTGGGCGGCTGGATCCTCGCGCTTGAACTCACCGGATTCGCCTTCGACGCCCGTGGCTTCACCCTCAGCCAGCGACGACGGATGCTGCGCGCCCGCCGATCCCGCAGCCTCGGTTTCGGTGTACTCACCTACCTGCTGTTCCTGATTCCGGGCGCGGCGGTCATCGTGATGCCCGCCGCGGTCGCGGGCGCCGCACTGCTGAGCCGGGACGTTCTTGAGGCCGAGGCCCGGACCGCCTAGAGCTTACGGTTTAGCGCTTGCGGTGAATGATGCGCCCGCTGCGCGCGGCGATGGCGCGCACCACGACCGGGCGCGCCCCGACCCAGACTGCAACCGTCAGCAGGATCGAGCCGACGAAGATCCAGACGCCGAGCCAGCCCGTGTCGCTGCGTGCCGCATACATGTGGTTGAGGTTGGCGCGGGCACCGGTCGTGACCACGAGCAGAACGTGCACGACAATAAATGCCACGAAGAAGATAAGAGCCGCGAAGTGCAGCTTGCGTGCGACGGGCAGGGGAAAGACCCGGTCCAGGGGCCGAAACCGGGCGGAGAGTCCGGGAGAGATGCGCAGGCCGGTAACGAGCGCGATGGGTGCTGCCACGAACACGACCGTGAAGTAACTGAGCAGTTGCAGGGCGTTGTAGTACGCCCAGCCGTTGTCGGTCGGCCAGTTCAGCGAGGCGTATTGCAGGCCGGCAGACACGGCGTTGGGAAAGACGTCCCAGTTGGTCGGCACAATTTTGAGCCATTGCCCGGTCGCGAACAACAGAAAGTAGAACACGATCCCGTTCACCAGCCACAGCGTGTCGAACACGATGTGCTGCCACAGGTCGAGGGTGATGCGGATCGGCGGATTCCTGGTGCGCAACCAGCCGGTATTGGTGCGCGTCCAGAAGATGGACGGGCGTTTGGTCGTGCGCACCTGCCAGCCGGTGCGAATGACGAACAGGATGAAGAAGGCGTTGAGCCCGTGCTGCCAGGCCAACCACGCCGGGATTCCCACGGGTGTGGCGGCCGAGTGGGTGGAGACGCCGGGATAGCTGCGCAGGAAGGATTCGATGAATGGAACGGTGCGCAGTCCTTGGGCTGCGAGCGCGACGAGGGCCAGTGCCACAAGAACCGCGGGCACGATCCAGACCAGCCGCAACCACCGACTCGGCTGAAATGCACTCGCCCGGGAGGCACCCGTCGTCATCCTGATCCGTTCCCGCGCGGGCGGTTTACCGCAGCGTCCACGCAAGGCTACTTGTCCCTCGGGCCGGGGTGTAGATCACTGACACGGTAGGTCACAAAACCTGCCCGGTCGCGCAGTGCCGCACTCGGCATAAGCGGATGTGACACCTTTAGACTCAGAGAATGACTGACACAGCCGCACCCACAGTCCAGAGCCAGCGCATCACTATGTTCGGTGCCGAGTGGTGCGGCGACTGCCGTCGCTCCAAGAAGCTGCTCGACACCCTGGGCGTGGACTACGACTATGTCGACCTTGAGTCCGTCGAAGGTGGTGCCGACCGGGCCAAGGCCATTAGCGGCCTCACCAAGATTCCGGTCATCGCCTTCCCCGACAGCTCCCACGTCGTCGAGCCCACCGACGCCGCCCTGCACGCGAAGCTCACCGCGCTCGGCGTCATCTCTTAGTTTGAAGCCACCACGTTGCACGGCGTGGCCTCGGGAGCAGGGGCTTGGGCCGCAGCCGACGCTGCCTACCGTGACGGGCTCGTCGGTGCGGGTTCGACCGTTACGACTTATTTCTGGCCGGTCGCGAGCCCCTTGAGGTAGCCGGCCAGGGCCAATGGAGCCGAGCGAGGCGCCTCGGCCTCGACGAGCGCGTTGTAGTTCGTGTTGGTGTTCACGTCGTAGGTGAGCACACGGCCGTCTTCAGCTTCAATGAACTCGATGCCGCATACTTCCAAGCCGTTGCGGCGTGCGAACTCGAGGTATTTCTCGATGATTGAGTGGTCGAAGTCTTCGCGCAGGCTGAACAGCTGCTGACCGGCCACTGGCGCGATGGTGGCACCAGGAGGCATGATCAGCTCGCGGGTGATCGGGTCGATGGCGCAGGCATCCGCTGGGCAGAGTTGGAAGCCGCCGCGCGCGGTATCGGCCTTGACCGCGTAGATGAATTCGCCCCCCACGATCTCGACCCGGGTGATGAAGGGCTCCTTGGCCTGGATGTATTCCTGAATGAGTGTGATGCCGTCCTGCGGCTCCTCGAACTCGTCGGAGGCCACATACTCAGCAAGCTCGTCCTGGCTGTCGAACTTGCGCACCCCCAGGCCCTTGCCGCCTTGATTGTGCTTGGTCATGAACGGGGCGGCAAAGTCCTGCGCCGCGGCGAGAATTTGCTCGCGGCCCACCGCTGCCACGGTGCGCGGGGTGTCGATGCCGGCGGCCTTGAGCGCGACCAGCTGCTCGACCTTGCTCATCTCCAGTTCGAGTACGCGCCGGCCATTCACCGTGCGGCGGCCGTGTGCCTCGAGCCAGGCCAGTACGGCGCGCGCGTAGTCTTTCGACATTCCGTGGTCGCGGGTGTGAGCGGATGCGCTGATGCGCGACCAGAAGATTCCCTCCGGCGGCACCGAATCCAGGTCGAGAACGCCGTCGGTGAGCAGCCATTCCTTCACCTCCAGACCCTCTGCTTCAAACGCCCGGGCGAACGGCGGAAACCACTCGGGGTTCTCGTGCAGGGCATAGATCGTGGGCTGGCTGGAAGTCATGTAAATCCTTTCGGTTGCAATGAACTTAAGGAGGCTCCGGCGCGGCGTATTCCTTGGATCTCGCGTGGTCACTGCTGCGGAATCATGATGCCGTTGCCCGGGCCCATCGGCAGGTCGAAGAAGTAGAACACGCTCAGCACCCCCACCCAGGCGAGCCAGAACGTAACAGCGAAGGGCAGCATGCGGGCGATCACGGTACCGAGCCCCGCCTGTGGCTCGTATTTGCGCAGCATCGTGAGCAGCACGATCATGTACGGGTTGAGGGGTGTCAGCACCTGGGTGGCTGAATCTCCCACTCGGAAGGCACCTTGGATAAACGCGGGTTCGTAGCCAAGGAGCACGAACAGCGGCACGAAGACGGCCGCCATCAGCGTCCACATCGCCGAGCCTGAAATGATGAAAAGGTTCAGCAGCGAGGCGAGCAGTACGAAGGCAACGACGGCCGAAAATCCGGTGAGGCCGATGGACTCAAGGCCCCCGGCTCCTGCAACGGCGAGCCAACTCCCGATTCCGGAGAAATTGAACAGGGCAATGAACTGGCCGAGGATGAACGCGAGCACGAGGAATCCGCTCATGTCCTTGATGGCTTGCCCCATCACGCGGGGCACGTCACTGCCCCTGGCGATGGAACCGGTGATCTTGCCGTATACCAGACCCGGAATCGCGAACATGGCGAAGACGATGAACACGATCGAGCTTAACAAGGGCGAGCGCGGCAAGAACTCGCCGTCTTCGTTGCGCCACGGGGATTCCGGCAAGAGCACGCCGATGAGGATCACTGCGGCGACCACGACGCCGGCCACGAACGCCCAGAACAGGCCGCGATTCTCGGTGTCCGTGAGTCGCGTGTTCATCACGGTGGGAACCAACACGGCGTCATCGTCGAGGATCTCCTCGCGAGCAATCCCTTGGCGGCCCAGACGCGGTTCGAGGATTCTGTCGATGATGAAGCCGGCCAGGGCGATGAGTACGAGCGCGGAGGCCACATTGAAGAAATAGTTCGACACCGGGGTAACGGCGGAACCGGCGTTGGGCAGGTTCTGCGTCACAGACGTTGTGATTCCGGCGAATAATGCGTCGAGGCTCGTCACGAACAGCGAGGTTGAGTAGCCGGCGCCCACGGCCGCGAACCCGCCGAGCAGCCCAGCCACCGGGTGCCGGCCGGCTGCCTTGAATACCATTGCGGCCAGCGGAGGGATGACTACGAAGGCCGCATCAGACATGATCGATCCAACGACCCCCACGAACGCCACGGCATAGGGCAGTGACCAGCGCGGCGCCGATCCGAAGGCCTTGCGGATCAGCGCCGCGAGCAGACCGGACTTCTCGGCCACACCGACCGCGAGCAGGATGGGCAGCACCGTCGCGAGCGGCGGGAAGCCCAGGTAGTTGACCCCGATATTCTGCGTGAACCAGGTGAGCCCCTCCGCAGTGAAGAAGCCCTTGACCACCGTGATCTCGTCGGTTCCGGGCAATTGCACCGTGACATTCGCCCACGCCATCGCGGTCGACGCCACCGCCGTGATGCCAAAGAGCAGGAGGAAGAGAATGAACGGGTCTGGCAGCTTGTTACCGACGCGTTCGATTCCGCCGAGAACACGATCGATCAGGGCGCTGCGCCGGGTTAGGGACGGTTGTGAAGACATGGGGCCCACCTTGCTTCGGGTCGATCGGTGAATGAGGAGTCAGTCGAAGAAGTGCGGCACATCGATCGCGCCGCCCTGCTCCGCGAACTCCTCGGCCACGCTCCGGCGCAGCTCGGCGTCGCAGAGAAAGTCGAGGGCGGTGAGCGCGAGGCCGCAGGCTCCGTCGATGGCGCCGAGCTCGGCGGCATCCGTTGCTGAAGCCGCCGCGAATTCTCGGGTGTGCAGGGCAACGTCTGGTGCCGCGATCTTGATCAGTGGGTGGATACCGGGGATGCGATGGCTGACATTGCCGAAGTCGGTCGACGCTGCGATGGTTTCCGACACCACACCGAGCGGCAGCGGCTGGCGGCCGCGGCGCTGCTGGGCAGCGACCCAACGTTCGGTGAGCGCGTCGTTCGTTCGCACCGGCAGGGTGGGGGCGTGTTCATCCCAGTCGACCTCGACGCTGGTTCCGGTCATCAAGGCCGCGCCTCGGGCGATGCCGTTCAGCCGTTCACTGAGGTCCTTGAGGGTCTCGGCGAATTTGGAGCGGGCGTAGAGCTCGATCACCGCCCGCTCAGGAATTATGCTCGGCCGAGTTCCCCCCTCGCTGATCACGGCGTGCACGCGGTCCACCGGCGGCAGCTGCTGACGCAGCAGGCCAACGGCCTGATACGCCAGGGTTGCCGCGTCGAGGGCGTTGCGTCCCATAAAAGGTTGAGCGGATGCGTGCGCCGCGACGCCCATAAACGTCACGGTGAGCACCCGGCGGCCGAGCCACACCTGGTCGGCGAGGTCGTAACCGTAGGGGTGCACCATGATCGCGGCGTCGAGACCATCGAAGGCACCGTGCCTGGCCATCACCTCCTTGCCCGAGAAGCCTTCCTCAGCGGGGGTGCCGAGCAATACCACCCGGCCCGTGAATGCGTTGGGATTCTCAATGAGTGTGTTCGCCAGCGCGAGGAAGGCACCGACTCCGGCCGCTGCGATCACATTGTGGCCGCAGCCATGCCCCACGTCAGGCAAAGCATCGTACTCGCTGAGAATCGCGATGGCCGGGCCGTCGCCCGACCCGATCTCGGCGCGAATTGCGGTATCAACCCCGTGCACGCCCAGCTGTGCGGCTATCCCGTGGCGACCGAGCAGCTCCACTAAATAGGCGGCGCTGCGGTGCTCAAGAAACGCGGTCTCCGGGTCGGCGTGCAGGCTGTGAACGACGTCCCGCAGATCCTTAGCAAGCGCCTCGGCGTGGGCTTCGACAACGATTACCAGTTCCTCCGGGGCCCCGGCGAACCGCGATGGCACCGGCACCGAGGTCTGCATCCTCCGCGCAGTGTCGGCCTGAAGCTTCTGAAGATAAGTGGTAGTCGGCACTATCGAATGACTCATATATCCACACTAGACAAGGTGATTATCTCGTGGCACCATCCTGACCTACGCCGCAATCTCCGGCCGTTGCGCCGGTTTGCCGCCGGTGGACTTGGACTGAGGTCGCCAATCGGTGGAGATCCTCGCAGCGACGTTGATGAGTTTGGGGCGGACGGTCGCGGTGACGGCTTTTCCGAGGGCGGGACTGGCGAGAGTACCGGCGGCGCGGGTGAGGTTGAACGCGATGCAGGCCAGCACGAGTCAGGCGGCGTTGGCGGTGAATACGCTGGACGGGACGTGCGCCATCGCCGACGCTTTCATATCGGCGTCCAAATTTTCGATGATCGCATGGTGGCGGTGGGTTTTGTCGGCGTCGACGGTTGTTGAGGCCGCGAACACCGGAGTCGCAGAAACCGGCGCCTTGCTTCTTGTAGCCGTGCACTTTTCTGATGGTGTCGTCAATATCGGCCAGGGCGAGGTCCATACCGGCCATGATCGGCGTGACGGCCGCGAGGCTCTGGAGCCACCGGGATGCCGCGGCATCGAGTTCGCGGACGTGGCCGAAGGTGAACGCCCGCAGAAACGATCCCAACGTCGACGGTGCGTAAGTTCCCTTGAACAGTTTCCGGAGAGCACCGTGCCGGAGCACGGCCATATCATCAATGGAATCCGCCCCGGTGAGTGTGAAAAAGTTGCATCTACGAGATGTCTCCCTGAGCGTAAAATAATTTGTCTCAGTAACAACTATTTTCGCTGGTCAGAGTAGCATTCTCAGTTTAACGCGCCGTGAAAGTCTCAGGTCGACCAGTGGATTCAGGCTAAGCCGGTCGCTCGGGAGCCGGATGGCCGAAGAGAGGCAGGGTTCCCCAGACCTCTCCCTCAAGTGAGCGATGCTTTCGCGCTCAATAGCCTTGTCAGTGCGGTCGGAACCGACGGTGAGGAGCCACTCCGCACTGGCCCGTGGGAGAACGGACTCAACTCCACCAGAGCCTGCTAGGCCGAGGCAGACACGATTTTCCAAATTGGAACGGATTAGTCGCCATCGCGTAGAGCATAGGGACTCGGGGTGGCGCGGCGACGCCCATGGCGGCAAGCTCATCGATGTGGCGTTGAACGGCAGCCTGATCGCGTTCGGCAGAGCCTACGACGGTGCCCGTGGAATTGTGTAATTGGGCAGAGCTACGCTCAGCAGAGTTGGCGAGGCCGGAATTTCATAGATAACCTTCTTTGCTCTTCAGGGGAGTACCGGTCGACGGTCGCCGAGCACCGGGAATTCACTACGGACGGACTTCACGATGTCGTCGGATACGTCTACGCTGAAGACCCCCTCACGGTCTCGTGCTTCCAGGAGGATGTTTCCCCAGGGATCGATGACCGAGGAATGGCCGCCGAGGACCACCCCCTGCTGCTCGCCGACTGCGTTGCAGGCGATCATCAGTATTTGGCTTTCGACGGCGCGTGTTGCTGTGAAGAGGCGCCAGTGCGAGAGTCTGGTCAGAGGCCAAGCGGCGGGGGTCACCACAACTTCTGCTCCCGAGTCTACGAGCGATCGCCACAGATCCGGGAATCGGAGATCGTAGCAAGTAGTAGCCGCGATCCGACCCAACCTTGATGGGCTCGTTGTGACCGTGGTTCCGGGCGACAATAGTTCAGCTTCACGGGATTCGTAGCCGAAGACGTGGATTTTCCGGTACGAGTGAATTACGCGGCCTTCAGGGCTGAGCAGGACTGCAGTGTTGTGGTAGCCGCCGTTGGAGCCCCGTTCAATGAAGCTTCCCGCATGGACGTAGCATCCGAGTTGGAGAGCCCACGCGGCGGCGTCAGTGACCGTGCGGCCCTCGAACGGCTCGGACTCTTCAGAGTATCGATCGAAGTTGAAGTACCCCGCAGCCCATAGTTCAGGCAGAACCACCAAATCTGCGTCGGTTCCGAGCACCATTTTTGATACTCTGTCACGGCGCTCGTTGCTTGTTTCGTTGTCGGGGCTGGCTACTTGGATGAGGCTAATACGCATTGTCAGTGCCCTTCTAGATTCTGTGAAGCAGGGTTCCTAAGCGGTCGATTTCGCCTTCCCCATCTTCCGATCTCGAGGCCTTGTACGAAATTGAGCGGGAATCCCCCGTCTCACGGGCTCAAATTCCGGCGCCACAAACGAGGACGCCACTTTGGGATCCGTGGACTTCGTGGGATGGGTTCTAGGCCTGTCCGGCGCACGAGTATCCCTTCCTCGGTGTCGCCGAACGCAGCACCTCGCTGCGTGACCATCACGCCGACCGCGCCGAGGACGTACTCCAGAACGCTGGAACACTTCCCTAACTCAGCCTGTGGAAAATGGCGGAGAGAATCACCCGTTCACGCTGCCCGGAGAGCCTGGATCCACACGGCTAACGAGCCACTCTGGCCGAGACTGCCGCCCATCTAGAACAGCTCGTCTCTCTGCACCGCGCAACCTGGCTTGCGACGGCCGACAGCGATGTACTCGCGATCGCCCGACAATAGTGAAACCGCGCCCATAACATCCCACCCGGTGTCAGGGGATGAGTATGGCGCGCCCGCGCACGCGCCCGGCCCCGAGGTCGTCGACAGCTTGCTGGAAGTCGTCGAGAGCGTAGGACGTCGTGTGCAGTGTGACTTGGCCTCGTGCAGCAAGCACCATCAGCTCGGTGAGGTCAGTGTAGCTACCCACGAGGTTGCCGATGAAGTTGATCTCGCTCGAAATGATGTCGATCGTGGGCACGTCGATGTTCTCGCCGTAGCCCACGACGTAGTAGTCGCCGGCTTGGCGCAGCATGCGAATGCCCTCCGCTGTCGATCCGCCCTCGCCGACGAAGTCCATCACGGCCTCAGCCCCGGCGCCACCGGTCAGTTCAAGAACGCGATCGACGTGTGATCCGTCGGCAATCACCCCGTGGTCGGCACCAAGCGACATCGCGAGTTCGAGCGCGGCCGGGTTACGGTCGACGACGATCAGCTCCGACGCCGTGAGCGCCTTCAGCACCTGGATGCCGATGTGCCCGAGCCCGCCCGCCCCAATGATGACGCACCGATCGGCGGGGCGCAGGTGCCGGGCGGCCTTGGCCGCTGCGTGATAGGCAGTGAGGCCCGCGTCGGCGAGCGCTGCAACATCCGCCGGTTCGAGTGAATCAGCGATAGGCACGATGCTACGAGCCGAGGTCTTAAGGTACTCGGCGTAGCCGCCGTGGGTGTCGATCCCTGGAAAAGCGCTCGCGGTGCAATGTACGTCGTCACCGGATCGGCACGCACGACAAAACCCGCAGGTGATGAGCGGATGCACGATCACTTTGTCGCCGACAGCCACATTCGTCACCGCACTGCCGATCTCGTCGACCCATCCCGCGTTCTCGTGGCCGATCGTGTACGGGAGGGTGATTCCTGACTTCTGCTCCCATTGTCCCTCGAGGATGTGCAGGTCCGTGCGGCACACCCCTGCGCCTCCGATCCTCACGATCACGTCGAACGGACCGGTGATCTGAGGTTTTGGAACCTCGGTCATTACAAGTTTCTGGTGGTAGTCGACGACCTGAACGGCTCTCATGGTGCTCATGCAATTTTCCTTTTGTGCGTGCGGATGACTGAAGACAAGGGAAAGAAATTCTCTTCTGCCCTGGGTAGTTGATCGACCTCGGCGCCCGGATACCGCGTTGCGAGCAAACCCCGGCAGAAATGAGCGTTGCCGTCGATCGAGATACGAGTCGAGCGAGCCCGGCGAAGGGCGAGAGCAACGGATACTGCAGGGTACGGTGATCCGCTGTCGTCAACCAGCACCGATGCGGAATCGACGGTGCTCAGGCCGATCGTCGCCCGCCGCCTCAGCAAGGCAGCCTTCGCCGAGTCGTCGGGCAAATCGCCCAACACCACGTTCGCGACCGCCGTCTCGGCGAGTTCAGGCCGAGCGCGCAGGAACGCGGTGAGCGAGCGTTCCATCGCCGCGGTGTGGGCCTTGCGCTGAAACGTGGCCCGCAATTCATCGAGATCACTCTCTGCCTCGTGCAGGAACGTTCCCTTGTACCCGGCGTTCGCTGCCAGTCCACTGTTGATGATGTCGGAGTCATGGTGGTCGTCGAGCTCGACTGTCACCACCCCGACATTGCGCAGTGCTGTGAGCACGTCCTTGGCGTCCGACGCCATCAAATAGGCGAAGTTCGGTGCGCAGAATGACGTGGGCAGACGCAGGTGAACCTCAACGCTCGCACCCGTCAGCGTCACCGAGCGCACGAATCCGAGGTCGGTGATGGGCTCGTCGAGCTCAGGGTCGATGACCGAATCCAAAGCCCGCAGCACGTCAGCCTCCGTGAGCGGCTCTGGTGCCCCTGCCTCCCAGTGCAGAGTGGCCGCCACTGCGGCTGGCATCGTCGTGGTACCCATCACACTGCAGCCAGATCGGCCCGTTCGGGCTGACGCGGCCCCGTCGCCGTCTCATCTGCACTCGGCAACTGCAGTTCGACCGGCACCGGAATGTCGTACATCTTCGCCGCATTAAGCCCGAGGATCTTTCGCTTCTGCTCGATCGTGATGGGAGCGTACTCCGTCATGTCCTCCGGGATCTGAAAGTCCACGAAGGCTTCGATAAGCCAGCGCGGGGTCCACAGCGCGTAGTCGGAGGAGAACTGGATGCGGTCTTCGCCAATCCAATAGATCAACTCCCCCATGATCTGGGCGAAGTAACGCGGGCGCGTGTGAATGAACGGCATCGCTACTGCAAGCCCCCCGTGCACATTAGGCTCCTGCGTGGCTATCCAGCAGAAATCTTCGAGGCGGGGCAGGCCCACATGCTCGACGATGAAATTGAGGTCGGTGAAGTCGGTCGCGGCGTGGTCGACATCGGCCACGTCGAAGGCATCTCGATCGAGTGGGCGGATTGTCGGCCCCTTGTGCACATGGATGTTGCGGATGCCGAGCTCGCGGCACAACTCGAAGTAACGGTAGGTCCAGGGGTCGTTGAGCTTGTAGCCCCGGGAGTCACCGTGCCACTCGGCGGTGTAAAGTTTCACACCCTTCAAGTTGAAACGCTCGGCGTCGGCGCGCAGCTGGTCCAGGCCGGCCTCGCCGTTGCGTGGGTCGAAATTATGATTGTAGGTGAGCCGCCCAGGGTTCGCCTGGGTGAGCGCGAACGCTTCTTCGGTCTGCCCGAAGCCGGTCTTGTAGAACTCGCCGAGGTGGGCAGGCTGAAAAATCGCGTGGTCGACGTAGCCGTCGGTGAAAATGTCCTTGATGAAACGCTCGCCGCCCTGATAGAGGTACTCCTCATATGGCCACTTCTCCGAAGCTGGGGACAGGTTGGCGTGGTAATCGTAGAAGCAGTCGATGAACTGCTTGCCGTGGATGTTGCGCTGATTCTCAGGGCGCGCGTCCCAGAGCGCCACATGGGCGTCGACAATAAAGTAGCTCTCGCCATCCTTCTGATACATACCTGCTCCTTTGCTGCATGCGGGAATCGTGATTACCTACGTCACGCTAACGGACGCCTGCCGGAGCGGAGCGATGGCGCCGTCTCATTCTGAGATCGGTCGGGGCACCTCGGTGGCGGGAAGACCTAAACTGATGGTGACCGACTACCGCAAAGGTGCTGATGGACGCTCACGATCTTCCTTCCCGTGCACACGTGCATAACGCACCGATGGCGGCGATCTCCCCTCGCCTTCTCGCTTCGTGGCGGCGCAGTGAAGACTACGGCGTCTCCCTTGACGACGTCCAGCCCATGTTCTCGGGCACGTACGACGACGAATCGCTGTTCGTCGAGTGTGGGCGTGAGGTCCTGACAGAACTGCACGACACCCTCTCGTCCGAACCGGTCGGACTCATGCTCACCGATGCGGACGGACTCGTGCTCAACCGACTCAGCGGAGACCGCCAGCTGCTGCTCGCGCTCGACGATGTGCACTTAGCACCAGGATTCTCATACTCCGAGCGGCAGGCGGGCACTAACGGCCTCGGCCTCGCCCTCGCCGATCGAGTACCCACCCTCGTGCGCGCGGAAGACCATTACACGCTGAGCCTGCGCCTGTACAGCTGTGCCGCTGCCCCGGTTTTCGACCCGGTGAGCGGTCGGCTCGAGGGGGCGGTGAACCTGACGACCTGGTCGGAGAAAGGCTCTGACCTGCTGCTCGCGCTGGCGCAGACGGCTGCCACGTCGACCGCGAACCTCATGCTCGCTCGATCGCAGGGCCACCACCCGCGGCGGGTATCGCGCGGCCAGGTCTTTCGCATCGAGGGTCTCCGGGAGCAGTCGGGGAACGCTCCACTGCGCGATCTGTCGGACGCCTGGAACAATGCCGTCACCCGCACCGTCGAAGCCCTCACCGCGGGCCGTATGGTTGCAGCGGTGGGCGAGCGAGGTTCGGGACGAGCTACGCTGTTGGCCCAAGCCGTTCGGCAGGTGTACCCTCACGACCGGCTGTTTGCCGTACGCGCCCCAGCGCCGCGCGACACGGATTCGTGGTTCTCGGTCTGGACACCCGAGCTCAGCCGTCCCAACACCGGGTTCGTGCTGTGCGACGTTGATGATCTCTCCTCTCCCGCCGCCGAGCACCTGCGCGCGATGCTGGTCGGCGAGCGCACCTCCGACGCGGCTGCCTGCCCAGTGTCCGCAGAGCATTTCGATGCCATTCCGCTGCCACTTCGCACCCTTGTCGAAACGGTGGTGCAGGTGCCTCCGCTGCGTGAGCGGGCGGCCGACATCCTCCCCCTCGCCAACCATCTAGCCTGGCGGGCACGCCGCCGCGAGGTCGATTTCACCACCGCCGCTTCACGCGCGCTCACCGACTACGCCTGGCCGGGAAACGTCGAGGAACTCGCTCAGGCCGTCAGAGAGGCCGCGAGCCGCACCGATTTAGTCGACGTGCGCCACCTTCCGCCACAGATACTGTCCCGCGGCCAGCACCTTTCGCGCATCAAGGCGTTTGAGCGCGACGAGATCGTGCGCGTGCTCAGTAGACCCGGTGCCACCTCAGAAGGTTCAGCGGCCGAGCTGGGAATGAGTCGCGCCACCGTGTACCGCAAACTGGCGCAATACGGAATTCAGCTCCCCCGCCACGACTGAACAACATCCCTCGAGACGAGGCACCGTAGGCCTCAACCGCGCGCTGTTTCTCGCCGCATTCGCCACGCTCAACGCACCAGTCTCACGCAATGGCTGCACCCGAAGATCGCCCAAGGCAAACATCACAGCCAAGCCTTCATTCCGGAGCCCACCGCCGCTGCGACGTCCTCTCCACCATGATCCGAGACGACACAATCGTATAAATCAGGTCCACACTCCCGACTGGACGAAACCGCGGGGCTGCAACAACGCGCAGTGCCCGTCTCAAGTTGAGATAGTCGCCATCACTCGGAACTCCATCGGCCTAATACTCTCTTCACACCGGGGTTCAGAAAAAAGGCTCCGGGAGCGCCATTTGGCCTGCATCGACAACGACGTCAAGGAGCCCCACATGTCCGCAATAAGTCCCATCCGCACAGTCATCAGCCCGGGGCGCTACGTCCAAGGGCCGGGAGCCATTTCCCGTCTGGGCGAGTTCCTCGCACCCATCGGAGACACACCCCTGATCGTCGCCGATGATGCCGTCTGGGGTTTCGTGGGGCACGATGTAACCTCATCCTTGAAGACGGTTGGGCTGCCTGTCACCCGAGAAACGTTCCGTGGAATCCCGTCTGCAAGAGAGATCAATCGCCTCGTTGCCGTGATCAAGAGCACGAATGCGAACGTCGTCGTCGCCGTCGGCGGCGGAAGTACGATCGACGCGGTCAAAGCATCCGGATTTCTCGCAGGTATCCGGTGGGTGACCGTACCAACGGTCGCTTCCACGGATGCGCCGACTTCCGCCTTGGCCGTGGTTTACACCGAAGAAGGTGCATTCGAGGAGTACCGCTTCTTTCCTCGCAACCCGGACCTCGTCCTTGTCGATTCGCAGATTATTGCCAACGCCCCGGCGGCCTTTCTCGCAGCGGGAGTGGGCGACGCTTTGGCCACCTGGCTTGAGGCACGGGCAACGGCAGCTTCAAACTCGCTGACGATGGCCGGGGGCCTTCCTACCCTCACCGGCACCGCCCTGGCCCGACTTAGCTGGGATGTCCTTTGGGATAACGCGCTGCCAGCTCTCGACGCTGTACGCGATCACCTCGTAACCCCGGCAGTCGAGAAAGTCATCGAGGCGAATACTCTGCTTTCGGGCATGGGGTTCGAGTCCGGTGGTCTAGCCGCAGCCCACGCCATCCACAACGGGCTGACGGCGGTACCGCAAACACATGGACTGGCTCATGGGCAGAAGGTCAACATCGGTTCACTCACGCAGCTGGTACTTGAGGGGGCACCGACCGGCGACATCCGTGATTTCATCGAGTTCACCACTCGAGTGGGTCTCCCCACAACTCTCACCGAAGTCGGGCTGACGGTGGAAAGCTCCCAGGAGCTCGCATTGGTCGCCAGTGCGGCTACCGAGAAAGGCGAGACCATTCACGCGATGCCTTTCGACGTGCGGCCGGCCGATGTTGTTTCGGCCCTTAAGTCGATAGAGCGTTTCTCTCGCCGAGTCCGCGAGGAAGCCAGCCTCCCGGTTCCGACGCCATACGTGGCTGCTCACTGACGTGTTCTTGGGCTTCTCCAGTCCAACCGGGCTGAGGCCGCCGACGACCTGATTGTTTAGCGGTTTCGATTTGCTGAAATCATATGCGGACGAATCAGAGACCTCGCTTGGAATCAACTTCGTATCAGATGGCGGGCACCTCGCCGATCCCAGCCGAGGTGCCCAGCATCGCCCCCACGATCGCCGCTCAGATCTCGTTCACCTCGGGCGCGCTGAACGGATCGGAGATGATCGGCGCACGTCGACTTTACCTAGGGAAGTTCAGCCAGCAGGTCCCGTGGCTAACGTGCCGGATTAGACGACAACCCGCGACAGAGGTATGAGATTGGAAAGGCCCGCTGCTTCGCCACCGTCAGCTAGGTACTCCGCTCCGGTACAGAACGAAGATTCATCACTCGCGAGAAAGAGAACGAGATTGGAGACTTCTTCAGGCTCTCCTAGTCTATGCATGGCCGTGTTGCTGGGGTTAAGGCTCAGTCCCACAGTCATCGGTGTCCTGACAGCACCGGGGTGCACCGAGTTCACTCGGATACCATCGGCCGCGAGGTCAAGGGCCACCGACTTGGTCAGCCCGCGCAGAGCGAACTTCGAAGCGTTATAGACGCCCAAACCCTCAAACCCGACGAATCCGGCGATTGAGGAGATATTGATGATGGATGCGTGCTCGGATTGCTTCAGTGCGGGCAGGGCCGCCTGGATCCCCCGAAAAGCACCGGTGAGGTTGATTGCGATCGTCCGGTCCCACAGCTCCATCGTCGTGTCTTCCAGGCTCACGAATTCCGCGATTCCGGCGTTGTTCACCAGGATGTCCAGTCCCCCGAAGCTCTCAACCGCGACCGCAACGGCCCGGTCCCAGTCCTCAGAGTCGGTGACATCCAAATGAACGTATCTGGCATTAACTCCGAGCTCATCGGCGAGCGCTTCACCCTGGGCATCTCCGATGTCACCGAGCACGACACGGGCTCCTTCCCGAATCATGGTGCGCGCGTGCGCGGCGCCCATTCCCTGTGCGGCCCCACTGATCAGTGCAACTTTTCCAGCTAAACGTGCCATGGTCCTGCTCCTTCAACATTCGTGTTTTTCGAATTTGTCTGGCTTGAGCGCACCCGCGTGCGGCCGTCAGACGGTGTGGCGCGACAAGATGGCGTTGTTAGCTAGGCCGGCGATTTCCCCGCCGTCAGCAAGGTATTCAGCGCCCGTGCAGAACGAAGCCTCATCGCTGGCAAGAAAAAGCACGAGATAGGAGACCTCTCGTGGCTCGCCCATACGGCGCATGGCAACATGGCTGGGGCTCTCACTGAGTCCCTCCGATAGCGGGGTCTTGATGACGCCAGGATGTACCGAGTTCACGCGGATACCGTGCTTCGCCAGGTCCAGGGCCATGGATTTCGTCAGTCCACGGACTCCGAATTTGGAGGCGTTGTAGACGCTGAGCCCTTCGTAGCCGACAAAGCCTGCCGTCGAGGACAGGTTGATGATGGACGCACGTCCTGATTTCTTCAGTTCGGACAGGGCTGCCATGACTCCGCGGAACGGGCCAGTGAGGTTCACCGCGAGGGTTCGATCCCACAAGGCCATGGAGGTCTCCGCGATGGGCGCGAACTCTGCGATGCCCGCGTTGTTCACGAGGATGTCAAGGCCGCCGAATCGCTGGACGGCCGTGTCGACCGCGTGGATCCAGTCGTCCGGTTTCGTCACGTCCAGATGAACGTACACGACGTCGTCTCCCAGCTCGGCAGAAAGGGCCTGCCCCTCAGCGTCAAGGATGTCGCCGATGACAATGCGTGCGCCTTCCTCGATGAAGAGGCGTGCATGCTCTGCGCCCATGCCGCGAGCTGCCCCGGTGATGAGTGCGACTTTGCCTTGTAGACGATTCATTTCACTACTTCCTATCGTTGAGGGCTGGTGCACGGAGGGCCCTCGCTGATGCGGAGAAGCAATCATTTCTGACTGATCGACTCCGAGCGAAGGCCCCGTGGCTATGTTTCGTTACATCTTGTCGTTCGACGGTTCATCGGCAAACGATGCCCCGCGCGTTACGGTGCCAGTCCCTGCATGGGTCCGGAAAGGTCAATCCATCCGCCACCGTCAACAGGAGTGCCGTCGATCTTCATGTAGGTCACCTGCCGGCTGAAGGCCCGTGCGTACTGGCCGTCGAAGGCATCCCAGGTCTTGGAGAAGTCGATGGCAGGGGTCATGCCGCCGTTGTCCACAACGGTTGTCGAGGCGGCGGCGAGGAAGCTCTCCGGCGTGATGTCCCCCGTGATCGACTCGGCGATCTGTGTGAAGGCGCTGTATCCGGACCAGGCTGACAAGGCTCCCAGGGAGCTGTAGTCGAACGTGTCCGGAGCGTCGTTGGCCGTGAGTGCTCCGCGGAAGTCGTCCCAGACGGCGTCGTTCAAAGGCATATAAGCGCCGGTGACAACGCTGTTCTTGACGCCGGCAAGGTCTTCATATCCCTTGGTCGAAACGGCGTTCAGGTTTCCCTGTGCTCCATACAGAGTCTGTGTTCCGCCGGACTGTGCGAATGGCGCCATCATTCCGGAGATGTTGTTCTCCCCGAGGAACATACTGATGCAGTCAGTGCCATCAGTGGCCTGAGCGACAACGGAACTGTAGTCAGTGGCGGTGAGGGGAACACGAATGAATTTAAGTTCCTTCTCGTAGCCATACGCCTTGGCGATATTGCTGAAAATAATGTTCGTGTCGTCAGTGACGCCCGGGATGTCCAGCTCAAGCACTGCGATGTCCTCGCAGCCGTCCTGCACGGCACGGGCAACACCGGCGGGATTCAGCGCGGGGCTGTTGCCCATCTGAAATGTATTCGGGCTCGTGTACTCAACAGCGGAAAGGTTGCAGCACGCTCCCAGGATGGCCGTGCTCGCGGCGTCATAGATGGGAACGTTGACGTATGCGTTGTAGCTGAAGGAACCCACATCGGCGATGGCACCCGCGGCGATGGCGTCGCGAGCACAAGCGGCCGTGAGCGTAGGGTCGCCCTTGTCATCGCACACGGTGACTTCGAGCGGGTGTCCGGCGATCCCGCCCTGGTCGTTGATCCATTTTTCGTATGCCTTTGCGGCCACGAAGATGTTCTCGTAGGTCGGGCCGTTCCAGTCGGCGGCAGCTACCGTCACTGTCTTGATGGGGGTGCCGACCGCTGCGCCAGCCACGGACGCGCTGCCATCGGTGGCGGAACCGGAGCTACAAGCGGACAGCATGAGGGCGGCAACGGCGACAGCCGCCACGACCCCCAGCTTCTGGGTGGATTTACGGAAATTGATCAATTGAGCTCCTCCTTGAGCTGAAATGTGGTGCGGGCCGAACCGCGAGGTTTGAGTCACGTCGCTCATTTCCCGATGAGGGTGAGGATGCTGTGGGATAAGCGACAACCATCCAGTTGCTCAAGCAAACGATTGGTTGATTTATTTTTTACCACCCCCTCTTATAGGAGTCAAGAGAATTCTTTTCTCGGCGTCTTTCGGGGGGAGAAGCCGGTGGACTCCACACTTAATCAAACAAACGATTGACGGATAGTACATCCCTGGGTCAAGCTGTCTTTCACGCCATCACTTCAGGAGGACCCGTGCATGACACAGCACCTGCGCCCAACACCTTTGCTGTGCCCTGCGACGGCGAACTCACTCCGATCGCTCCCGGCATAGCCTGGGGGCGCCTTCCCCTTCACTACTCCCCCCACCACGTCAACATCTATGTTCTGGACGACGTTGACGGTTGGCTCGTTGTCGACACCGGAGTCGACAGCACGGCCAGCCGAGAAAGTTGGCTTGCCCTCATCTCCGGACCGCTGGCGTCCAAGCCGATCACTCGTATTCTCGTCACGCACTGGCACAACGATCACCTCGGAATGGCCGGCTGGCTCGCTCGCCGCACCGGAGCAACCCTGCTGATCAGTGACGAGGAGCACCAGCGCGGAGCGAGTCAAGCGGATCAGACACGTCACGCTCGCGACGACCGGGAGCGGCGTTACCTGCTGGCCCATGGCGCCGCCCTCCCAGCGCTTGACCGATGGCTTGCTGAAGGCTTTCAGAACATGTCCATGATCTTCCCCCTTCCCGAAACCTACATTCCGATCGGACCTCGTGATCCGGTGAGAGTGGGGAAACGGACGTTTCAAATCCTCCCGCTATCCGGGCACTCCCCTCTTGCATCTGGCCTGCACTGCTCCGAAGACAACATATTCATCTGTGGAGACCAACTGTCGGACCGGCTGGTGCCTCCCGTCGCCGTCATGTCCGACCAGCCCGACGCAAATCCCTACGCTGGGTTCATTGCATCCATGGACCTCATCCGACGGTCCATCCCCGAAGACACGCTCATCCTCCCCGGACACGAGGAGCCCTTCAGGGGCGTTGCCGCCGCACTCGCCAGACAGGCGACGAAACACACCGAGGTCTGCAACCGATTACTGAAGGCGGCCCACGAACCTCAGTCCGCCGGGGAACTGGTTTCCCAGCTGAGCCGTTCCGACCCCGGTTCGACTTGGTTCGGATTCGTTGTGTCGCGCGTCGTTGCCTACGCCCATCTCCTGCTGGCCTGGGGACACTTGAGTCGGGCCGTCACCGACGGAAGAATATATTTCACGACCACTCTCACCGAGGAAATCGAGATCTCTCGTTTCCTCCCTACTACCGAAACGGAGACCACCCCATGACCCACTGGTCCGGATCATTTCTCGATACCGAACTCGACATCACGCTGAAAGGACGAGTTCGCGTCTTCGACCTTGCGGTACGTCTGGAAAACGGTATGGCTCGACACCCTCACCACCCGCCCTACTCTTTCGCCATGGCCAAAACGCATGGCGGGCACGGATACCGCGACGGCGTCTCTGCCGCGATGGAGATGATCGCCATGGGTGCTCACGTCGGCACGCACATTGACGCCCTCGGTCATGTGTCAAAAGACGGCATGACCTTTGGGTGTCGCGACGTGCTCATGGGCGCCGAAGGGCTGGGCGGCCTCGACGCCGGCAGCATCGAGGAGATGCCACCAATCATTGGGCCGGGTTACCTTATCAACGGCCCTGAGCTCTTTGGTCGCGACCTCACCCCGGCTGACAGCTTCGGCCCCAGGGAACTGGAGCAGTGGTTCACCGGTCGCGCTCTCCCCATCCCCGGATCAATCGTGCTCATCCGCACGGGTTGGATGAAGTACTGGGCGGATTCCGAACGCTACATCGGGCTTTCAACAGGACTGCCCGGAGTAACCCTCGAGGGCGCTCAATGGCTCAGTGCGAAAGGCATTCTCGCAACGGGATCCGACACCATGAATTACGAGCACAAGCCTTCTTCCGCCATCATCAACCTGCCCGTGCACGTTCACAACCTGGTTGAAATGGGAATTCCCATCATGGAATCCATGGACCTCGAAGAACTGGGCAAGGCAGGCGTCTCTGAATTCACATTCATCGCAACACCACTGCGCATCGGCGGAGGGACCGGCTCCCCCATTCGGCCTCTCGCGATTGTTCCGCAATAACCACAACCGTCAGGGCCGAACAATTTCCCAGGTTTCTCCGCAGCACTAGTCACGGGAGGAAATCCGGGTGTAATATTCAAACAATCGTTTGGCTGAATTATAAGGAGTACAAATGCCCACCACAGAAGAGCGCAATGCGAGGGAAGTGTTCACCAGCGCCGCCCGCGTGTGGCTCCAAGAGAACGTCCCCGCGCGTTGGAGGGAACACAGAGGCAGCTTGAGCGAGAAGGAAACGGACGAGATCCGACACGAGTGGGACCGTCAGCTTCACCGCGGCGGGTTTGCCGGACTCTCCCTGCCGAAGGAATTCGGTGGCCAGGGGCTCTCCATGGTTGAAGAGGTGATCTTCCACGATCTCGCCGCCCAGGCTCAGGCCCCCGACGGGCTGGCCCGCATCGGCCGCATCCTGACGGCACCCAGCCTGATCGGCCACGGAACGGATGAGCAACTTGCGCGCTTCCTGCCGAAGATCCTCAACGGGGATGAAATCTGGTGCCAGGGATTCTCCGAGCCCAATGCCGGATCGGACCTCGCCGGCGTATCTTGCCGAGCAGTCAAAGTCGACGGCGGATATCTCATCTCGGGCCGGAAGACCTGGACCAGCTTCGCCAAGATGGCCCATCGTTGCCTCCTTCTGGCCCAGACGGATCCGAGCGCGCCCCGCCACAAGAATCTCACCATGTTCCTGCTGGACATGAAGCAGCCCGGCGTGAACATCAGCCCGATCAAACAAGCCTCCGGACTGACACACTTTGCCGAGGTCCAGTTCGATGACGTCTTTGTCGCCGACGCCGACCGGGTATCCACGGAAGGCTCAGGGTGGAAAGTCGCCATGACGACCCTGATGAATGAACGCGGAGGCGTCGAAGCGACAAGCCGCTATGTCGAGATTCGCTCCGACATGGATCTCCTGCTCGCGACGCTCGGTGACCGGCCAGACCTGCGAAAGCAACTCGACGAGTTGGACATTCGGGTCGAACTGGTCCACTGGCAGGTCTCCAAAGCGGTTGACCTTGAGCTCGACTCACCGGATTTCTTCCGGGCGACATCCATTTTGAAGCTGCTGTGGAGCGAGCTGTGGCAAGAAACCTCCATTCTCGGACTCGAGAACATGACCCCCGAAACATCGGATCACTGGCGTCTGCAGTATCTCGAAACCCGCGCCTCCTCGATCTATTCGGGAAGCAATGAAATCCAACGAAACATTATCAGCGAACGAGTATTGGGGTTGCCGCGATGACACTTCTCACCACGCGTCCGGGCGAGATCGGTCTGCTTGCCGCCGGAGCGATCCGTTCAGCCCTCGTCAAGGCCACGGACCAGGCGAACATCTCCTCCTATATCGAAGGGCAGTCTCCTCTCGCCTGGAGCGACATTTCTGATGCCGGCTGGGACCTTGTCGGCGTCACCGAGGACGACGAGTCCGCGACCCTTCGCGACCTTGTGGAAATCGCCAAAGCCTGGGGAGAAATCACCGTTCAGCTCCCTCTGCTGACCACGATCATGGCGAAGCGCCACTCCGCCCGCGCAGCCGAGCACGATGGTCCCGTCACCTTCAGCATCCCCACACGCGCTCTCGCCGCGGGCACCGGGATGGTGCCTTTTGGTCAGATCGCAGACATGCACGTGGTCTCTGATTTCATCTCCGACACGAGCTCCCTCGTTGCCGTGCAGAGCCTCGCCAGTGACATTTTCGCTCCCAGTCTGCGAGCCGCCCACTCATCGCACATCACAACGTTCACTGCGGAGGCCGCCCGTGAAATATCTGTCGTGTGGGCTGCGGAGGGCAGCGGTATCGCCAAACGCGCCGTGGCCGATGCCGTGACGTACGCCAAGCAGCGCATGCAGTTCGGTAAGCCGATCGGCTCGTTCCAAGCCGTCAAACACCACTTGTCGAATGCCCACATGGACGCCGAACAGGCGGAAACCGCCGTCGTCTGGGGCAGCCTGGATCCCGCCAACGCGCATCGCAGTGCTGTCTACTCGCTCGACCTCAGCATCCGCGCTGTTGAGCTGGCGATTCAAGTTCACGGAGGCATCGGATTCACCTGGGAGATGGGTCTTCACTTTTACTTGCGCCACCTCATCACCCTGCGAGAAATGGTCACGGCGCTCGGTGAACATGCCTGAAGCCGTCATCGTCGCCACGGCTCGATCGCCGATTGGTCGCGCCTTCAAGGGATCACTGACCGAGATCCGCGGTGATGACCTCACCGCGCAGATCACGATCGCCGCCCTGGCCCAGATCCCCGAGCTGGACCCTGCCACCGTCGAGGATTTCCTCCTCGGCTGCGGCCTCCCGGGAGGGGAACAGGGCGCCAACCTCGGCCGAATTGTCCCGCTTTTGATGGGCTACGATGACATCCCCGGGACGACGGTCAATAGGTTCTGCGCGTCCAGCCTGCAAACGACGCGTATGGCCATGCACGCGATCAGAGCGGGTGAAGCCAATGTGCTCATCTCCGCCGGCGTCGAGATAGTCTCCCGCATCCGCGACGGAAACCCAGACGACCCTCAGTACGGCAACAGTGCCTTCACCTCCGGAACACCGCAGTCCGGAGATTGGGTTGACCCCAGGATCACCGGGGACATGCCCAATGCATTTGTCGATATGGGAACGACAGCCGAGAACATCGCGGGCATTCGAGGCGTTTCGCGTCGGGAAATGGACGAGTACGCCTTTCGGAGCCAGGCGCTGACAGAGCAGGCGCGTCTATCTGGCTTCTGGGACCTCGACATCACACCCATCACGCTTCCGAACGGCACCGTCGTCAGCCGCGACGACGGACCGCGTCCCGGCACGACGATGGAGAAACTAGCCGGGTTGGAACCTGTCTTCCGCGAGGGTGGATCTGTCACGGCTGGTAATTGCTGCGGTCTGAACGACGGGGCGGCGGCCCTCGTCATCATGAGTGCTCAGCGGGCAAAAGAACTGAACCTGACGCCCCTCGCGCGGATAGTCTCAACGGCCGTCTCCGCGCTTTCCCCCGAGATCATGGGCCTCGGCCCCGTCGAGGCGAGCAAGAAAGCGTTGGCCCTCGCTGGGCTCAGCGCCCAGGACCTGGATCTCGTAGAGATCAACGAAGCCTTCGCCGCGCAGGTCATCCCTTCCTACCGAGAGCTGGGCATCCCGCTCGAAAAGGTGAACGTTAACGGTGGGGCCATCGCCATCGGTCATCCCTACGGGATGACCGGCGCGCGGATCACGACCACGCTCATCCACTCATTGCAGTGGCATGACAAGCAATTCGGTCTGGAGACGATGTGCGTTGCGGGTGGCCAGGGCATGGCCATGGTTATCGAGCGGCTGTCCTGACAACTTTTCAAAAGCGTGAGAATAAAACAAACGATTGATTGATTTTTCGACATACGTGGTGTTCAATGGAGAACAAGCTTCTTGTCCCTGAACAACGAGCATCTCATCATCATCCGTCCTCCAAACAGCAGGAAGAGTGCCCCGTGAAGATCATCGTGCTCGTGAAGCAGGTTCCCGACACCTGGGGCGAACGATCCCTCGATTCAGCGACCGGGGCGCTTGATCGTTCCGCACCCGACAACATCATCGACGAGATCAGTGATCGGTCCCTGGAGGTTGCCCTCCGGCACAAAGACGAGACCGGCGCAGAAATCATCGTTCTCACCATGGGCCCCGCCTCCGCCGCGGTTGCGCTGCGCCACTGCCTTGCGATGGGCGCGGATTCGGCGGTTCACGTTTTGGACGACGCCCTCGCCGGTGCCGATGTCACATGGACGTCAAGCGTGCTTGCTGCTGCCATTACCCACGCGGGCTTCGACATGGTGATTGCAGGAAACGAGTCAACCGATGGCCGCGGAGGCGTAATCCCTGCCATGGTTGCAGAGCATTTATCGGTGCCTCACCTGACATCGCTGTCCGAGGTCCACATAGCCGCCGATGTCGTCAACGGCTCACGCGAAACCGATTACGGGACCCTCACCGTGACAGCACGGCTTCCTGCCATCGTCTCGGTGACGGAACAATCCCCTGACGCTCGCTTTCCCAGTTTCAAGGGCCTCCTGAAGGCGAAGAAGAAGCCCCTGGCAACCCTCTCCCTCTCCGACCTGAGCATCAACCCGGAAACCTCATTCGGGTCAACCGGCCGATCGACGATAACGACCGTCACGCGTCGCCCCGCACGCACCGCTGGAATCAAGATTGTCGACTCGGGAAATGCCGGCGTCGAACTGGCAGAGTTTCTTGCCGCCGGGCGCTTCGTCTAACCCCGCCAAACCTCGATCAAACATAAGGAATGACACCGTGTCAACTGCACTGACCTTGATTGAAGTGTCTCCGTCGGGAGAGATTCGCGGAAGCGCGAAGATGCTGCTTGCCGCCGCGACGCGACTCGGAACTCCCGTCGCCGTCCTCAGCACCACGCCGGGCGACCACAGCGAACACGTGAAACAGCTTGGCGATCTCGGAGCTCACCATGTCTTCATCGCGGAGTCGACCCAGACCGATTCCCTGTTGGCGACTCCTGCCGTGGAGTCCCTCGCGGCAGCGTTCTCTCACTTCGAGACCTCAACCGCTGTGCTCGTGACGAACTCCGTCGAAGGCCGTGAGATTGCGGGACGACTCGCGGTCAGAATCGGTGGAGGCCTCACAATCGATGCCATAGACGTCGCGCTCGTCAACGACAGAGTGGTTGCCCGCAACTCCGTTTTCGGAGGAGCCTTCGACGTCGAGTCGTCCATCCACGGCGGGCCGGCTGTCATAACGCTCCGACAGGGCTCGATCGACGAGGAGGTCACGGCCCACACTCCCGACCTGACCACCATCACCCTGTCCCTCACAGGCGTTGCCGCCGCCACGATCACATCCCGAACGGAAGCACCCACCGATTCGGGCCGGCCCGACCTTCGTGGGGCCGCAACTGTGGTTTCCGGCGGGCGCGGTGTCGGTTCGAAGGAAGACTTCCTCCTCGTTGAGCAACTCGCCGACGCTCTCGGTGCAGCCGTGGGGGCCTCACGCGCCGCGGTGGATGCCGGGTACGTCACCCATTCCCTGCAGGTAGGCCAGACCGGAACCATCGTGTCACCCCAGCTCTACATCGCCCTGGGCATCTCCGGCGCAATTCAGCATCTGGCCGGAATGCAAACGGCCAAGGTCATCGTGGCCGTGAACAAAGATCCCGACGCCCCCATCTTCGACTTCACCGACTTCGGCATCGTGGGTGATATCTTCACGGTCATTCCGCAGACCATTGAAGCCCTGCATCGGCTCCGACATTGAGCTCCTCCCTGAAGGTGCGGGAGCCGGTACGCCGCCGATGGGTCAAGGCCGCCGGGTTAGCGCTGCTGAGCGTCCTTCTTCTCCTCGCCGCAGTTCTCGGTGCCCAGGCCGTGCGCGACGTACCCGAGGTGCGTTCTTTCATGCAGACTTACCCCGGGCATTCCGCATTACCCGCCAACGCTCCGGTGGGCCTGCCCGCCTGGTTGGGGTGGCAACATTTCTTCAATGCCTTCTTCATCCTGCTGATCATTCGATCGGGATGGCAGGTACGCACCGAGCGTCGCCCCGCGGCCTATTGGACCAGACGCAATTCCGGTATCTTCCGCACGAAATCGGCACCGCAAAGAGTCAGCATCATGCTGTGGCTACACCTCAGCCTGGACTTCCTCTGGATTCTCAACGGTATTGTCTTCATTGTTTTGCTCGTCGTGACCGGCCAGTGGATGAGAGTTGTCCCCCTGGGTTGGGACGTCTTTCCCAACGCTGTTTCCGTGGGCATTCAGTATTTATCGCTGAATTGGCCCACTGACAACGGTTGGGTCAATTACAACAGTCTTCAGCTTCTGAGCTACTCGGCGACAATCTTCGTCGCCGCGCCCCTGGCGATCGCAACCGGGCTCCGGATGTCTTCAGCCTGGCCACAACGTGCCCGAAGAATCAACGCCGCGTTCCCCCTGGCGATGGCCAGAGCAATTCATTTTCCCGTCATGCTCTGGTTCGCCGGGTTCACGATCCTTCACGTGACACTCGTGCTCGCAACAGGTGCGCTGCGCAACCTCAATCACATGTATGCCTCCCAGGACAACACAACATGGTTGGGGTTCTGGATTTTCGCAGGATCACTGGTGGTCATGATTGCGGCTTGGTTCGCAGCGACACCGCTCGTGCTGCGCTCCGTTGCCGCACTGACCGGAACAGTTTCTCGCTAGCGGCAATTTTCCGGGCTTGCCTGGGCGAAGTGACCGATCACGGCGAGCCGGTCGCGGAATGCGTCCGGAGTGCGACGGGTTGGGAACGACAGAAGGACAGGCCGGCCACCACCTCATGAAGGCCGCCGGACCCTGCACAGTTCACGATGCGGCTACCATCCTCGGGCGAACCGCCAGAACACAGAATCCCACCATCGGAGGGAAGAAACCCAAAGATGCCAGTCAGTTAGCGTCGGCGGTGACGTGGGAGATGCTGTTGAGGCAATTCAGGCCGGCCTCGAAGGCAGCCGTCCCTTGCGTCGGGCTTCCGCCTCAGAAGCGGAGTTGCTGTAGCCAAACCTCTGGAGAACTGAAGGTTCTCGTCGCGGCGAGTTCGAGTCCCATTGTGGTCATCAGACACGCTCCAGGATCAAGGCCGAGCCCTGGCCGACGCCCACACACATCGTGGCGAGGCCATGCCGGGCGTTTTCACGTTCCATGCGTCCGAGGAGAGTAACGACGAGTCGCGCCCCACTCGATCCGAGCGGATGCCCGAGGGCTATCGCGCCGCCGTCGCGGTTCACGATCTCGTCGTCAAGGTCGAGGCGCCGGATGCACGCCAGCGCTTGGGTGGCGAAGGCCTCGTTCAGCTCGATCGCGCCCAGGTCCTCCACCCGCAGTCCCGTTCGAGCGAACACCTTCTGGGTAGCCGCAACCGGACCCAGCCCCATGATCTCCGGCGCGGGCCCTCATACACGAACACCTCGCCGGCCTTCGTCGGCACGCCGACGATCTCGTCCACGAAATGACCGGCATCAATCGCCGCCGCCCGCTGCTGACTGCGAAGGGCGAGGGCATCCGCCTCATCACGGGTGATGCCGTCGATGCGAGCGACCTCCTCCGCCGTTTCCGACATCGAAAACGTGGCCTTATCCCGCGCCGCCAACTTCGGGTTGATGAAGCGCCACCCGATGGACGTATCGAACTGCGCACCGGGCTTCACCCACGCCCGGTCCGGCTTACCCTGAACCCAGGGCGCCCGCGTCATCGATTCCACACCGCCGGCCACCATCACGTCGGCCTCGCCGGCGCGAATGGCCTGCGCCGCCATCGTGATCGCCGACAAACCCGACGCACACAGGCGATTGACCGTGATCCCCGGCACGTGATCGGGCAGACCGGGCAGAAGAGCCGCCATCCGCGCCACATTACGGTTGTCCTTCCCGGCCTGCGTGGCAGCGCCGAAAATGATGTCGTCAATCAGGGCCGGATCGATCCCGGCACGACGCACCGCCTCCGCCACCACGATCGCCGCGAGGTCATCCGGACGCACCCCCGCCAGCACCCCACCATATCGACCGACGGGCGTTCGTGCTCCTCCAACGAGGTAAGCCTCTGCCACGTCCTCTCCTGACGACGATGCAATTATGGGGTCTGTGCCGTGGCAGTCTGTTTGACTCGGCTGAGAATATCAGCGTGTGTCAGCAAGCTGACGGGATGGTTCTCGGTCCGCAGTCCAACGGCCGGGCCGGTCGCTCGTCAGGCCGAGAGATAGGCGTTCTCGATGTCTTCAATGCGGTTCTTCGCCTCGGCAATCGGAAGGTCTAGTTCGACTCGCCCGCGCCTCATGACGTAGACGTGGTCAACGTAGTCGAGTGCCTTCCGAACGTGTTGTTCAACGAGGAGAACACCCAACCCTGTCTCAGACGCCGCAGTGCGCAACGCCTTGAAGAGGCGTGTTACGACGAGCGGGGCGAGACCGAGTGACAGTTCGTCGGCCAGAATCAGATTGGGTCCTCGCACCATGGCCCGACCGAGCGAGAGCATCTGCTGCTCGCCTCCCGAGATGAGTCCGGCCTTAATGCGCAAACGTTTCTCAAGTTCTGGGAAGAGCGCGAGCACGGTGGGAATGTCTACACCGCCGACTCGGAGGTTTTCCTCAACGGTCAGCCCCTTGAAAACGGACCGTTCTTCCGTGACATACGAGAGCCCATTGCGTGCACGCTGGTACAAAGGGGCTGTGGTTGCGCTGTCGTTAATCGCCACACTTCCCGCCAGGACGCCGATGGCCCCGCTGATGGCCTTGAGCGTGGTTGACTTTCCCGCACCATTTGCCCCGAAGAGAGCGGTGACGGTTCCCGATTCAACGGTCAGGTTGATGTTTTCCACAACGGGTTGGGTGCCGTATCCAGCGCTCATCCCGATAACGTCAAGTGCGCTCATCGATTCATTCCTTCCGTGATTTCTTCCGACGAGGGAGCTCCGAGGTAGGCCTCGAGAACAAGGCTGTCCCCGCGAACTTCAGCGGGGCTTCCTTCGGCGATCTTCTTTCCGAAGTCGACGACAACGATCTCGTCGCACAGACCCATGACGAAGTTCATGTCATGCTCCACGAGCAGGACTCCTATGCCCCAGTTCTTTGCGAGTTTTCGAACCATTTCTGCGAGCTCCGCCGATTCGACATCGCCCAATCCGGCTGCGGGCTCGTCCAGCAGCAAAATGCTGGGTTCGATGGCAACAGCGCGGGCGAGAGCGACAAGTCGACGCTTGCCGTAGGGCAGGTTCTCAACCACCGTGTCGAGTTCATCAGCGAGGTCGAACTCACGGATCGCTTCGATTGTGGCCGGGGAGAGTCGCGGTTTGCTCGGCCGAAAGATCTCCAGGAAGTATGAACCCGACTCGAATGGATCGGCAGCCGTAAGCAGATTGTCGAGAACGGTACAGTCTTCGAAAAGCTCAAGAGACTGGAATGAACGGCTGACTCCGGCCCGTGCTCGACGCATGGCCGAGAGATCATTCATCTTGACTCCATCGAGGATGACATCGCCCTCGGTCTGCGGGGCGAAACCGGTGATCGCATCGATGATGGAGGTCTTTCCGGCACCGTTGGGCCCGATCAGGCCGAGAACCTGCCCAGGGCGGACCGTCAGGGTCACGCCTTCCACGGCGACCGTTCCGCCGTATCGAACGGTCAGGTTCCTGACTTCCAATACCTTCTGGCTGACGCGCACCGGAGCTGCGTTGGGGACCATCAGCTCCCTGGAGGAATGCGCCTTGGCATCACGGGCCAGCTTGGGCAGAAGTCCCTTGAACAGCGTCGACATTTCCTTGGCAACACCGTTCTGGTTCTGGATCACGAAGAAGATGATCAGCACACCGCTGACGAGGGGCAGGAACGTGCTGAACTCTCCTGGGATTGCGTTCAGGAGCGCGGCACCAATGGATCCCGGAGCCAGCGTTGCGCCAAAGAGCGGGCCGAGGAGGAATCCGATTCCGCCAATCATCGCCCAGCCCACAGCCGAAATCGAGTTGAAGCTCGTGAAGGTCGAACCGAAGACGATCGATTCGCTGCGGAACGCGAGGATGATACCGCCGCACGCCGCTATGCCGGCAGCGACACCGAAGGCGTACAGCTTGGCTGACGTGATGCTGATTCCGAGTGCGGCGGCGGCTCGTTCATTCGTTCGCACCGCAATGAGCTTGCGGCCGCTTCGGCCGCGACGGATGTTGCCCACGACCAGGGTCATCAGGAGCAGGAGCCCCAAGGCCACGAGTCCATATCGCTCGGGATGAACGATGGCGCTGATGTTGAGGCCGAAAAGCCGGGGTTGCCCGATTTGGGTCCCGAAAAAGCCGCCCGTCAGGAAGTCGCTGTTGAAGACCATGAACTCGAGAGTCGTGCCCAACCCGAGAGTGACAACGGCCAGGGTGATCCCCCGGGTTCGCACCGCGGGGAGCGCAATGAGAATTCCGACCGGAATGGTGGCCAAGATGCCGGAGATGAGAGCCACTTCGAAGGAGACATGCCAAATGGAAACCATCCGACCGGCGATGAATGCGCCAAAACCTGCCATCGCAAATTGGGCCAGCGAAATCTGTCCGGCATAGCCGGTAAGAAGCACGATGGACAGCGTGATCATGGCCGCGGCAATGGTGATGGTCAAGGCATCCTGCCAGCGAGGCGGAACGGCGATGATCAGGATTGCGGCAGCAACGAGAACAGGAACGACGATTCTCCAGCGGATGCGTCCCGAGCCAACCAGGGGAAGCTTCTGGAAGATGTAATCGCGGAGCGGAAGAGACTTGCCCCGCACCAGCAGGATGATGACGATGGCGACAAGGGGAAGCGAGTCCGCCAGCCCTGGGATGTCTGCTGAGAAGCGTCCCACAGCGGTCTGCATCATGCCGATGACGAGCCCTGCCACCAGTGCGATCGGGAACGAACGGAAGCCGGCAATCAGCGCCGTCGCCATGGCCGCAAGTACAAGGTTCGTCATCACCGAGACCTGAAGGGTGATGATGGGCGAAACGAGGATTGCGGCAAGACCGGCCAGTGCGGAACCAACGGCCCAGTTGATCATGGCGATGCGATCAGACGACCAGCCCAGGGTCGAGGCCGCCAATTCATTTTCAGCCACCGCTGAGGTGCCGAGTCCGAATCGTGAGTATTTGTAGACAGCCCAGAGGATGACCGTCAAGACCACGGCGATGACGACCATGATGAGTCGGTCCCAAGGAAGAACTATCGATCCGGATAGGGGAATGACGCCTTGGGGCAACTCGGGCGTCACGAATGTCGTTCGGCCGCCGTATTTCAAGACTGCGAGGGACTGCAGGGTGAGCAGGATCCCGAGGGTCGCCACGATTCGCGCCAGCGGCGAGGCGTTCTTGAGCCGGCGCATGATGACGACCTGCACGAGAACACCGACAATTCCCGAAGCGGCGATGCCGATCAATGCCGATACCAGGAAGGGAAGCTCGAACGTCGTGCGAGCCTCGTAATAGACGTAGGCCCCGAGCATGCCGACGGCACCCTGCGCAAAATTGAGAACACCCGAACCTCGGTAGATGAGAACAAGACCTTGCGAGGCAAGTGAGTACATTGCACCCAGCCCAAGGCCGATCAGTGCAAACCGCAGAACTTCTTCCATCAGGTCCTTCTTCCATCAAATTCAGATTCAACAAAAGGCCGGAAGGGCATGAAGCTCCTTTCGATCCTCATTGATCGGGGTTGGACAGGGGTCAACGCGCGACCTGCTGCACGATCCCACAGGCTACCTGATATTTCTACCAATCGTATGGTGGAAAGTCAACTATTGTTTCTACTCGATCACGCCGGGATTCTCTGGCCGGCATCCCTGCGGAAACAAACTGTAATTCAAACAAACGCTTGACAGATTTATCTCGCCTTTGCGACACTTATCGAGAGCTTACAGACCCGTCGTTTCCGCGCAAGCGGTCGAAGCGCAACAGGGCAAATGTGATCATGACGCAGCGAGGCGTTGCTATGAAATGGAGAACACAAGGACTATGAAATCGCAGCTGGTTGAAAAAGGTGACTATGCCGTTGGAGTCGACGTCGGGGGGACCCATACCGACCTCGTCCTCTCGGGGCCCAATGGTCTCGTACGCAGTAAGTCGTTCACGACACATGGTGATTACAGTGTCGGCATCTTCAATGCGCTTGAGCTTGCAGCGAACCAGCTCGGCCAGGAACGCGATGAAGTTCTTGCCCAATGCCATGCGTTCATCAACGGTTCAACTATTGTCACCAACGCCATCACCGAGTTGCGTGGTGCCAAAGTAGGCGTGCTCATCACACGCGGATTCAAGGACACGTTTCGTCTGGCCAGCGGCGCCCGCCGCGTTGAATACGACGACCATCTCCAGACTCCCCCGCCGGACGTCGTTGCGCGGGACTGCATTGAAGAAATAAGTGAACGCGTGATGAGCAATGGCGAGATCGCCGTTCCCCTCGATGAAGTCGAAGTCCGTGCCGCCGTCCGTCGTCTTCGCGACAATGGTGTTGAAGCCATTGCAATTTGCTACCTGTGGTCGTTCAGCGACGGCACGAACGAGAAGCGAACCCGCGAGATTGTTCTCGAAGAGATCCCCGGCATTTTCATCACCCTCTCTTCTGAGGTTCACCCCGTCGTCGGCGAGTATCCGCGATTCATGACCGCGGTTTTCAACTGCCTGTCCCACCGGGCAACGACACGATATGTCGAAGGCCTGCAGACACAGCTCGGCAATGCGGGTTTCACCGGCACCCTCACCTTCTTTCAGGGAATCGGTGGATCCGTCGGCGCCGAGGCCGTTCAGGCCAAGCCTGTCACCCTGATGCAATCCGGCCCGGCGGGCGGCGTGATGGGGGCCCGGCACGCTGCCGCCCGACTCGGACTGACGAATATCTTCGTCGGTGACATGGGTGGAACGAGTTTCGACACGGCGGTTCTCCCCAACCTCGAGCCGTCCATCGCCAAGCAGGCAACATTCGGACCGTTCCACACCGGAATCAACATGTTGGACATCGTCTCAGTCGGCGCCGGCGGCGGCAGCGTGGCATGGCTCGACGGACGAGGCGTTCCCCAGGTGGGCCCGCACAGCGCGGGTTCCGAGCCCGGCCCCGCCTGCTACGGACGCGGCGGAACAGAACCGACGGTTACCGATGCGAACGTCATCCTGGGGTTGATCGATCCAGGAAACTACCTCAATGGTCGCCACCAGCTCAGCGTCGCGGATGCGTCAGCAGCTGTGAAGAACCGAATTGGGGATCCGCTGGGCTGGGATGTCAAGCAAGCCGCAGCAGGCATCTATGACCTTGCCGTCATCGAAATGGCTAATGCACTGCGTGTGGTCAGCATCGAACGAGGCCATCACCCTCGTGATTTCACGTTCTTCTCGTACGGGGGAGGGCTCGGCTTGTTTGCCGTGGAAATCTGCCGCCGATTGGGCTGCCCCAGTATCGTCATCCCCGATAATTCCTCGGCGTTTTCCGCGTATGGCGTTCTGATCGCGGACTACGTGCGTCAGTACGAGCAAACAGTCAACTGGGATCTCAGCGACCCAAGCCAGGCCGATCGGATCAACGAAGCCATGGCGGTCATGCTCAGCCAGGCCAAGCACGACGCTGGTCTCGAGGGGATTGCTCCAGAGGATCTCTCGGTTGAACGAAGCGGTGATTTCCGTTTCCTCGGACAGACATATGAAGTGACCGTTCCTTTGCAGGACGTGGATTTCGTTCCAGCCGACGCTGCTCGCCTCGCGGAGGATTTCCCTCGCGTCTACGAGCGCAACTACGGCGAAGGAACGGCATGGAAGGGCTCACCTGTTGTTCTCATGACCCTCTCGACCCGTGTCATCCACCACCGCCCGAAGCCGACTGAGCGTCAGCAGGCGGTTGTCGTCGGGGCTCCCACGCCGCAGCCTGTCGGCGAACGCTCCGTCTTTCTGCCCAGCGAGCGACGCGACGCAGTGCTCCCCATCTACGCCGAAGCAGACCTCATCCCCGGCGCCGTGGTCAACGGCCCCTGCATCGTTGACGTCGGAGATACGACAATCTACGTACCCGAAGGCTCCGAATGTGGCCGTGACCAGTACTTCAATTTCACGCTCACCGCGTAAAGAACCAGAGAGAAGACAGTCATGAATTCTGCAAAGACGCAGGGAACCCTCGAATACGATCTAATCGATGTCGAGGTTCACCAGAAGTCGATTCGCAACATTGCCAACGAAATGGCCATCACCCTGATGCGGACATCGGGTTCCCCGGTCGTCACCGACGCCAAAGACTTCAGCACCTGCATCCTGGATGCAAACGGTGAGCAGCTCGCGTTCTCGGGATTCGTCTCGTTCCACGTCAGCACCGCTCTCCTGGGCGTTCAGGCCGTTATGCGTCGAGTCGACCCCGCCAACCTTCGGCCCGGCGACGCCTTCGCCTGCAACGACCCGCACACCTCCGGCGCCGTGCACCAGGGCGACGTGGGTATCGTTATGCCCTTCTTCTTCGAGGACAAGCTCGTGGCCTGGGGCTATGTGAACGAACACGTCCTCGACATCGGCGGTTCTGCCATTTCCGGTTTCGCGCTGGGTGCCGTGGACTCCTTCTCGGAATCCCTCGCGTTCCCCGGAACGCGAATTGCTCGTGATGGCGCCATCGATCCTGAATGGGAAGGTTTCATCGCTAATAACGTACGCATGGCGGGAACAGTCCTCAATGACATTCGCAGCATGATCGCCGCCAACAACGCCGGCCAACGCCGTCTCGAAGCGACATTGGCTGAAATCGGCCTTGACCGCTTCACAACGTTGAACGAAGAGAGCAAGCGGCTCTCTGAGATCGGCCTGCGTGCCATCATCAAGTCAATGCCGGACGGCACGTATGACAGCAGCGACTGGGTCGAATTCGACGCCCGCGGCATTGAAGAACTCCACGAAATTCACTGCCGCCTCATCGTGGAAGATGATGAGATAACACTGCAATTCCGCGGTGGACCTCAGACGGATTCATTCGTCAACGGTGTCGAACCGTCGGTTCTCGGCCAGTCGTGGACGACGATCTTAGCGCAGCTGGCCTATGACATCCCCATCAATGCCGGAATTTGGCGTCCGGTCCACTTCGATCTGGGACCCAAGGGTTCCATTGTCAACGCGGTGGCCCCGGCTCCCGTCACGATGTCACACATCCAGACGGGAATGCGCGTCAACAAGTTGCTCATCGATGTGTTCTCCCAGGCCTGCTCCTTCAGCAAGAATCCCGTCATCGGCGCTCGTGTTGCCGGACAGCCTGCCCAGAATCAAACCTATTTCACCGCCTTCGGCGTTGATCGCCGGACAGGGAACCCCACTGTTTCGTTCTCAATGTCCGTGGGTATGTCCTCGGGCGGAGCGGGACAAAGCGTTGGCGACGGCATGGAAATCTATGCCGCACAGGCGATGGCCGGGTGCGACATGCCCGACGTTGAGGCTGAAGAGATGAGCCAGCCCGGAATGATCCTCTGGCGCCGCGTGGAGCCCGACACCGGTGGTGCCGGAGTGTTCCGAGGTGGCAACGGCGTCAACACCTGTCTCGCCATCCTGCACTGTGACCGGATGAATGCCGGCGCCTACACGAACAGCGCCTATGTTCCTCCTCGTGGCGTTGCCGGCGGATTCGCCGGTTCGGCCGGAACGTGGAAGCTTCTTCGCGACACGAACATTCTTGATCTCCTGGAGACGGGAACCTACCCCACTGAAGAATCGCTTCAGGGACACTCCATCCCCGGCCCCACGCAATCCGCGTCGCTCACGCTCAACCGAGGTGACGTCTACACCGTTATCCACGGCGGCGGCGGCGGTGCCGGTGACCCGCTCCTGCGGGAAACGCACCGTGTGAGTGCGGACGTCTCTGACGGCTACGTCTCCGCTGGAGTCGCCCACGATGTCTATGGTGTCGAGCTCGCCGAAAATGGCAGCGTTGATGAGCTCGGAACCATGGCTCTTCGTGAGTCAATCCGTGAAGCGCGAATCGGCGGCAAAGTGAAGCGCCCGATCCTGAGCAACGCGACGGCCTTCGCGCCTCTGGGTATCGTCAATGAGCGCTGGGCCTGCAACATGTGCGGCGAGGACCTAGGCGCCAGTACGGGCAACTGGCGCACCCAGGCGGTGACGAAGGAACAAGAGATTTCCGGCCGTTTCGCGGAGCTCAAGTCGAACGTTCGCAAGCGTGTGCAGTTCGAAGAGGTTGTTCTTCGCGAAAACAGCTGCCCGGGCTGCGCAAGTTCGCTCGTGGTCGACGTCACCCTGGACGGGCACCCCTTGGTTCAGTCCAGTCGTCCCGGTATCTTCGAGCGGTTCCCCGCGGAAGCGTAACGAACCACACACCACGCACTACAGCCCCGGACCTGAAGGTCCGGGGCTGTAGTGCGTTCGGCCCGCGCGGGGTGTCCGGTTCACGAGCGGAAGCCGGATCAGAACCGGCTTGCGACAACACCCCGATGGGCTGCCATGTTCGCGATCGCGGAGACACGCAGGCGCGCCAAACGACCGCGCCGAGCAGCGAAAGCAGCCAGAGCAGCGGTCGTTCGTCTAGAGAATGGCGAGTGCGTTTGCCGTTGAGCTCGCTCCCCCGGTCAGGGGAAGCGGTGCGGCGGAAAAGAGGAAGTCGTATGCGTTGAGCTCGAAACACCTGTCAGCGAGGGCATCCAGATCGAGGAGCTCTGCCAAGGCGAAGCCCAACCCGGGGATCAGTCGCCGGTGAAGCGAGCCATTGCGAGGATCGCCAGGAGCGCTCTCCACAGCGGGGTTGTCCGATGCGACGGCAGCAACCTTGTTGTCCCAGAGGAATCGCGCCATTGCCTCGGTGGACGCTATTCCGGCAAACTGGTCTCCGACGCGGGAGACATCTCCGTCGGTGGAAGCTCGACGTCGATATTCACCCATCCACCCGGTGCGAACACAGAGGATATCTCCGGGCTGCAGATGCTGTCCTTGCCAGGCGATGATGTCGGCGATTTCAGACGCTTCAACGGCGTCCTCCACGAACGGGTCCCACGCGATATTCTGCGCGGCCCGATACCGAACGACGTCGACGAGCAATCCGCGGCCAACGATGCCGTGCTGGGCCCAGTGGTGCATTCCCAATGTTGTTCGGGCTTCGTCGCCGTCGGTGATGCCACCGTAGAATCCGAATTCTCGGGCCCGGATGTGGGTTAGGCCGTCCCATTGTGATGCGGACTGAGGATTGAAATCGTTCAAGGTGTCTTCGAACGTGTTCTTCCCGGTCTCCGTCACGAGATGCCCCAGGCTGGGGCGGCCGAAGAGGGGCGGTGCGAAGTCGTCGAAGGGAACATTGAGAGAAATCGTCTCCCCCGTACGGACGGCATGGCTGGCCTCGAGCGTGGCCGCCGGGCTCAGAAACGCGAGCGTTCCCAACGAAACGGGAAGGACCCCCCACGAGTGCTTGATGCCGATGGTGCCGATTTCAGGGAGGTCATCGAATGCGGGAATCATGGGATCCGTTCTTGGCTAGAATTTCATTTCGCCGGAGTTGAAGTGAGCGATGGCGCCCTTGAGGCCACGTTCCTTGATGAGGTTCTGCAGGAGCTGAACCTCGGGCGTGAGATGGAGGAGCGCATCTGTTTCGGCGCCCATCCGCCCGATCGTGACGAGACCCTGAAGTTCGGAAACCCGATTAATGGCCTCCTTCTTGAGCTTCAGAATCGCCGTCGGCGTGCGAGCGATGGAGACCGCGAGCGCTCGCACGTGTTCATCCAAAGCATCTGCAGGGACCGCTTCCGTGGCCCAGCCCCATTCGACAGCCGTCACACCGCTGATGCGATGGCCGGCGTCGAAGCTCATGAGCTTTGCGCGCTTGGGACCGACGATGGTGGCCCACAACGGGGAGATGAACCCACCCCCGATGGGAACAGCCGGGGAAGCGGCGATGACGGCATCTTCAGCCACGATGGTGATGTCGGAGAACACACAGAGCTGCGTCGCTCCGGCCATGCAGAAGCCGTGAACGGACGTAATGACAGGAAGCGGGTGGCGCCACACTTTCAGAAACAGATCGATGTTCGCGAGCTGACGGTCACGGTCTTCAACCGGGCTTCGCTCGTGCGCGTAGCCGATTTCATTAGAGTCCGAACCGACGTCGTAGCCCGCCGAAAATGCTCGGCCGCTGCCCCTGAGGACGATGACCCTGCTGTCTGACGTTGCCAGGAAATCCAACGCGTGGCCTAGTTCTTCCAAGAGCTGATCATTCAGGGCATTCAGCCGATCAGGCCGGTTGAACGTGATCCAGGCGACGTTGTCTTCCTCGAGGAGGGTGATGGCTTCGTAGTCTGCGGTCATGGCCTTACTTGCTTCCGGTCAATTTGCTGAGGTGAACGCTGAAGTCAGGAGATGACACCGAGAAGGCTGTGGCCGTGCTCTTCTCTCCGACCAAGTCCACGATGTTCTCGACGATCCTGTTTGCACTCCGGCGAGGGTCCTTGCGCACAGGTCCCGCCGCGAGGGTCTTGTTCACCTCATCTTCGGAGTTCATGTAGCGAAGCAGCAGCTCCTCGTCCGAGATCCCGGCGGCAAAGCGCGAACGAATCTCCTTCAGGCTGGGCTCGGGGCGCTCCCACTGGGCAATTTGCTTGGCGCGCGCACTGGAGAGAACGCGGTCGCGCACGTTCTGGTTCACGGTGCCGTGGATGGGCCCATAGTGACCGAGAAGGTAGTGGATGACCTCGTCAGGAACCAGGCTGTAGGGGTCGCCCGTAACAATATTGAGCACCGCTTGTATTCCGACGAACTGGGAGAACGGAGTAGCCATGATCGGTTCGCCGAAATCCAAACGAACCTGAGGGATCGCGTTCAGGACCTCATTCAGCCGGTGAGCCATCCCATGCTTGCCGAGCTGGTTGATGAGCGTGCCCGTCATGCCACCGGGAAGCTGGTGATCGTAGATCCGGGGGTCGAACTCGGCAGGCACTCCAAGTAAGTGGTTTCCGGCCTTGGCTGCTCGAATGAAATTCTCGGCAACGGGCGCAAACATGTTCCGGTCGAGCGAATGGGTGTGGCCCATGTATTCGACGATGTCGACCATGCTCTCCGTCGACGGAAGAGATGCCCCATTGGCGAGAGGGCGTGACGCGGTGTGGATACGGTTAAAACCGCTCTCAATCCCCACCATGTAGTTGTGCTGGGCCATCCCGGCGTTGTTATGGCAGTGAAGCTCAAGAGGCATATCGCCGGCCGCCGCGCGGATTGCCGGCAACAGGGTCTTTGCGCGTTCCGGTTTCAGAATGCCGGGCGCATCCTCTACATAGATGGAACGCACTCCTGCCCACGATGCCATTTCCTTTGCTTGGGCGGCGAAGAACGCGTCGTCGTGAATCGAGGTCAAGCCGTACATGATCGACGGGAGCGCCTCCCCGCCAGCCGCGGCAATCACATCGACCAAGCGCTTCATCACCGGGAGGTCGAAGGCACAGTCGTAAATCCAAAAATTCTCAACGCCGTGCTTGATCAGCGTTTGGACCCACAGGTCGATGATCGATTCAGGGGCGCGGGCGAATCCCATCACGCTGTGGGTGCGCATTCCGCAGCGCGTTTTGTTGCCCGGCAGGCCCTTGACGAGGAAGTCCATCGTGTCCCATGGATCGTCGTTGAACTCCCGAACGAGGACGGTGAAGACACCTGGGCCCGTCAGATCAATGGTCTCGAATCCCGTCTTGGCCAGGTACGGCAGGGCATCTGCGGCATCGTAGGCGCGCATCCGCAATCCCCAGAGGCTCTGAGTTCCATCGCGCAGGGTCTGGTCTACAAATTCGACATTCATGCTATTTCCTTCGAAGCGTCGGGGCATGCACACATAGTGAGCGGTGACAAGGGAACGTGCTTAGGCTGCGGGCCGGGCCGGAAGAAATGATTCTTCAAGCCATTTGGTGGTGATGGGTTGGGTGCGGAAAGTCTCGTTACGCATAATGTCGAGCTGAAGGTCGATTGTCGTGTCGACGCCGCGAACGGTCGCTTTGGCCAGCGCGCGGGCCATCAGGTCTACTGCCTGCCGTCGGTCGGGCGCATGAACGATTATCTTCGCGATCAGCGAGTCATAGTAAGGGGGCACGTGAGCTCCGTTGTGTGCGTAGGTATCCACGCGAATGCCCGTGCCCTGAGGCATCGTCCACTCCTCGATCAGTCCGGGGTTGGGCAGAAAATTATTGCGAGAATTCTCGGCGTTAATCCGGCACTCGATGGCATGCCCGGTAATAGAAACATCCTCTTGCGAAAACGACAGGGGCAAGCCTTGGGCGATACGAATCTGTTCGCGCACGATGTCGATTCCCGATACTGCCTCAGTGACGGGATGCTCAACCTGAACTCGGGCATTCACCTCCAGAAAGACGAAGGCGTTTCTTTCTACGTCAACCAGGAACTCGGCTGTTGCTGCCCCGACATAGTTGAGGGCTGTCGCCAGGTCAACTGCAGCCTGCCTGATCCGGATGATGAGGTCATCCGGAAGACCGACACTGGGTGCCTCCTCGATGATCTTCTGGTATCGACGCTGCGCTGAGCAGTCACGTTCGCCGAGGTGGCAGACGGTCCCCTGGGAGTCGGCGAGGATCTGAATCTCAATGTGTCGAGCCTTCTCGATGTAGGGCTCGAGATAGAGGGTTCCGTCACCGAAGGCACGCAGTGCCTCGGTGCTCGACCGGACAAAACCCTGGCTGAGGTCATCGGGATTCCTCACGACCGTCATTCCACGTCCACCACCGCCGGCCGACGCTTTGAGCAGGAGAGGGTATGCGTTCAAGTGCTCGGCCGTCCGGATCGCGTCTTCGACGCTGGTCAGCCCCGGAGATCCCTTGCCCGTGGGAATACCAATGGACTCCGCCACCGCGCGTGCCTGAAGCTTGTCGCCCGCGCGACGCATGACCTCAGCCGGAGGCCCGATGAACGTGATCCCGTTTTCTTCACAGGCGTCAACAAGAGTCGGCCGCTCGGAAAGAAACCCATAGCCAGGGTGGAGTGCATCGCAATTCGCGTGACGCGCCGCTGCCACGACCCGTTCAACGGAGAGGTAGCTTTCCCCCGCTGCTGCCGGCCCGATGACGACGATTCGATCTGCGAGTTTGGCCCCGAGCGAATCAACGTCGGCGGCCGAGACGGCGAGGACACTCTCGATATTTTCGTCGAAGCAAGCCTTGATGATACGAACGGCGATTTCACCGCGATTGGCAATCAGAATGCTGCGCACGGGGTCAGTTCGCGGTGACGTCAACGCTGAACAGGGGTGTTCCATATTCAACGGTCGCCCCGTTTTCGGCATGCACAGCCGTCACGATCCCGGTGACCGTGGAGGCAACGTTGTTCATCAGCTTCATGATTTCAACGATGCACACCGTGTCCCCGACCTCGACGCGCTGACCGACCTCAATGAAGGGAGTGGCGCCGGGTTCGGGGGAACGCCACAGAACCCCAATGCTGGGTGCCGTGATGGCGAAGTCCGTGGCATTGGCCGGAGCGTATGCCGTTGCTGCCGGCGAGGACGGAATCGGAGCGGAAACCGCCACTGCGGGGGCCGCAACAGGGGCGACGACCGGCTCCGCGACCGGTGCAGGAGTCGTCATCGCGGTTGATCCGCCGGGAAGGTGGGCGCCGTTACGAGCAACGGAAATCTTTACGTCGCCGACGCTCACGACGGCCTCATCCCAGTCCGATTCGTGCAGGGCTGCGACGATGCTATTGATATCAGCGGACGAAAGACTCACTGTGGGCTCCTTTGCCATTCTCGGTCTGCCGGATTAAGACCGACGTGCTTGAATCAAACAATCGGTTGGCAGTTTTAGTATATGGTCACCAGAACAAGGCGGTCAAGCATTGTTGTCAATACGAAGTTCGACATACTGATTCTGGTTTATCGAACAGACGTATGGTTGACTATCTTAAGACCCAGCCAAGAACACGAAGTGAAGGTGTCCGGTGATTGACAAAGAAGTCCACGACGCGGGAGAAGCCGTTTCGGGAATCGAAAACGGCGCCACGATCATGATCGGCGGGTTCGGCCCTCCCGGCCAGCCCATCGCGCTGATAGAGGCACTCCTGAACCGCGGGGTCAGCGACCTCGTGGTCATCAACAACAATGCCGGGGCGGGCGGGGACGCCATCTCCCGACTTTTTGGAGCCGGCCGCGTTCGCAAAGTGATCTGCTCCTTCCCCAAAGCAATTGGCTCCACTGTTTTCGATGAACTTTTTCTCGCCGGCAAGATTGAGCTCGAGCTCGTCCCTCAAGGCAACCTGGCCGAACGCATCCGTGCTGCGGGTGCCGGAATCGGAGGTTTCTTCACCAAGACCGGTTATGGCACAGAGCTGGCCGCGGACAAGGAAGTGCGCCTCATCGACGGGGAACACTACGTGTTCGAGACACCCCTGCATGCAGACTTCGCCCTAATCCGGGCATCCCGAGCAGATCGCTGGGGCAACCTCGTCTACCGCAAGACGGCGAGAAATTTCGGCCCCGTGATGGCTGCCGCAGCCAAGGTAACCATTGCCGAAGTCGATCACGTGGTGGCACTCGGCGAACTGGATCCCGAGATCATCGTGACCCCCGGAATCTATGTGGACCGGTTCATAAGCACGGGCTACGCCCCGACCAACCCGAAAGTGACATCATGAGGCTTTCTCGCCACCAAATTGCAGCACGAGTGGCGAAAGACATCCCCGACGGCGCCTATGTGAACCTCGGTATCGGCGTACCGACACTCGTGGCGGATTATCTACCCGAGGAAAGGGAGATCATTCTCCACACAGAGAACGGGATGCTGGGAATGGGTGGCGCCGCGCTCCCGGGACAAGAAGATGCGGACCTGACCAACGCGGGAAAGGTCTACGTCACCGAAGAGATCGGCGCGTCGTATTTCCATCATGCCGATTCCTTCGCGATGATGCGTGGAGGACACATCGACTTCTGCGTCATGGGTGCCTACCAAGTGTCGGCGCGGGGCGACCTTGCCAACTGGCGCACGAACTCGACCACGTCCATTCCCGGCGTTGGCGGGGCGATGGACCTGGCAGCGGGAGCGAAACACGTCTACGTCGTGATGGACCTCTTTTCTAAGACCGGCGAGAGCAAACTCGTGCAGAACTGCAGCTACCCGCTCACCGGCGCCGAGTGCGTGGAACGGATATACACGGACGTGGCCGTGTTCGACGTCATTCCTGCCGGCGTTCGGATTCTCGAAATCTTCGATGATCTGGATGCGGGTCAGCTCTCGACGCTGGTGGGATTCACCCTCATCGACGCGACAACGTCCGCAACCGTAAGGAACTGACATGCCAACGAACTTCGACATAGCCCGTGCCTACTGGGATGCCGAAATCACGCGAGATCTCGATGCCATAATGGCCTTCTACCGAGACGATGCAACTTTTGTGGCACCGGGTTGGAACCTCCAGGGTCACGACGCCATTCGTGGCTTCTATGCAAACGCGAGCGACCTCTATCCGGGCCTTGAGGTCGCTATCGTGCACGAAACCACATCGGGTGCCGAGTCCGCATTTGAGTGGCAGTCCGTCCTCATCACGTCGGCAGGCATCAGATACCCGCTTCGGGGCATTAACTGCATGACGGTGATCGGCGGCAAGTTCGCCGCCGTCCGGTCTTTCTATGACACGGCGGAACTCACCTCCGCCTGAGCCGGGTTACGTCAGGCGAACGCGGCGCCCTGGCCAGAGTGAGGCAGCCCCTCATCCGGCGGCCGACCGCTAATCGTGCGCGGCCGGTTGGGCTTCCAGCCCGTTGAACGTCAGCTCGACAAGGGCGGAAACGAGCTGTTCGTCCGAGAAGCTCCCCGCACTTCGCGATGGCCAGAAACGAACGTTGTTCATCGCGCCGATCACAAAGCGGGTCAGCAGCCTCGCATCCAGCTGACTGCGAATCTGTCCGCTTTCCTGCGCCGCGGTGATCAGATCACGCACATGCCGTTCAAACTGCAGGCCGCGGTCTTTCGTCAGCGCCTTCCTCTCCCCCGTGAGGTTCCGCGACTCCGTGAAGAAGATGTTGGCGCGTTCAACGTTGGCCAGGTACCACAAGCTCTGTCGCGTCACGTATTCCAGCAACTCGTCGATCGGATCCAGGCCCAAAGCGGCAACCGCGTCGGCGATGACCATTGACTCCGAGTGCGATTCGTCGAGGATGCGAAACAGGAGCTCTTCTTTGGAGGAGAAATAGTGGTAGAGACTGCCCTTGAGCACACCCACGCGATCGGCGACCTCTTGAATTGAGGTGCCGGAATAACCTTTTTCCGACATGACGGAAATAGCTGCAGCGATGACGTTCCCGTCTCTGTTCCGGCCCTCCGCGGAGGGGCGTTCAGATGATTTCGTTTTCATGATTACCCATTTCTCAGCCAGGGCTGACTGCGCCGCGATACCTCTAGTACTTAGAAAGACATACTACCGATTGTTTGGTGTTCAGTCGGTATCTCAAACTTGTTTTTCCACGCGATGACAACCAAATGATTGTTTGATAATATGATCCGTGCACCGCGTATCGATCGGGTGAATTGAAACTAGCTCAAGGATGAGGCATCACCACATGACAGTCGTCTCAATGCTCGTACGCTCCAGTGTGGCGATCATTACCTTGGACAGTCCCCCCATGAACATGGGCAACAGCCTGTTGCGGCGACACCTGCTCGCAGCGCTGGAACTCGTCGCGACCATGTCCGATGTCCGTGCGGTCGTCCTGGCCAGCGGGCGTGCACATTTTTATACAGGTTCTGACATCAAGGAATTCGAGAACGCCATAGAGGCACCCCAACTCCCGACCGTCATCGCAGCGCTGGAGGCACTCCCCTGCCCTGTAGTTGCAGCGCTCACGGGTTTCGTTCTCGGCGGCGGCCTGGAGGTCGCTCTGGGATGCGACGCCAGAATCTCCGATTCCACGGCGGTGCTGGGTCTCCCAGAGGTGACCCTGGGAATCCTCCCCGGCGCCGGCGGCACCGTCAGGCTCCCTCGCCTTGTGGGAGTCGCGGCGGCGATTGACCTCATCTCATCCGGGCGTCACATCACGGCCAGAGAGGCACTCGGCATGGGGCTGGTCGACAGCATCGTCCCCGCAGAGGCCCTCCTTGATTCAGCAATTTCCGCCGCACGGACCATGGCCTCCAAACGACGGACCCTCGATCTGATCCCCCCCGTTGACCCGCCCGATCTCATTGAGCGTGCCGTTGAAAGAGCCTCCGGCCGGGGCCGCGCTCGCCCCAATATCACCCGGGCGGTCGAACTCACTATTGGCTCGCTCACCCGCGACTCAGCCGAGGCTTTAGCCCTCGAGCGTCAGGCGTTTAACGAGCTGCGATCCGGCACCGAAGCGATCAACCTCCGGTATCTATTCTTCGCCACGAGAGCCGCCGCAAAAGGCCTTCGCACAACTGCGACCGCCGCACAACTGTCACATATCGGAATCGCCGGCGCGGGAACAATGGGCTCCTCGATCGCTCAGGTGTGCCGAACGGCGGGCTTCGCGGTCACGCTCTTCGACTCCAACCCAGAGGTACTCGACCGCGCAATGACATCGCTGGCACAGGACCACAGCGACGTAACAAACAACGGCACCATCACCATGACGTTGAATGCCCAGGATCTGGCCACCGCTGACCTAATCATCGATGCCGTTTTTGAAGACATGCAGGTGAAGAAGGACCTTCTGGGGCTTCTTGAAACCGTTGTTTCGTCCACCGTGGTTCTGGCCAGCAATACGTCGTACCTGAATTTGGATGAAATCTCCCAGAGCCTTCGCTATCCGGAGCGCCTGGCCGGCTTTCATTTCTTCAACCCCGCAGAGAAGAATCCACTCGTCGAAGTCATCCGAACACGCTTCACAAACGACGCCACCGCGTCCACCCTGGCGGATCTTATTCGCAAGCTAGGGAAAACCGGCGTTCCGGCGCGGGTCGGTGAAGGCTTCATCGGTAACCGCATTTACACGGACTACCGAGCGCAGGCAGAATTCCTTGTCGAAGAGGGCGCCACACCTCAGGACGTCGACGCTGCCATGGTGGATCTCGGCCTCCCCATCGGCGTTTTCGCCGTGTCGGATATGTCCGGCCTCGACATCGCCTGGGCGCGAAGAAAACGTCTGAGTAGCTCTCGAAATCCGCTCGAGCGTTACGTGACCATCGCCGATTCTCTCTGCGAGCAAGGCCATCTGGGCACCAAGACGGGCGAGGGCTGGTACGTCTATCCCGATGGAGCGAAACGGGGAATACCCAGTGAAAACACCGCGAAGGTCATCGCGGAAAGCCGAGCCGCCCAGTGCATCACGCCTCGCCTTTTTACATCGGCCGAGATCCAGCAGCGCATCATCTCCTCCATGCTGGTCGGAGCCGCAGAAGTTCTCGCGAGCGGCGTTGCTCAGCGCGCCAGCGACATCGACGTGGTGATGACAGCAGGTTTCGCATTTCCCAAAGCGCTGGGCGGCCCCATCCGCTTCGCCGCCGCGCAGTCCCCCACCTGGCTGATGGAGGGGCTCGCAGCGTCCTACCACTCCTGCCCGTTGATCTTCGCCTTGGCCCGGCCTGCGACCACGGGCGTCATGCCCCCAGAAGTTGTCGCCCTGCTGGCCGCAGTGGGCTCTCCCCTCAGCTGACGGCGTTCTCCACTTCCCTGCCTCGGCGCAGATCCAATTTGCGAATCTTGCCGGTGGGAGTCTTCGGCATCACATCGATGACGAAGACATCCTCCGGCACCTTGAACGGCGCAAGCCGGGCCGCCGCCCACGTCAAGAGTTCAGCGCCGGAGACGTTTTCCCCGCGACGCAGCACGACGTACACAACAGGGACTTCGCCGAAGTCGGCATCAACGCGGGCGACTGCTGCGGCCTCACTCACGGCTGGATGGGACGACAGGACGCGTTCGATCTCACCGGGGTAGATGTTCTGTCCACCGCGAATGATCAACTCCCGCTTTCGGTCGACGATGTGCAATCGTCTTTTCTCATCGAAGAGACCGATATCCCCCGTGAGCAACCATCCATCTTCGACGGGGCGCGGCTCAGCAGTCCCCACGTAGTCGCTGAACACGGCTCGACCCCAAACCAGAACTTCGCCGCGGGCGTCTTCACCGGATGGGTCCCGGATCGTGACCCGCACGCCCGGTACGACTGCGCCCGCTGAGAGATAGTCCCCGGTGTTGTTCTCTTTCGTGCCCACGTGGTTCGTACTGACGATCGCGGTGGCCTCCGTCAATCCATAGCCGAAGTAAATATGGGCTCTGGGAAACACCGACCATGCATCGGCTGAGATTTGAGACGGCGACGCAGCGGCGCCGATACCCACCCGCACGTGACCGTCAAAGCGCACGCCGGCTTGATGCAGGCGCGTCACCATGGTGGGGACGAGAGGGATGAATGTGGGCAGGAATTCATTCATTACTTCTTGCAGACGCTCGGGTGAAAAGCGACGAACCAAGCGCAGCGTGGCACCGGTCATCGCCATCATATTAATGCCCTGGTTCAGCGCGTAGGTGTTGAAGACCGGAAGGGTGAGCAGAATGCGATCTTCCTTGCCGATGCCTATCCAACGATAGGTCGCGTCATAGTTGGAGCTGAGGTTTCCCATGGATAGGAGCACGCCCTTGGGACGGCCGGTCGACCCCGATGTCTGCAGGAGGCAGGCGCCAGCGTCAGGGTGAAGAACGGCAGGGGTGGGGATCACGGCGCCCGGCGGCGGCACATCGAACTCCCCCGCGACGACGATGTTTGTTGCGCCGTGAGGAAGCTCTAACGGCGTATCGCTCACGACGATCGTCAGACCGACGAGTGTCACGACTTCGACAACTTCCGGCTCCGTCAACGCCCGATTCAGGGGCATCACGATTCCACCAAGATAGAAAACCGCGTGTTGATAGACGATGAAGTTCGGCGTGCTGTCGATGAACAGGCCCACGCGCGTCCCGATGCCGACAGCGCTCATGAGGCTGGCCGCGACTTGTTGGATCGCGAGGCTGACTTCGCGGTAGCTGTAGGAACGTTCATCGGTGACCAGGCATGCCTTGTCCGGTTGTGAGAAAGCCCAGTCGAGAATTGGCAGAGCCCGGTTCATGCGCGTGCCACCTTCGAGAGCCCCGGCTCGACGGGCCATCCGTCGAACTTACACATAGAAGTCAGGAGTGTTGAAGTAGGGGACGGGAACCCCGAAGTCCTCTTCCAGTTCTTTGAGATAGGTGTTGACAGCCTCTATATCGACATGATTCGCGTTGCGCCGCACATCCAGGAACGTACCGTCGTGCTTGAAGCTGGGCCGATATGACGCCCGTAATTCCTTGAGACGAGCTCCATTTTCGCCAGACAATAGTGCCTTCGCGTCTGCTGCCGCAAGCTGAACGAGCTGATCGAAGACCGGGTAGGTGTTGCCCGCGAAGTGCAGCACTCCCGCGCCGTACAGTCCCTCCACGTTGTCGACGAGTGCCCCGAGCAGGAACTTCGGCTGCCCCTCTTCATACTCGAGCATTCCTTCGGGCAGCCAGGGAATGCTGTTGTCGTACCCCGTTGAAAAGACGATGACGTCGATCGCTTCGAAGCTGCCGTCCTCGAATAGCACCCCGGTTGGAGTGATCTCCTGAATATTGGGGCGATAGGAGAGCAAGCCGTGCGCCAGAGCGTGCAGTACCTGGAAGTTGGTGATGGGGTGCGTCGCGCCCAATGGGTGATCCGGCGCGGGCAGACCGTAGTTTGTGACGTCACCCACGACGGCGTCCAGGACTTTCTGAATGATTCCCGCTGAATCCAGCCCGACAAGTTCAGCGGGCAGTTTCTCATCGGGGATGTTTCCCTGCAAGAGGTCTCCCACCGGGACGCCGTAGGCGAGCTTGGGGAGGAACCAATATCCCCGACGGGTCGAAAGAACAGCTTTCTCCGCCATGAACGCCGCGTCCGCTGCGATGTCAACGCCGCTATTGCCGGCGCCGACGACCAGCACTTTCTTGCCTCGGAAGACATCGATGTCGTCGTACTCCGAGCTGTGCATGATGGTGCCGGTGAACCGTTCGGACCCGGAGAACTTGGGAATGACCGGAACCCACTGACCTCCCGTTGCGCTAACGACGCCTCGGTAATTTCGCGTCTCACCGGAACCCAGCGTGACCGACCAGTATCGGCCGACGTCGGTGTCCACTGGCACGGCACTGACAACGTCTGAATCGGTCCGGATAAACGCGGTCAGACCAAATGTATCGGCAAAGCCCCGAACATAGTCACGTATCTGGTGCCACTTGGGATACAAGGGGTAGGTGGCGGGCATGGGGTAGCCGATGAATCCCCCGTAGTCTCGACTAGAGATGAAATGACAGCTCTCGTAGACAGGAGATCCGGGGTTGCTTTTGTCCCAGATTCCGCCGACACGGCTGTGGCGCTCGAGGATTTCAATCTTGAGCCCATAGTTGAGGAATGCGCGGGCGGTGACGAGGCCGGCAGGGCCCGCTCCGACGATCGCAAAGCTATCAGGCAGTTCGAACGTCATGAGTTTCTCCTCATAGCTGGGGCCCACCACGAAGAGAAGTTAATATGTTCTCACCATTGAGATGTACCAATCGTTTGTATGATTCATATCCTGATCCAGATATTTCAACCTGTCAATCATCTTCTTCCTTAAAACCATTGCGCGAGTCGTTTGAGCTCCTCGTCGGCTTCCGTCGCCCGCCCGGCCAGAATGGGGAAAACATGCTGCATGCCGGCAACCTGGCTGAGCGTTGAATCGACCCCGGCAGCGAGTGCACGTTCATGGAGTCGGCGGGCGTCGTCAAGCAGCGCCTCTCCCGAACCCACGTTGATATAGAGACGGGGGAAACCTGCGAAGTCAGCGTAAAGAGGATTGGCCAACGGATCGTCCGCCGGTGTGATGCCGCCCAGGAACATAGCGACGAGCTCAGGACCCGATGGCCTAGGAACGAGATAGTCCGTCTCACCGCTCGTCCACAGCGACGGGCTCATCAACTCGACATCAACCCACGGAGAGAAGCAGATGATATGCCGCGGACCCGGAATGCCGCGGTCCCTCAGATTGAGCGCAGTCGAAACAGCCACACTGGAGCCTGCCGAGTCACCGCCCAAGGTCAAGTTCTCTGACAGAAAGCCCCTGTCGAGGAGCTCGCAATACACTGTGGTGAAGTCTTCCATCTGCGCCGGAAACGGGTGCTCGGGGGCTAGCCGATAGTCGAGAAGGAGAACAGTCACGTTCAGTTCTTTCGCGACATGACCGCCAAGCTTACGATGGCTGGCTGCTGAGCCCGCAATGAAGCCACCGCCATGCGCCCAGAGGACCACTTTTCGGAGATCCGCTCCGGCCGGAACTGCCCACACACAGTCGACGCCGCCAACGGTTTCGCTTCGAAAGCAAACATCTTCCGGTTCCATGGTCGGCCGCTGCCACTCTTCAAAAAGTTCCCGAACGGCAGAAAGCGACAACGCCGGTTCGACAGCCATGCGCACGGACCAATCTTTATAGAGATTCGCAAGAAAATGCAGTCCATCGTCCGCCGCCATGTTGTCCTCATATAGCTTATTGTCCGGAGGTGATAAATCAATCGTTTGTTTTACACTAGGCCCCTGCATCCCCACAATGGAAGATGTCGCGGCAGACAATACTGAACCGAGAACATCAGAGAACCGCGTGCGCAAATCCGTCGCTGCCCAAATCACCGTCACCATGCTGCTCCCCAACTTTCAACCTGCGCGAGATCGCCGCCACCATCCGCGAAAAAATCAAAATCGACGCAAAAAACGGGTCGGAGGGTCACGCACCGGCCGTAAAAATGCGTCGCCGTTGCCATAACGGGCGCGACACGCGGCCCGGTACTTTGAGTGCGCTCCCCTCCGATGCCGCCCTGCATGAAGAACGGATGCAGTCCACGTTCGGCATGACCCGACTGAACTACAAACGCGAACGCGCCCGCGGCCCCGTCTCACGCGTACCTCAACAACGCCATTCGAATCGTCGGCAACTCGGCCGTCGTCACCAAACTCAACCAATGGCGGCACGCACGCCTGAAATCAAATGCGGGGGTCAAACCAACCATCCCGTTACGAGCCGTCCTCGTTCACTTCCGCCTGCACGTTCAACTGGGCGACGGCATCAACTATCACCGCATCGCAGAAACCCTCGATGTTCACTTCCGCGCCGAAGAGTTCGCCCTGCTCGGCATACAAAACCACGCCGGTGACCACGACGCGTGGTACCCACGCCTGTGGCGCTCAGCGAATCGCACGATGGCTCGTGTTGTCCGTACCCCGGTCCCCGAAACAAGCGACTGAAGCCGAAGACCTACGCAAAGTTGCTCGCGAAGCAATCAACGCCAAAGGCCGTACGAAAGTCTGAACGCAACCTTGAGCGTCTGGACTGGCTGTGCGAACAACTCCGACACACCAGTGTGCGAATACTTCCGGCCGATGCGACCCTGATTTCGGGAACCGGGCGACCCAACCCCACAGGGCTCATCTCGAAAACCGCGATGCCTACCGTATGAAGCCCAAAGGCCGGCTCAACGAGACGGCTTTCAACGATTCCTTTACCCGTTCCCGGCACGTACATGGCTATCGACCGTGCCAGCAGCAAAAGAGTCGCCAAACCGACTACACCTGTCAGCGTCACAATCCCTCTCGACGCCGGAGCACCCGCCGAACGAAACCAAGACCCCAGGCTCGCCGTCAAGCACCTGCAAAAATTTGCCTACAAGTCGCCGGAGCACCGGGAGCACTTCGGCATGCGCAGTCTGGTTGAATCTGCCAACAAGACGCTCAAGGCAAAGAACTTCGAAGACCTAGCCAACGTCAGCAAACGCTCAGGCCTCGGCTTCGCTTTCAACGACCTCGCCGCGACACTCGCCGCCGTCTCAGCGAACCTACGCAAAACCTACGACTTCTTCATAAAGGCCGCCGAACTCGACCCCGGCCATCAGCTTTCCCGCGAACGCCGCCGCAAAGAAGCCACCGGAACACCGCTGAGCGCACACACCTCACTACCGGCCCTGGCACCCCCGCGCTAGCCCCCGCGGCCTCGACTCCAGCACGACTCCCACTGCACACCGAAACCTTTAGCCTGCCCACCGCAGGTATTTTTGCGTTTAACGCGCAGCCGCCGCAGCAGCTCCAGACCGGCCCGATCACATCGTTAAAGACCGAAGGCCGGTCGAGTATTTCTACTCGACCGGCCCGTTCGCTTGGATTTCATGAAAACGAGACTTCAATTTCCTGAAACACCCGCAGTGCGCGAGAGGGGACTTGAACCCCTACGTCCTTTCGAACACTGGCACCTGAAGCCAGCGCGTCTGCCAATTCCGCCACTCGCGCGAACTTAGGAATGCTAACACTGTGAGGGGGGTCAGCGCCATTCGACGGCGCGCCGCGCGGACCGTCGGGGCCAGATTGAGCGTGATCGCGCCCGATATCGGTGGCCGCTACGGTAATTACCGGAGCAAGCACCCACATCGGGCGCACTCCCAACGGATGCCGCCGCTCGACTGCACCCACCAGATCCGCCGGCCAGCCCCCACCGCATCCGCACGCCCGCGCGCGCCGCATCCGCTCCAAAAAAAGTCCAAAGGAATGCCCATAATGGGCCCCGAATTCGGTCCAGGACCCTCCGCAGGTAGTATGACTATTCGTGCCGTTTGCGCCTCAAAGGCGGGTTGTCACCCGAGACAAGTAACATGCTCATAGCCAAACGGACCGGATCGGGAGACCTGTGGGCATACTGGATAACTTTGAAAAGGGATTGGAGCGCGCCGTCAACGGAGCGTTCGCCAAGACCTTTCGATCGGGCTTGCAGCCGGTGGAAATTACCTCCGCGCTGCGTCGTGAGCTCGACACCAAAGCCGCGGTTGTCGCGCGGGATCGCATTCTCGCGCCCAATCGGTTCACCGTGCGCATGTCCCACACCGACTACGCCCGAATGAGCGCGCTCGGCGTGACCCTCACCGATGAGCTCACCGCCCTGCTGCAAAAACACGGCACCGAGCAGCGTTACCAGTTCACCGGGGGAATCGCGATCACCCTGCAAGACGACGGCAGCCTCAGCGAGGGTCTGGTGCAGATCGACTCCAGCACGGTCGCGACCACTGTCGCCTGGACCCCGGTGCTCGACATCAACGGCACCCGGCATCCGCTGGTCAAGGCCCGCACCGTGATCGGTCGCGGCTCCGACGCCGACATCACCATCGACGACACCGGCACCTCCCGCCGTCACGTGGAGATTATCTGGGACGGCGCCCGCGCCCAGGTGCGCGACCTCGGCTCCACCAACGGTTCCCAGCTCAACGGCGCCCCGGTCAGCCAGGCCATCCTCGAACCCGATTCGATCGTCACCATCGGCCGCACCCGCATCGTCTTCCGCGTGCTCGCGCAGGCCTCCAACGAGACTCCGCGCGCGGCCGCACCGACCGACCCCGCCACCGAACGCCACGACATGGGCGGATTCTGGGGGCCGAACGCATGAACGTGAGCGAACTGACCCTGCTGGTGCTGCGCATCGGCTTCCTTCTCCTGCTCTGGATGTTTATCTTCGGCATCGTCTACGCGCTGCGCAGTGACCTGTTCGGCCAGCGCGTACGCCGCCTGAAAACGGATGCCGCCGCGCCGGCCCCCGCCGCAGCCTTCCCCGCCGCAGCCTTCCCGGCCGCCGCTGCTCCCGTTGCAGCCCCCGCACCAACGCCAGCACCAGCACCGATCGCGCGGGCCAGCCCGGCCGCCGACGGTGCACTCGCCACCGCCCAGAACACCACGCGCCTCGTCATCACGAGCGGCCCGAAGTCCGGCACCGAGTTTCCGCTCAGCACCGAAACCATCACGATCGGCCGCTCGGCCGACTCGAGTCTGGTCATCCGCGATGATTACACCTCAACCCACCACGCCCGACTCATGCTCTGGCATGACGAGTGGATGCTGCAAGACCTCGATTCCACCAATGGCACCTTCCTGGCCGGCACCCGCGTCACCGTGCCAACCAAAATTCCACTGAACGCCACCGTGAAGATCGGCGCCACCAGCTTCGAGCTTCGGCGGTAAGTCATGGCGACGGTAAGTCACAGCGCAGCCACGTCCCACGTCGGCAAGGTTCGCTCCAATAACCAGGACTCCGGTTACGCCGGACGCACCCTGTTCGTGGTCGCCGACGGCATGGGCGGCCACGCCGGCGGAGACGTCGCGTCGTCGATCGCCACGAAACGCATCATCGAGGCCGACAAGCCCTATGCGAGTGCCCAGGACGCCGAATTCGCCCTGCAGGCCGCCCTGATCGGCGCCAACGCCCAGCTGGCCGAAACCGTGTTCGAGCATGCCGAACTCACCGGCATGGGCACGACCGTCAGCGCTATCGTCGTGCTCGAGAACGAGGTCGCGATCGCCCACATCGGAGACTCGCGCATCTATCTGCTGCGCGACAACGAGCTCTCCCAGATCACCATCGACCACACCTTCGTGCAGCGTCTGGTTGACAGCGGTCGCATCACCGAGGCCGAAGCCATGGTGCACCCACGCCGCTCCGTGCTCATGCGCGTGCTCGGTGACGTCGAGGCGAGCCCCGAAATCGACACGTCGATCCTGGCCACGATCGACGGCGACCGCTGGCTGCTGTGCTCCGATGGTCTCACCGGTGTCGTCTCGCACACCGGTATAGCCTCCGCCCTGGCCAGTGGCGCCAACGCGCAGGATGTCGCCGACCTGCTCGTGAAGGAAAGCCTCGACGGCGGCGCCCCAGACAACGTCACCGTCGTCATCGTTGACATTGGCGCGGGCGACGGCAGCACGCGCACAGACAGTCCCGTCGTCGTCGGCTCGGCGGCCAATCCGCTCGCCTTCGGTGAGGAACCCGGCCGCAACCGCTCGCTGCGCATCCCGGCCCTGCGGCTGCACCCGGTACGCGAGACGCACTTCGAGCCCGATTCCCAGGACTACCTCTCCGAACTGATCGAAGAGGATGCCCGCCGCGCGCGCCGCCGCAAGGCCACCTGGCTGTTCGGCGTTATTCTGCTCGTACTCGCGATCGTCGGCACCAGCATCCTGAGCTACCAGTGGACCCAAACCCGCTATTTCGTCGGCTCCGAGGGTTCGACCGTCGCGATCTACCAGGGCGTCCAGCAGGACATCGGCCCGATCAAGCTGTCCAGTGTCTACGAGGCCACCGACATCAATCTGTCCGATTTGCGCGTCTACGACCGCCAGCAGGTCGAGCAGACCATCAGTGCCGGCTCCCTCGCGGATGCGCAGGCCATCGTCGAACGGCTGAAGGGTGCGGTCGTTGAGTAAAGCATCCGCTCTGCAAGCGCGTCAGGGAACCGAGCCGGTGCGTCGTCTGCACCTGCCGCAGAAACTGCGCAACCTCGAACTGTTCCTGCTGCTGATCGCCTGCCTCATCAACGCGAGCGCGGTCGTGCTCGTGCAGCTTGGTGCACTCGGCGATCTCGACCCGACCCTGGTGCTGCTCGGCACCGGCCTGTCGGTTCTGGTCATCAGCCTGCACGTGGTGCTGCGATTTGTCGCTCGCGACGCCGATCCCTTCATTTTGCCGATCGCCACGGTGCTCAATGGCATCGGCATCGCCATGATCTACCGCATCGACATCGCCGACCAGGACAGCGGCTGGGCGAGCGCCGCCGTGCGCCAGACGGTGTGGAGCGCCCTGGCCATTTTCAGCGCGATCGTCGTGCTGCTCGTGATCCGCAATCACCGGGTGCTGTTTCGTTACACCTACATTTTCGGTCTCGTCGGTGTAGTGTTGCTCTTTCTGCCGCTCGTGCCCGGCCTGGGTAAAGAAATCAGCGGCGCTCGGGTCTGGATCGGCTTTGGCAGTTTCGGCACGTTCCAGCCCGGTGAGATCGCCAAGATCGCCCTCGCCGTGTTCTTTGCCGGCTACCTCGTGCGCAACCGCGACAGTCTCTCCATGGTCGGTAAGAAGTTTCTGGGCGCGCGCTTTCCGCGCTTGCGCGACCTCGGTCCGATTCTCGTGGTGTGGGCCCTGTCGATGTCGGTCATCATCTTCCAGCGCGACCTCGGAACCGCGCTGCTCTACTTCGGTCTGTTCCTCGTCATGCTCTACCTCGCGACCGGGCGGGCGAGCTGGGTCATCATGGGCATGGGCCTGTTCCTCGGCGGTGCCCTGCTGGCCAGCCAGACCCTGAACTACGTCAACGGCCGGTTCACCAACTGGCTCGATGCGCTCAACCCCAAAGTCTACGAAGCCGAGGGCGGCAGCTTTCAGCTCGTGCAAGGCCTGTTCGGCCTCGCCAAGGGCGGCCTGCTCGGCACTGGCTGGGGCCAGGGGCGCCCCGAACTGACCCCGGTACCGCAGAGTGACTACATCATTGCGAGCCTCGGCGAGGAGCTCGGGCTCGCCGGAATCTTCGCCATCCTCGCCCTGTACCTTCTATTCGTGGCCCGCGGATTCCGCATCGGCTTCGCCGGTCAGGATGATTTCGGCAAGCTTCTCGCCGTCGGCCTGGCCTTCGTTGTGGCGCTGCAGTGCTTCATCGTCATCGGCGGCGTCACCCGGGTCATCCCGCTCACCGGCCTGACCACGCCGTTCCTGGCCGCCGGCGGCTCCTCGCTCGTGGCCAACTGGATCATCGTGGCCCTGTTGCTGCGGCTCTCCGACACAGTGCGCAATCAACCCAGGCTGGTGGTCTAATGAACCGCGAACTCAAGCGCGTCAGCATCGTCGTGATGCTGATGTTCATCGCCTTGCTCAGCTCCACGTCGATCGTGCAGGCCTTTCAGGCCGACAATCTGTCGGCCGACCCGCGCAACACCCGCACGCTGTACGACAGCTACCAGGTCGAGCGCGGCGCCATCCTCGTGGCCGGCGACCCGATCGCCCAGTCCATGCCGGCCGACGACGACTACAAATTTCTCCGCACCTATACCAACCCCGAGTTGTATGCGCCGATCACCGGATACATTCCGATCAACGGCGAGCCGACCGGGCTGGAGTTCGCCCTCAATGCCGAGATGACCGGAACGTCCAACTCACAGTTCTTCGACAAGATCAGCGCCCTCGTCACCGGCCAGGACCCGAAGGGCGCCGCCGTGGAGGTCACCATCGATCCGGTGGCCCAGCAGGCAGCCTGGGACGCCCTCGGCGACTACACCGGATCGGTCGTCGTGACCGAACCGACGACCGGCCGCATCCTGGCGATGGTCTCCAAGCCGAGTTTCAACCCGAACCTACTCACCGTGCACAACAACGCCGAGGTCACCGCGAGCTACGAGGCCCTGCTGGCCGACCCGAACGACCCGCTGATCAACCGGGCGATCAATTCGCTCAACCCGCCCGGGTCGGTCTTCAAACTCGTCGTGACGACGGCCGCCCTGGAGTCGGGCAACTTCACGCCGGAGAGCATCTTTCCGAACCCGGCCGTGTACACCGCGCCGGGCACCACGAGCAAGATTGAAAACTCCAGCGGGTCAACCTGCGGTGCCGGTGAGACGGTCACCCTCGCCACAGCACTGCGCTTATCCTGCAATATCCCGTTCGCCGAATTGGGCGTCGCGCTCGGCGACACGGCCATTCGGGAGACCGCCGAGAAGTTCGGCTTCAACAGCAGCTTCAGCATTCCCCTGAGCGTGACCGAGAGCGTGTACCCCGACGGGCTCGACGATCCACAGACCGCGCAGTCAGCCTTCGGTCAGTACGACGTGCGGGCGAACCCGCTGCAAATGGCCCTGGTCAGCGGTGCCATCGCCAACGGGGGTGTCGTGATGCAGCCCAACCTGGTGCAGGAGATTCTCGCGCCCAATCTCAGCGCCATCCAAACCTTCAAACCGGCAGAACTTGGGCGGGTGATGAGCGAAAAAACAGCCGCAACACTGACCGCGATGATGATCAACGGCGTTCAGGATGGCGCCGCGAGCAATGCAAGAATAGACGGGGTCGAAGTGGCGGGGAAAACCGGCACTGCGCAGAACGGGTCAACCGATCCGTTCACACTCTGGTTCACCGGTTTCGCACCGGCGGACGACCCACAATTTGCCATCACCGTTCTGATCGAGGACGGCGGAGGAGAAGGACAAACCGGGTTCGGCAACAAACTTGCCGCACCTGTCGCACAGAAAGTACTAGAGGCGGTGCTTAACAAATGAGACCCACAGCAGGCCTCACCTTCGGGGGACGATACGAGCTGCAGTCGCGCATTGCGATTGGCGGCATGGGCGAGGTGTGGAAGTCCACCGACCTCGTAATCGGTCGCAGCGTCGCCATCAAGATTTTGAAGGACGAGTATCTCGGCGACCCCGGTTTCCTCGAGCGCTTTCGCGCTGAGGCCCGCCACGCGGCCCTGGTCAACCACGAAGGCATCGCGAATGTCTTCGACTACGGCGAAGAAGACGGCAGCGCCTTCCTGGTCATGGAACTAGTGCCCGGCGAAGCTCTGTCGACCATTCTCGAGCGCGAGCACGTTCTGCCGACCGACAAGGTGCTCGACATTGTCGCGCAGACCTCGACCGCGCTGCACGCCGCCCACGCCGCCGGTCTCGTGCACCGCGACATCAAGCCCGGAAACCTGCTCATCACGCCGGAGGGCCGGGTCAAGATCACCGACTTCGGCATCGCCCGCATCGCCGACCAGGTTCCGCTCACCGCGACCGGCCAGGTTATGGGCACCGTGCAGTACCTCTCACCGGAACAGGCGAGCGGCCACCCCGCATCGCCGACCACCGACATCTACTCGATCGGCATCGTCGCGTACGAGTCGCTGGCCGGACGTCGTCCGTTCACGGGCGAGTCGCAGGTCGCGATTGCCATGGCTCAGATCAACGAGATAGCGCCCGACCTGCCGGTGACGGTGTCCGAGCCGGTTCGCAATCTGGTCTTCGCCTGCCTGGCCAAGAACCCGGCCGACCGGCCGGCGTCTGCTGCCCACCTGGCGCGCGCGGCATCCGCTTTGCGTCGCGGTGACGTCGCTGCAGCCGCGGTTGCCGTGCCGTCCGTTCTGGGCGGCCTCTCGGCCACGAGCGCCACCATGCTCATGCCCGGTGCCGGCTCCGACCAGGCCACGACCGTTCTGCCCGCCACCGGCGCGCCCATCACGCGGGCCTCCGCGGCCGCTGCCGAAGCGGAGAAGAAGAAGCGCAGTCCGTGGACCTGGCCGCTGATCGCCCTGGTCGCGCTGCTGGTGATCGTGCTCACCGGCACGCTCATCGCCCTGTTCACGCAGAACAACGAGACCCCGGCACCGGCCCAGACCACGTCAGCGCCACCCTCGTCGATCCCGTCGCCAACGCCATCGGCGACCCCGTCGCCAACGCCAACGCCGTCGCCCACCAATGCGAACACGTCGGTCAATCCGGAAGATTTCGTGGGTAAGCCCAGCGCCGATGCCGCCGCCCTGCTCGTTGAGATGGGATTCGTGGCTGACGTCCAACCCGGAAATGCGGCCGGGTCTGAGGAAGAAGTTGACACGGTGTACGGAGTCAACCCCCGGGGGCCGGTTCCGGCCGGGACGACCGTGACCCTGACTGTCTACGGCGCGTTCCCCACGCCGAGCACACCGACGTCAGCCCCGACGGCGACGCCTTCGCCCGTCGCTGCCGCGGGTACTGTCACGGTGAACTGGAACGCCCAGACCTGCCCGGCCGGCCAGACTTTGGCTGGCTATGAGATCGCAACGGAGGGCGGTGCCGCCGTTATCACCTCGGCCAACCCCACCACCGCTGAAACGACGACGGCCACGATCACCGCCGGAACAGAGAATTTCAAGGTCAAGTTCCGCTATTTCTGTGGCCAGGTCAGCTCTGAGTTTTCCCCCACGGCAGGCGTGAGCGTAACTGGCGACCCCGCTGTCGGGGAGTAATTCCCCAATGCCGTGCGGTAAAGTAGCGCTCACTGTGCCTAACCCGGGCATCCGTTTTATTGTGGGGGAGTGCGCTCGTGCCTGACTCTGGCCGTTTGATCGCGGGCCGCTATCGTGTCGGGGCGCTCCTCGGCCGTGGCGGCATGTCCGACGTACATATAGGCACCGATTCCCGGCTCGGTCGCACGGTGGCCATCAAGCTACTCAAGTCGAGCCTGGCCTCCGACCCGGCCTTTCGCACCCGGTTTCGGCAAGAGGCCCAGGCCGCAGCTCGCATGGCCCACCCGACCATCGTGCGGGTGTTCGATGCCGGCGAGGAGACCGTCACCGACGATGCCGGGCACGATTCCCAGGTTCCGTTCATCGTCATGGAACACGTCGATGGTCGGCTGCTCAAGGACATCATTCGTGAGGGCCCGATCGAGGCGACCGAGGCCGTACGCATCATCGATGGGGTCCTGACCGCGCTGGAATACTCGCATCGCGCCGGTGTGGTGCACCGCGACATCAAGCCCGGCAACATCATGATCACCAAGTCCGGACAGGTCAAGGTGATGGATTTCGGCATCGCCCGTGCCATCTCCGACTCGGCCACGACCGTCGCGCAGACCACGGCCATCCTCGGTACCGCCGCCTATTTCTCGCCGGAGCAGGCCAAGGGTGAGTCCGTCGATGCGCGCACCGATCTGTATTCCACGGGCGTGGTGCTGTTCGAGATGCTCACCGGGCGGCCGCCGTTCCGCGGTGACACGCCCGTGGCCGTCGCCTACCAACACGTCAGCGAACTGCCGGCGAAACCCTCAGCGCTCAATCCCAAGGTGTCGCCGGCCCTGGACTCGGTCGTGCTGCACGCCATGGCCAAGGACCGATTCGCCCGCTATCAAAGCGCCGTCGAGTTTCGCAATGATGTCGAGACCGCCGGATCCGGCCAGATTCCCGTTCACCGGGCCGGCGACGAGGTTGGTGCCGGCCTGTTCGGGGCTGCGCCCACGGCGATCACCGGTTCGGCGCTGGCCCTCAAACAGTTGTCCGAAGACCAGACTATGGTGCGCACCCAGCGTCGCCCCCCGGTGATCTGGGTCTGGGCCGGAATCGTCTGCGTCGTGGTCATCGTCGTCGCAGTCATGATCTGGGTGGCCAATCTGCAGCCTTCGGTGGAACTGCCCGACAGTTCGCGCCAGATTCCCGCACTCACCGGGCAAACCTATGACGACGCCCAAAATACTCTCCTCGACCTCGACCTCGCGGCCACGCGTGCCGAAGAGTCGAGCACGACAGTGCCGGCCGACCAGGTTATTCGCACGGATCCTCCGGCCGATACCATCGTCAATCCCTCCGACGTGATCAAGGTCTTCGTCTCTACCGGTCCGGTGCCCGTCGCGGTTCCCGATGTCACCAATCAGCCCATAACGGATGCCCAGGCCGCGATCGAAGCACTCGGTTTCGTTTCCGGGTCGGTCACCACCGAGAACTCCCCGACCGTGGCGGCCGATATCGTTCTGCGCACCGATCCGCCCGCGGCGTCCTCCGAATTCGCCGGCGATACCATCAACTACATCGTGTCGAGTGGCCTGGTCACCCTCGGAGACCTCACCGGCCAGTCTCTGGTCGCCGCGATCGATCTGGTCAGCGCCGACGGACTCACGCCGAGTTCCAAGCCTGATTACACCTGTGACCAGGAGTCCGGCTCCCCGATCAGAGCCCAGTCACTGGCCCCCGGAGACGTCCCCCAGCGCTCCGAGATCGAGCTGACCTACTGCGCCCGCTCCTAGCCGAACAGCCCAGCGCGAAGTCAGCTCAGGCGCAACAGCGGGTGCAGGCCCTTCGCGATCTCCTGGGCAGACGACAGGCCGGTCAGGGCGAGCCAGTTGCCCAACATCCGGTAGCCGCCCTCGGTCAGGACCGACTCCGGGTGAAACTGCACGCCCAAAATAGGAGCGGTTAGGTGCCGCAATCCCATGATGACCCCGCCCTGCGTGCGCGACGTGACGATCAGGTCACTCGGCACGGTCGACGCAACGACGGCGAGGGAATGGTAGCGCGTTGCCGTGAACGGTTGCGGCACACCCTCATAGAAATCGCTGCCGTCGTGCGTGATGAGCGAGGTTTTGCCATGCATGAGTTCTTCAGCATTGGTCACCGTGGCCCCGAAGGCCTCGGCGATGGCCTGATGGCCGAGGCAGACGCCGAACAGGGGCAGGTTGGCCGCCAGCGCGGCCTCGACGACGGCGATGGACACACCGGCGTCTGAGGGCTTCCCGGGGCCCGGCGAAACGAGCACGCCGTCGTAGTCGGCAATCCGAGCGGCCGCATCGGTCTGCTCGAAGGAATCGTTGCGCACAACGTCGGTGTCCGCGCCGAGCTCCATCAGATACCCGTTGAGGGTATAGACGAAGCTGTCATAATTATCGATAACCAGAATTCGGGTCATGGGCCGTCTACCGTCGCTTCCTCGCTGCTCAGAATTCCATCGATCCACGGATACACCCAGGTGGCCAGCACGGCCAGTACAGCCACCAGCAGAATCAGGACCAAAATGATGCGCACCCAGATCGGTCCGGGTAGAACACGCCACAGTGCTGCGTACATAAGAGTCTCCTAGCCCTGAGCGGCGATGATCGGTGCGAGCTCGGCGGGAGCGCCGGCCGAAAGTGGCTGCCACGATTCAAGCACCCCGTAGGCGATGATACGTTCTGCGGTGGAGTACAGCGGATTGCAACTGGTGAGCGTGATGATGCGGTCGACCGGGGTTCCGTCCGGAAAGTTGGGAACGGATGCCAGTACCTGCACCTGCGACGGTGCCACGTACTCGGTATCGCGGTACCGGTAGGTGTAATAGCCGTCGGCCGTCTGCACGTAGATGGCGTCGCCGAGTTGCAGCTCGTTGATCAGGTGCATGCCACCGCCGAAGGCGCTGCGGTGCGCGGCAATCGCGAAGTTTCCAACTTCGCCGGGCATCTGAGTGCCAGCGTAATGTCCGATGCCCAAACGGTTGCTGTTCAAGACGTCATGGCCGGTGCCTTCGGCAATGCTGCGGTGGTAGTCGGCACCGAAACGCGGCACATACAAAACCGCGAAGGCCGTGGCATTGCCGGGTGCAGCGGCAACGACGGGCTCGCCGTAGTCCACCGCTACGCGGGCTGCGTCCGGTTCCGCCAGATCAGACGTCGCTTCGGGGAGCGTCGTCGACGTGTCCTGGGCGATCCAGTTCTGGCTGATTTCACTCGCAGCCGAGGACTGCGAATTGGCCATGATCATGTCATTCCACCACAGCTGCCAGCCCAGAAACAGCAGCACGAGTGCACTGGCCGTGATCAGCAGTTCACCGAGCACGCCCAGGAGTGTGACCTTGGCGGACGGGGCTGTACTTGAGCGGTGCCGACGTTTGGTGCCAGCGCCGGGCGACTCCGACCCATCGGGCACCGGCGCGGTGCGATCGTCTGCCTGTGGACACATACTACGAGTCTACTGACCAGAGTTGTGCGCGGCCCCCGCGTCAAAGCCACGAAAACAGGCGGAGACGCTAGGATCGCAGCATGGCACGTAAGAATTCTCGCACCAAGCCCGCCCGCACCGAAGTTGCCCGCTCGAACGAGGACGCGCCCAACGCCGTCTGGTTCAAGCCGGTCATGTTCGGCTTTATGCTGCTCGGCCTGGCCTGGATCATCGTGTTTTACGTCAGTGGCAGCCAGCTTCCCATCGCGGGTCTCGGCGCCATGAACATTCTGGTCGGCTTCGGAATCGCATTTATCGGCTTTCTGATGACCACGCGCTGGCGCTAGTTCGGCCGCACCGCCGAGTCACAAACCGCCCGCGCAACGGTCATTGAGTGGATGCTGACCGGCTGCCGGAATCCAGCAGTGCGGGTAATGACACCGGTGTAATTATCCCCATGTGGATAGACCTGTGGATAACTTCCCGGTGCACCGGGTGGTCAGTTGATCGGGGCGAGCAGGCTCACAATTTTGAGGACTCCGATCACCACGAGGAGAGCGGCGACGCCCGCGATCAAGACGATCTGCAGCCCCTTTTGTGCCGGCCGCCGGGTACGCATGAGAACGAACCCGATGAGTGCGCCCCCGATTATGCCGCCGAAGTGAGCCTGCCAGGCGATCCCCGGAATGAAGCTCACGACCACGTTGATGCCGAGCAGAACCAGCAGCTGCTTCGAATTTCCGCCAAGACTGCGCTGAATGACCAGGAAGGCACCCATGAGCCCGAACAGGGCCCCTGATGCCCCGACGACGTAGGTGTAGGGAGCAGCCAGCACCAGAACACCGATCGACCCGGCGAAACCGCTGATCAGATACAGCGCCAGGAAGCGACCACGGCCGAGCATCCCCTCGAGCATCGGACCGAAGATCCAGAGCACGTACATGTTGAGCAGCACGTGAAACGGCAGGCCACCTTGCGAGTGCAGAAAAACACTGGTCAGCATGCGCCACGGCTCAATGAGGGTGAGGGCTGGCGCGTAGGCGAATCGTTGGGTGATCCCGAGACCGGGAATCCATTGCAGGATGAAGACGAAGACGGTGATCGCGATGAGCGCGTAGGTCACCGTGGGCTGACCGCTCCCGGTCAGCCGGGTGAGCACGGCGGGTTTGATGCGGGGTGCGTTCTTGCGCTGCAGTTTCATGCATTCGGGGCAGATAACGCCCACGGCAGCCTGGGTCTGGCACTCGGCGCAGACGGTGCGCCCGCAGCGCTGACACAGAATGAAGCTCTGCCGCCCCGGATGGCGGTAGCAAAAATTCGCCGCCGAGGCCGGCAGATCACTCATATTGGTCTGAAATACGGGTTAGACGGATTCGACGGAGACGCTCTGGATGATGACGTCTTCCAGCGGGCGGTCGCGACCGTCGGTGGCGACGGTCGCGAGCTTCGCGACGATTGCGCGGCTGTCCTCGTCTTCAACGGCACCGAAGATGGTGTGCTTGCCCTGCAGCCAGGTGGTCGGCACGACGGTGATGAAGAACTGCGAGCCGTTGGTTCCTTGACCACCCTGGATTCCCGCGTTCGCCATGGCGAGCACGTAGGGCTGGGTGAAGTCGAGGTCGGGGCTGATTTCATCGTCGAACTGGTAGCCGGGACCGCCGGTGCCCTGGCCGAGCGGGTCGCCGGCCTGGATCATGAAGTCCTTGATAATGCGGTGAAAAACGGTGCCGTCGTAAAGCGGCGTGGTGGAGGCGACGCCCGTGGCGGGGTGCTTCCACTCGATCTCGCCGGTCGCGAGGCCGACGAAGTTCTTGACCGTCTTCGGCGCGTGATTGCCGAAGAGATTGACCTTGATCGGTCCGAGTGTGGTGTTCAGGGTGGCGACAGCGGTGTGCTTAGACATACACCGATTCTTGCACAGCAACCGTCGCCCACCCTGCTCGACCCCCTGTGCTTCCGGTGCGTTCCCAGTGCATTCGCTGGCAAGACATCGATTGCGCGCCAAGGTTTCAGTGGCAAGATGGGCACTCAGTGGCAAGATAGACACACATTCGCCACACACGACATCGATGGAGGGTCCAGATGAGCCTGTCACGCAAGCGCCGCAAGGAACTCACTCGGCTGCGCAAAAGCGCAGACGAACTATGGAGCCACCAACAAGAGGTATTGGAGCGCGCTAACGTGCTTGCTCGCCAGGCCGGTCACCAGGCCGGCGTCCTCGCCCGCGAAGAAGTTGCTCCGCGCGTTCGCGAGAGCTACGACCACTACGTTCGCCCGGGCGTGAACGCCACCCAGGAAGCCGCCGACGGCGTTCGACGCCGCGTGGTGAACGATGTCCTTCCCGGCATCGGTACCGCCATCGGCACGGTCTTGTCGGTCGGCGACGTCGCGCGCGACGCCCGCGTGCGGGCCGCGCTGGGCCGTATCCGCTTACAGAAGCCCGTCGTGGTCGAACCTAAGGGCGTGGGGGCGGGAACTTACTTCGCCCTCGGTCTGGCCGTCGTCGCCGCTGCAGGCGTCGCCTACGCCGTCTGGCAGACGTTCCGCGCCGACGACGAGCTCTGGGTCGCCGATGACGAGGCTGAACCGGCCACGTCGCAGGAAGACTAGCGCCGCAGCACCACCCGCTTGCAAGGCCCGCATCCAGTGGATGCGGGCCCTGCCGCGTTAACGGCCGTAGCGGCCCGCAATGACCGCCGCGACGCCGTCTAAGCGGATGCCCAGCCCTGGTACGGAAAAATCCCCGGAAGTACAAGAAAAGGCCCGTCCGAAGACGAGCCTTGAATTGTGGAGCCACGGGGAATCGAACCCCGGACCTCCTGCTTGCAAAGCAGGCGCTCTACCAATTGAGCTATGGCCCCGCTTTCTCACCCCGTTTATAGCGAGTGAGAACTTATGAATCTGGTGCTGCGTGGGGATACCGGGATTTGAACCTGGGACCTCTTCATTATCAGTGAAGCGCTCTAACCAACTGAGCTATATCCCCCTGTTGGGCAGATTGAAGACTATCGGAATCTGGCCGGAACCTGAAATCGAGTCACGCCGCGGTGCGGCGGATTTACCCAAATTCGAGTGTGAGGGCTGTTTCCGCGGAGAAACAGCCCTCGATCGTGCCTACAAAGCCTTGACTGCGGCTTAGTTGTTGGTGAAGCCGACGAGCAAACCGCCGGTAATTTTGACGCTCAGGTTGTACAGAACGGCATAGATGGCGCCGAGCGCGGTGATCACGACCAGGTTCAGCACGGCCACAACGACCGCGAAGCCCATAACGTTGCCGATCGAGAGAATGGCCGTCAGGTCGGCCGATTCTCCCGCCACGGTGGCGTACAGCTCGTCGACACTGGTCAGCACCTCGGTCTGCACGAGCACGGTGTAGGTGAGGAAGGTAGCGACGATGGTGACGATCGCCAGGCACACCGCCACCAGGAACGACAGTTTCACGCTCGACCAGAAGTCGACGTAGACCAGTTTGAGTCGAACCTGCTTGCTTGTGGTCTTACGAGTGGACTTCTTGGCGAGCTTTTCGGCGACGCTACTCATTCGGTGTCTCTACTTTCCCTGAATCCGCGTGAGGAACAGCGCCGTCTGCAGCACTGCTGTCGACCGCACCAGCTGGTGCGTCGACATCCGTCACATCTTCTTCGTCGGTGGTTTCATCCGTGGCGACCAGATTACGTTCAATGTTTTTCGCGATGGAAATGATTCTGTCTTCATTCGCAAACTTTGCGAAAACAACACCCATTGTGTCCCGGCCCTTGGCCGGAACCTCGGCGACGTCAGAGCGTACCACCTTGCCACTGGCAAGTACCACAAGGACCTCGTCCTCGGGATTGACGATCAACGAGCCGACCAGATCGCCGCGATCGTCGTTGAGTTTGGCCACCTTAATGCCCAGACCACCACGATTCTGCAGCCGATACTGGTCTGCCGCGGTGCGCTTGGCGTAGCCACCCTCGGTGACTACGAAGACGTAGCCGTCATCATTGATGACGGATGCGTCCAGCAGCGTATCCTCACCGCGGAAGTGCATTCCGATCACGCCGGACGTGCTGCGGCCCATCGGGCGCAGCGCTTCGTCGGTGGCGGTGAAGCGAATCGACATGCCCTTGCGGGATACCAGCAGCAGGTCGGAATCATCTTCGACCAGCAGGGCAGAGACGAGTTCGTCGCCCTCACGCAGCTTGATCGCGATGATGCCGCCAGTGCGATTAGTGTCGTATTCACTAAGCGCGGTCTTCTTGATCAGTCCATCGCGGGTGGCGAGGGTCAGATATTGGGCAACCCCGTAGTCACGAATGTCGAGAATCTGTGCGATTTCCTCGCCCGGCTGCAGCGCGAGCAGGTTGGCAACGTGCTGGCCCTTGGCATCGCGACCGGATTCCTGCGCCTCGTACGCCTTGGCCCGGTAGACCCGACCGGTGTTGGTGAAGAACAACAACCAGTGGTGTGTCGTGGTCACGAAGAAGTGTTCGACCACGTCGTCGGCGCGCAGCTGGGCGCCCTTGACGCCCTTGCCACCTCGGTGCTGGTTGCGGTAGTTGTCGCTCCGGGTGCGCTTGATGTAGCCGCCGCGGGTGACGGTGACCACCATCTCCTCTTCGGGGATGAGATCCTCGATCGACATGTCGCCGTCGAAACCGAACATGATTTCGGTGCGGCGGTCGTCACCGAACTTCGCGGTGATCTCGGCGAGTTCTTCGCTGATGATCGTGCGCTGACGCTCGGGGCTGGCCAAGATCGACTTGAATTCGGCGATCTGCACTTCGAGTTCGGCGGCCTGGTCGATGATCTTCTGGCGCTCGAGAGCTGCCAGGCGGCGCAACTGCATGGTGAGAATCGCGTCGGCCTGAAGCTTGTCCACGTCGAGCAGAGCCATCAGGCCTTCGCGAGCGTCGTCGACCGTGTTCGACCGACGAATGAGCGCGATAACCTCATCGAGAGCGTCCAGCGCCTTGAGATAGCCGCGCAGAATGTGGGCATCCGCTTCGGCCTTGTTCAAGCGGAATTGGGTGCGCCGAACGATAACCTCGATCTGGTGCGCGACCCAGGCCGAGATGAAACCGTCGAGGGCGAGCGTGCGCGGCACGCCGTCGACGATGGCCAGCATATTGGCGCCGAAATTCTCCTGCAGCTGAGTGTGCTTGTAAAGGTTGTTCAGCACAACCTTCGCGACGGCGTCGCGCTTGAGCACGATGACGAGGCGCTGGCCGGTGCGACCAGACGTCTCATCGCGAATGTCCGCGATGCCGGCTACTTTGGCGTCCTTGACCAGATCGGCGATCTTGATCGCGAGGTTGTCGGGGTTCACCTGGTAGGGCAGCTCGGTAATTACGAGGCAGGTGCGACCCTGCAACTCTTCGATGCTGACCACGGCACGCATCGTGATCGAACCACGCCCGGTGCGGTAGGCGTCCTGAATACCCTTGGTGCCCAGAATTTGAGCGCCGGTAGGAAAATCAGGTCCCTTGATGCGCGAAATCAGCGCTTCGAGCAGCTCGTCGCGGGTGGCGTCGGGGTTCTCAAGGTACCACTGGGCGCCGGCGGCGACCTCGCGCAGGTTGTGCGGCGGAATGTTGGTGGCCATACCGACGGCGATTCCGACCGAGCCGTTGACCAGCAGGTTCGGAAAGCGGGCCGGCAGCACGGTCGGCTCGAGCGTGCGGCCATCGTAGTTGTCCTGAAAATCGACGGTGTCTTCGTCGATGTCGCGCACCATTTCGAGGGCGAGCGGCGCCATCTTGGTTTCGGTGTACCGCGGGGCTGCTGCGCCGTCATTGCCGGGGGAACCGAAGTTTCCCTGGCCCAGGGCGAGCGGATACCGCAGACTCCACGGCTGAACCAGACGCACGAGCGCGTCGTAGATCGACGAGTCACCGTGCGGGTGGAACTGTCCCATCACGTCACCGACGACGCGGGCGCACTTGGAGAACGCCTTGTCCGGGCGGTAGCCGCCGTCGAACATGGCGTAGATCACGCGACGGTGCACCGGCTTCATACCGTCGCGCACGTCAGGCAGCGCACGCCCGACGATGACGCTCATCGCGTAGTCGAGGTAGGAGCGCTGCATTTCCAGCTGCAGGTCGACCTGGTCGATCTTGCCGTGCTGCACGAGGTGGGCCGCCGCCGCAGCCGCGTTCGCTGCACTCAGTTCAGGGGTCACTGCTTCGGGCGTATTCGAGTCGGAGTTGCCCGTGGTGTCATCAGATGTCAAGGAAACGCACGTCCTTCGCGTTTTTCTGGATGAAGTTGCGTCGGGATTCGACGTCTTCACCCATCAGGGTGGAGAAGATTTCGTCGGCGGATGCCGCGTCATCCAGGGTGACCTGCAGCAGGGTGCGAGATTCGGGGGCCATCGTGGTTTCCCACAGTTCCTTGTAGTCCATCTCGCCGAGGCCCTTGTAGCGCTGAATGCCGTTGTCTTTCGGGATCCGCTTGCCCGAGGCCGCGCCATCGGCAAGGAGGGCGTCACGCTCGGCATCGGAGTACACGTATTCGTGCGGCGAGTTGGTCCACTTGAGCCGGTACAGCGGCGGCTGGGCCAGATAGACGTAGCCGAGGTCGATCAGCGGACGCATGTATCGGAACAGCAGTGTCAGCAGCAGGGTCGTGATGTGCTGGCCGTCGACATCGGCGTCGGCCATTAACACGATCTTGTGGTACCGAACCTTGTCTGGGTTGAATTCTTCGCCCATCCCAGCACCGAAGGCCGTGATCATGGCCTGAACCTCTGCATTACCGAGGGCACGGTCGAGGCGAGCCTTTTCGACGTTGAGGATCTTGCCGCGCAACGGCAAGATCGCCTGGAACTCCGGGTTGCGCCCCTGCACGGCGGAGCCGCCGGCCGAATCGCCCTCGACGATGAAGATCTCGGACAAGGAGGGGTCCTTGCTCTGGCAATCCTTGAGCTTGCCCGGCATGCCGCCGCCCTCGAGCAGTCCCTTGCGACGGGCGGTTTCCCGAGCTTTGCGGGCCGCCATACGAGCGTTCGATGCCTGCAAGGACTTACGAATAATTTCGCGGGCCGGGTTCGGGTTGCGGTTGAACCAGTCGGTGAGCTGATCGTTGGCGACCTTTTGTACGAACGACTTCGCCTCGGTGTTGCCGAGTTTGGTCTTGGTCTGGCCTTCGAACTGCGGTTCGGCGAGCTTGATCGACACGACCGCGGTCAGTCCTTCACGCACGTCATCGCCGGTGAGGTTGTCATCCTTTTCTTTCAGGATGCCCTTTTCGCGGGCGTACTTGTTCACGAGTGTGGTCAGCGCGGCGCGGAAACCCTCTTCGTGGGTGCCGCCCTCGTGGGTGTTGATCGTATTCGCGTAGGTGTGCACGCTCTCGGTATAGGCCGTGGTCCACTGCATGGCCACTTCCAGCGCCATCTTGCGTTCGTGGTCTTCCCACTCGAACGAGATGATCTCTTCGTTGACGAGGTCAGCCTTTTTGGCACGGTTGAGGTACTCGACGTAGTCGACGAGTCCCTGATCGTACTTGAAGGTGTTACTGACAACCGTGCCGTCGTCAGTGCGGTGGGCTTCACGCTCGTCGGTGAGGGTGAGACGCAGGCCCTTGTTCAAAAAACCCATCTGCTGAAAACGAGCGCGCAGCGTTTCGTAATCGAAATCGATCGTCTCGAAGGTCTCAGCGCTCGGCCAGAAGGTAATGGTGGTGCCGGTTTCGTCGTTCGCTTCGCCCTGTTCCAGGGGAGCGTTGGGGACACCGTTGGCGAAACTCTGGCGCCAAATGAATCCCTGGCGACGAACCTCGACCTCGAGGCGGCTCGACAGGGCGTTCACCACGGAGCTGCCGACACCGTGCAGTCCACCGGAAACGGAATACCCGCCGCCGCCGAACTTTCCACCGGCGTGCAGCACCGTCAGGACGACCTCAACGGTCGAACGGCCCTCTGCCTTGTGAATGTCGACGGGGATTCCGCGACCGTTGTCTTCGACGCGAATGGCGCCGTCGGCCAGAATGCGAATATCAATCGTGTCGCAGTGCCCCGCCAGGGCTTCGTCGACGGAGTTGTCAACGATCTCATAGACCAGGTGGTGCAGTCCGCGCGGTCCGGTGGATCCGATATACATACCGGGTCGCTTTCGAACGGCTTCCAGGCCCTCGAGGACCTGAATATCGTCTGCACCGTATTCGTGCTCCGGCTCCCGCTCCGCCACTATTGGGGATATATCTGGGGACGTGCGTTCGGGCGTCGGTTCAACTGTCATCTGAAAATAGGCTCCTGACCATCGCACGGGCGACCATTCAGTCTACCAAATGAGGCGAGAACAACCGGCCATAATCGCCGTTTGACGCCTTTTGTTCAAGGGGGTGACCTTATTTGCTGGATCACCCGTAGGTATCGCGTGGACCACGCCCTGGAATTGATCTGGGACCCTTTTTCCAGGATGGGGCGTTGGGCCCCTGGAAACGAATCGATTGGATGCCGGCATCTGGGTAGCGGGTCGCGATGTGTTCCATGATGACGTTCCGCATCAGACGTAGCTGTGTCGCCCAGGCAGTCGACTCGCAGTGCACCGTGAGTACGCCGTCATCGATGCCCGCCGGGGTGGAATGGTTGGCGGTTTCTTCACCGGCCAGCAGCATCCAGGAAGCAAGCAGTTCCGATTGAGCCAGTGGTGAATTCCAGCCGAGTTGCATGGTGAGCGAGTTGATGGTGTCGCCGAGGCCACGCGGATCGCGTCCAATTCCAAAGGGCACACTCGAGCCGGCGGCCGGGGCGATGCGCTTGCGTCCGCGGGTGCGACGTGCGTTCGGATCGCCGAAGATACTCTTGAATCGTAGGTAAACCTGGCTGGCTTCACTGGCATTGGATTCCAGTGAATCACTGCTCTCGGGTGTTTCACGTGGAACATTCTGGTCAGCCATCGATGACCGCGCCGGCGTGAATGTGGATGGTGTGCGCCACCAGCGCCTGGGGAACGTCTTCCAGTACGGCGGCCGTGATCAGAACCTGCTCAAAAGACCCGATCGCCGCGGCCAGTCGGGCTCGGCGGTCCAAATCCAGCTCTGCGAATACGTCGTCGAGAATCAGCACTGGATCCCCGCTCGCTGAATCCTGGCGTAATAGCTGAGCGGATGCCAATTTCAGCGACAGCGCGAACGACCACGATTCCCCATGACTCGCGTAGCCCTTGGCCGGCAGCTCGTTGAGCATGAAGACGAGGTCGTCCCGGTGCGGGCCAGCGAGGGTAATACCGCGTTCAAGTTCGCGTTTGCGCAGTCCCACCATGGCGGTACGAAAGATCTCAGTGGTGGAGGACTCCACCGAACCCGGTCCGGCCGCCGAGCCGATGCCGCCGAGCGCAGCCCCATCGACGTCTTCATCGGCGCCGAGAATGCTCAAACTTGCCACCAAGGCAGGCCCATGGTCTTCATTCACAACGGCCCGATAGGCCGCGCGCAAAGGATCCCCGAGCAGATGCACGAGTTTGGCCCGCTCGTCGATAATTTCTGAGCCGAACTCGACGAGTCGTTCGTCCCAGATATCGAGGGTGGACAGCTGATTTCCGCGTATACCGGAAGAGCGCGCCGACTTGAGTAGGGTATTGCGCTGCTTGAGCACGCGGTCGTAATCGCTGAGAACCGCGGCCAGCCTCGGGGTCCGTAGCACCAAAAGTTGATCGAGAAACTTACGCCGACCAGAGGGATCACCGCGCACGAGCGCGAGGTCCTCCGGGGCGAACACCACACTGGAGAAATAGCGGGGCAGGTCACGGGTCTTGATCACCGAGCGATTGACCTGCGCTCGATTCTGTCCGGTGCGGTTGAGCTGTACCTCGGCCAAGATGTCACGACCGTTGTACTCGAGTCGCGCCCGAATGATTCCGGCGTCCTGCCCGGCCCGAATCATGGCTTTATCGGTCGAGACCCGATGCGAGCCGAGCGTACTGAGAAAACCGAGGGCTTCGACCAGGTTCGTTTTTCCCTGGCCATTGCGTCCGACGATGAGGTTAGGCCCGGCGTTGAATGAAACCTCGGCCGTCGCGTAGTTGCGAAAGTCGGTGAGCGAAAGGTGGGTGACCCGCACCGTCGTTAGCGCAGCAGCAGGTTGGGCTGGAGCAGATACTTGTAGCTGTCCGCTCCGGCCTGCTCGCGCGACGTCTGGCTGGTAATCAGAACGGGACCGGGCTTATTCGGGTTTTCCGTCTTCGTGAATGAGATGCGCACGAATTCCGAGTGCACTGCGCTGAGTCCGTCGAGGAGGAACTGCGGCTTGAGCGACACGATCGTCTCGGTACCGGAGAGAATCGCGTCGATGGTCTCCGAGGCCTGGGCCTGTTCGGAACCGACCGCTTCCAGGGTGAGCCCGTCAGCGGCGAAGGTGAAACGCAGGGCTGCTTCGCGCTCAAGCACGAGCTGCACGCGGCGCGTTGCCTCGATCAGGTCGGCTGTGTTCATGACCGCGTAGTTGTCGACCGTTTCGGGGAACAACCGACGCACCGGAGGAAAATTGCCCTTGATCAGCAGTGACGTGACGGTTTTCTTGTTGGCGGTGAAGGCGATGAGTTCGCGGTCGTCACTGTTGGTGATCGACACCGAAATGGTTCCGCTGTGGCCGAAGGTCTTGCCGACTTCCTGCAGGGTTCGAGCCGGCACCAGGGCCGTAATCGTTCCCTCGGTGGTGTTGCTTCCGTGGTCCCAGTCGATTTCGCGAACGGCCACACGGTAACGGTCGGTGGCAACGAGGCTCAGGCTGTTTTCGGTTATTTCCAGCTGCACGCCGGTGATGACGGGCGTGACATCATCACGGGATGCGGCGACGGCGACCTGGGCTACTGCGGCCGCAAATTCTTCGGCGGGCACGAGACCAGACTGGGTGTTCACCTGCGGAATGCTGGGATATTCCTCAACCGGCATAGACAGCAGGGTGAAGCTCGCCGAACCACAACTGACCTTGATCCGGGAATTTTCCGTGGAAAAACGTACTGGCGCGTTGGGCAGGCGGCTCGCGATCTCGGCCAGAAGACGTCCGGAGACGAGTATTTTGCCGGTTTCTTCGACTTCGGCGATGATCTCGGTCTGGGCGGAGACTTCGTAGTCGAAGGAGGAGAGGATCAGGCCCGTCGCCGTGGCTTCGATGAGCACACCGCTGAGGATTGGCAGGGTCGTTCGCTGGGGTAGAAGTTTTACGGCGAACGAAACTGCTTCGCTGAAGACATCCCGATTTGCCTGAAATCTCACGATGTCATTCCTTAGCGTTGCGAAAGCGGATGGGTGGGCCTCAATGCTAGCTGGCTTCACCGTCTGGTTCGGTACCGGGCCCGATCGGTGGCTTCGGCAGTCAAGGTTGTCGGCTAAATCTGGTTAAAGAATTTTTGTTAATCTTCTTAACCGTTGTGGAAACTGTAGATAACTCTGTGAAAACGGCTCAGGCACTGAGAACTACACGTTTGTAACTTGTGGGCGACCTGTGGAAGTTTGTCATTCGTTTGCGTAAGCGCAACTCTTGGTAATTACAAGTTTCTACAGGGAAGCCCCGAGTTTCTACAGGCGACGACCGGTTGTGTGAGTTAATTCCACAGGGTTATCCACAGGTGTGAAAACTAAAAAAATTCGGCCCCTCCGGGTCAAACTCAGCTGAGCTTGCCGTGAGGGGCCGAAAATTTTACCGTTGGCGCTTACTTGTACCGGTGATCCTGCTTGATGCGGTTGGTTAGTTCAGTGACCTGATTGTAAATCGACCGTCGCTCCTTCATGAGCTCACTGATCTTCTTATTGGCATACATCACTGTCGTATGGTCCCGATTGCCGAACAGCTGCCCAATCTTGGGCAGCGACAGGTTCGTGAGCTCACGACACAGGTACATGGCGATTTGGCGGGCCGTGGCGATGGCCTGCGAGCGACTCGAACCGTACAGGTCATCGACCGAGAGCTTGAAGTAATTAGCAGTGTTGGTGATGATGTCGACCGGAGCAATGACGTTGTCTTCGTCCAGGGTGATGAGGTCCTTCAACACCGTTTGAACAAGGTCCATGTCGACCGGAGTCTTGTTCAGACTCGCGAAGGCGGTGACCCGAATGAGTGTTCCCTCCAGTTCGCGAATGTTGGACGATACCTTCGACGCCATGAACTCGAGAATGTCGTGGGGCACCTGCAGCTTCTCGCTCTGCGCCTTTTTGCGCAGAATGGCGATGCGGGTCTCGAGGTCGGGAGCCTGGACATCCGTTATCAAACCCCACTCGAAGCGGCTGCGCATTCGGTCTTCAAAACCGGTGAGGTGTTTCGGCGGCAGGTCACTCGTGATGACCACCTGCTTGTTGTGGTCGTGCAGGGTGTTGAAAGTATGGAAGAAGGCTTCCTGGGTCTCCGCCTTGTTCTGCAGAAATTGGATGTCGTCAATCATCAGAATGTCGATATTGCGGTACCGAGCTTGAAAAGCCGAGCCACGGTTGTTGGCGATGGAGTTGATGAAATCGTTGGTGAACTCTTCGGAACTGACATAACGTACCCGGATGCCCGGATACAGGCTCATAGCGTAATGACCGATCGCGTGCAAAAGGTGGGTCTTGCCCAGCCCGGACGATCCGTAGATGAAGAGCGGGTTGTAGGCCTTGGCCGGGGCTTCGGCCACGGCAACAGCGGCCGCGTGAGCGAAGCGGTTGGATTGCCCGATGACGAAGTTGTCAAAACTGTATTTGGGGTTGAGTCGCGTCTCGTGCGGCCCCGCGGGGGCGGCACCCTCGAACACCGATTGCGGCGGTGCCGGTGTAATGACGTCGGGCGGGGTCATTGTCTGCTGAACCGGGCGCAACGACTCCTGCTCGAGTTCGGGATTCACGACGACGTAGAAGGTGGACACCGCGGTAGCCTCGTCGAGCTGACCCATTGCGGTGAGCAGGGGAACCCGCATCCGCTGATTGAGCATGCTGGCCGTGAACTCGTTGGGCACCTCAAGATAAAAGGTGCCAGCGGCGATACCTTTCGGCTCGACCAGACTGAGAAAGCCGTAGAGCATGGGCGTAATCGTGGCGTCGGACTCCAGGGTGGTCAGAACGGACCGCCAGGTTTCGGCTATCGGCGCTTCAACGTCTGCCATGGTTCCTACAATCTGTGTGGTTCGGGATATCTCTGTTCAACTGTGACGACCGGCGCGCCTTCGTTCGGGTGGTACCGGTGCGTTCGTCAGGACTGGATCAAAGTTATCCACCGCTTGTGTATAAAACCGGCCGAATTCTCAGGTTTAGGGCACAAGCCTGTGGATAACTTGACTTTACGGTAGTCAATCCCGGTCGTGGAGGCTAATTTTACTGTTCCTGCGCCCGACCGTTCGGTTTCTGCGTTGGAGTCATTATTGTGGAGAATCACTCGATTCGGGCGCTGAGTTTGACCAGACGTTACCGAGGCCGTAGTTTTAATCAGTTGACCCCATCCCGCGGGCTTCCAACTTCTGTGCGCGCCGCTGTTCTGGCCGAAGAGAAATTGGCCAGCGGTGATTCAAATACGTGGAGATTGAACTATGAGCAAGAGAACCTTCCAGCCGAACAACCGCCGTCGTGCCAAGGTGCACGGCTTCCGCCTGCGCATGCGCACCCGTGCGGGCCGCGCCATCCTCGGTGCTCGCCGTCGCAAGGGTCGCACCGAACTCTCCGCGTAAGTTCTCGTGGTCGCCAGGTTCTCGTGCTTGCTCACGTAAATCGCATCACGAGCGGCAGTGATTACCAGGGCGTCGTTCGGCGCGGTGTGCGGATCGTTGGTGCGCACACCGTTTTGTACATACGCAAAAGTGACGGTCGGCCCGGATCCGCTCAAACGGATAGTGTCGACCCGGTTCGCTTCGGATTCATCGTCGCTAAGAATGTGGGTGACGCCGTGAGGCGCAATCTCGTTCGCCGCCGCCTCAAGGCGGTCACGTTCGAGCTGCTCCCCGCGGTGACGCCGGGAACGGATATCGTCATCCGGGCTTTGCCGACGGCGCGCGATGCGGCGTGGCAGACGCTGTACGACGAGGTTCAACGTTCCCTGTCTCGCCCCCTCCCGATGCGAAAAGGCAACCCGGGCCGATGAACCCCGTACTCGCGACGATTATTCTGCTCCCGCGCAATGTGGGCGTGCTAATTCTTCGCGTGTATCGGGGCGTGATTTCTCCCCTCTACGGGGATGTGTGCCGGTTTTACCCGTCTTGCTCGGCCTACGCACTGGGGGCCGTTCAGGAACACGGACTAGCGTGGGGAAGCGTCCTCGCTGCACGGAGACTGAGCCACTGTCATCCGTGGTCTGAAGGCGGCATCGATGATGTACCTCTCAAAAGCACGCGTCGCTTTCGTTTGACGTCGTTCGGTTTTGTCGTTGCACCCAGCCACGGAAAGGGCTAACCCACAGTATGGACCTCATAGGTACGATCCTCTGGCCTCTGAAATGGGTGGTCGAGCTGCTGCTCGTAGCCTTCCACTGGCTGTTTTCCCAGATCGGAATCGCGGGACTGGGCTACGACGACGGTCTCACGTGGGTGCTGTCCATCGTCGGCCTCGTTCTGGTTGTGCGTGCCGCCCTCATTCCCATCTTCGTGCGGCAGATCAAGAGCCAGCGCAAGATGCTCGAGGTCGCCCCACAACTTAAGAAGATTCAGGACAAGTACAAGGGCAAGAAGGACCAGTTCTCCCGTGAGGCAATGTCCCGCGAGACCATGGCGATGTACAAGAAGACGGGTACCAACCCGCTGAGCTCCTGCCTGCCGCTGTTGCTGCAGATGCCAATCTTCTTCGCACTGTTCTCGGTGCTCAACGACGCCCAGCGCGCCAACGCCGGCGTCGGACCGCTCAATCAGAGCCTCGCCGAGAGCTTCGGCAATGCCACCCTCTTTGGGAATGCACCCCTGCACGACACCTTCGCCTCCCAGTGGTCGCTGTGGACTGCGGGTGACCCCTTCAACGGCACCGTCATGATCATCGCGGCCACCATGGTCGTGCTGATGACAGCGTCGCAGTTCATCACCCAGCTGCAGATCGTCTCCAAGAACATGTCGCCGGAAACCAAGGCGAGCCCCATGTTCAAGCAGCAGCGCATCATGCTCTACCTGCTCCCCCTGGTCTTCGCCTTTTCCGGTGTCGCGTTCCCGCTCGGCGTCATGTTCTACTGGCTCACCTCCAACTTCTGGACCATGATTCAGCAGTTCCTGGTGATCCGAAACATGCCGACGCCCGGCAGTGAGGCCGCCAAGGCTCGCGAAGAGCGCATGGCCCGCAAGGGCAAGCTCATCGCGACCGATGGTGACATCATTGTGGTTGACGAGCCCGCCAAGCCGGTACAGCGTCAGCAGCCGGTCGGCAAGGCCCGCGCTAAGAAGCAAACCGGCCCGAAAAAGTAGTGGAGATCACCGTGACGGAAAAGATCGACCTCACCGAGGTCAACAACGCTGAGGCCGATATCACTGCGGCCGCTGCTGTCGAAGGCGACAGCGCGGCGTTCCCCAGTGGTATTGCTGCAACGGATCCGTTCCCCGACGTTCCAGAAACGGGTTCCGTCGCGAGCATCGAGGCTCCCCTCACGACCGATCAACTCGAACGTGAGGGCGACATCGCTGCGGACTATATCGAGGAATTCCTTGATATCTGCGACCTCGATGGAGACATCGACATTGATGCTCGGAATGGTCGGGCCTATCTCTCGGTCAAGGCGTCCGACGCGGACAACCTGCGGGTGTTGTCCAAGCCAGAAACAGTCAATGCGCTGCAGGAGCTGACCCGCCTCGCGGTGCAGAACAAGACGGGATCATTTTCCCGTCTCATTCTCGACATCGGCGGATCACGTGAGGCTCGTGAAGCTGAGCTGGCGGCGCTCGTTGTCCGTGCCATTGCCCGCATCGAAGCCGGCGGGACCGAGGCCGACCTGCCTGCCATGTCCTCTTACGAGCGCAAACTCGTGCACGACATCGTGTCGGCGAGCGGATACCGATCCGAGTCGTCTGGCGAGGGCCGCGATCGCCATACCGTCATTACTGCAGCGTAGTTTCCGGCCGTTATGTCGGAGTCAGCCACACCGGGACCGCGCGTGCCCGAATCCCGCACACCGGGGACTGCCGAGCCTGAGCTCGTTGAACTCGAGAAGGAACCGGCGGAGGCTGCGAAATTGTTCGGAGCCCAACTCGCTCTGATCCGAGCTTTTACGGGTAATTTGGCTGATCAGGGGGAAATACTGGGCTTGATCGGCCCGCTGGAACTCCCCCGGTTGTGGTCGCGTCACATTCTTAATTGCGCCATCGTAGCGCCCCTGCTGCGCCCCGGCGTCGTGGGCGACGTGGGCTCCGGCTCCGGCCTCCCCGGCCTCGTTCTAGCCATCGCTCGCCCCGACGTGAACTTCGTTCTGATCGAACCGATGGAACGGCGAGTCGCCTGGCTGAACGACCAGGTGGCGGTGCTCGGCTTGAAGAATGTCACTGTGGTGCGGGCGCGTGCGGAGGAAGCGCGCCTGAAGCATCCGCTTGATCAGGTCACGGCACGAGCCGTGAGTGCTTTCGGTAAGCTGATCCCACTGACCGCTCCCCTGGTGCGCTCTGGCGGGGAGCTCATCCTCATGAAGGGCGAGGGCGCCCAGCGCGAAATTGAGGCCGCAGCGAAGGCCATTCGCAAGTACGGCCTGCGCGATGTCGAGGTCATTACCCTCGGTGCTGGCGTGCTGCCGGAGGTAACCCGGGTCATCCGGGCTACAGTGGACTAGTCCCGAATGCCTCAAGAATTGGTGTTCGGGGGTCCCTTTCGGGTGGCTCATCATCCGTCGAACGTAAAGGTTTCACGTGAAACATCCTGCTGAAGATCAGCGCGTTGCCAAGGCGGCCGGGATCGATGCTGCACCGCCACTCGCCCGCGAAATCGCTGAGCTGACCCGCCGGCGCCAGGTCATTGCTGCCGGCGAACTGCCCAAACCCGAGAAAACCCGGGTCCTGACCATCTCCAATCAGAAGGGCGGGGTTGGCAAGACCACGACCGCTGTCAACCTTGCCGCGGCCCTCGCGCGTCAGGGAGCCCGGGTGCTGGTCATCGATCTTGACCCGCAGGGCAATGCTTCAACCGCCCTTGGTGTTGAGCACCGAGCCGAAACGCCCAGCGTTTACGACGTCATCATTAACGACATGCCCATGATCGAGGTCGTGCAGAAGAGCCCCGAATTCGGTGCTCTGTTCTGCGTTCCGGCCACGATTCACCTGGCCGGTGCCGAGATTGAACTGGTCTCCCTGGTTGCGCGCGAACAGCGCCTGCGTCGTGCTCTCGACCTGTACCTCGCCGAAATGACCGAGCCCTACGATTATGTCTTCATTGACTGCCCGCCGTCCCTGGGGCTGCTGACGATCAATGCGTTTGTCGCGGCGCGAGAAGTGCTCATTCCCATTCAGTGTGAGTACTACGCGCTCGAGGGGCTGAGCCAGCTGCTCAAAAACATCAAGCTCATCGAGAAACACCTCAACCCGGATCTGGTCGTGTCGACGATTCTACTGACCATGTACGACAGCCGCACCAATCTGGCGACCCAGGTAGCCAAGGAAGTGCGCGATCACTTCCCCAAAGAGGTCCTTAATACGGCAATTCCGCGCTCTGTGCGGGTTTCTGAGGCCCCGAGCTACGGTCAGAGCGTCGTCAGCTACGACCTGAACTCGGCAGGATCCCTCTCCTATCTCGAAGCAGCAGCAGAAATGGCCCATCGGGGGGCGCCGAGAACCGCAGATCAGCCCCAATCGAAAGAAAATCCCCACAAGAGAGAGCAATACTGATGGCAAAGAGAACCGGGCTTGGCCGCGGTATTGGTGCACTCATTCCGGTGCAGGATGACGCTTCGGCTCCGCGTCCGGTCGACGTCTTTTTTCCCCGCGCCGTGACCGTTGAAGCGGATGCCTCCCCCGTGCTGGTTCCCGTGCCCGGAGCGCGCCTCGCGCACCTCAACCCGCAGGACATCGTTCCCAACCGGGCCCAGCCGCGCACCATCTTCGATGAGGATGATCTCGCGGAACTCGTGAACAGCATTCGCGAAGTCGGGGTGCTGCAGCCCATTGTGGTGCGCCCGGCGCCCAACGAGCCCGGCAAGTATGAGCTCGTCATGGGTGAGCGCCGGTTGCGCGCCACCAAGGAAGTTGGGCTGGACATTATCCCGGCCGTCGTTCGCGACACTGCCGACGTGGACATGCTGCGCGACGCACTCCTGGAGAACCTGCACCGTGCGCAGCTGAATCCGCTCGAGGAAGCATCCGCTTATCAGCAGTTGCTCGCGGATTTTGGCATTACCCAGGAAGAACTGGCTAGCCGGATCGGGCGCTCGCGTCCGCAGATCACCAACACTTTGCGACTGCTCAAACTACCGGAACCGGTCCAGTTGCGTGTCGCAGCGGGGGTGCTATCGGCGGGTCACGCTCGCGCCATTCTCTCGGTCGGGGATCCGGCCGGCATGCTGCGCCTGGCCGACAAGATTGTCGAGGAGGACCTGTCGGTTCGTGCGGCGGAGGCGGCAGCGTCGGCTGGTCCCAAGAAAATTGTTGTGAAGCCGTTGCCTGGTCGGCGCCAGGGACACCTCGATGAGATCGCCGAACACCTCGGAGATCGTCTCGACACCCGGGTCAAGATCAATCTGGGCGCACGAAAAGGCCAGATCACAGTAGATTTCGCGACAATCGGTGATCTGAATCGCATTCTGACCGTTTTGGGAGAGCCTGGCTTCAGCGCCAGCTAGCGCGTACCGACGTTTCACGTGAAACGTACCCAATCCGTTGGTCGGTTTTGGCGCCATCGCCAACGCCACCGGCGACGCATGAGCTGCCTGCCGGAAGGGGCGGTTTCGTTGGTTGCGCCTGAGACCACCATGGTCCTCCCGGAGTGATCTCCAAGACCCGCCCATTTTCGTTGGTCGAGCCTGCCGAGATCGCCATTGTCCTCGCGTGAGTTGTTTGCGGGAATCCGGTTGTGGTGTTTCACGTGAAACACTGCAACGTCACGTTTTGGCTGTGCAAAGGCATTTTTGCGGTTAAAGTCGTTCTGGTCTGCGGTGTAAGGTAACGCGCTCCTCAGTTGGAACATTTAGCCTTTGCGGGGAGTCTTGGCGAAAAGCGTGCGCAGACTGCCCGCAAACACCGAAAACTCGCACCCGGCGCATGACCTGATTCCGCCTGCACTTTCGGTGACTGAACCTGCGCCAAGGTGGTCACTGAAGTTTCACGTGAAACATGGCTGATGCCGCTCTTGTTGCGTGTGTTTGTCCCGGAATTCGGTCAGCACGGTCAAGCGGCTGCATTTCAATCTCGGCAAGCTCGATCAACGGTGGTTGCGCGGTAGCGTGGCCTCGGTTCCGCAGGCTGGGCAGACTGAAGGTACACGAATGCCCATCCCGTCGGTCGAGCCTTCCGAGATCGTCATCGCCCTCAGTTAAACGATCCGGGGAAGGTGCTGCCGCGATGTTTCACGTGAAACGCAGGAAAGAGGGTTACTGGGCGACGCGGGCGTGGGTGGCCAGGGTCGAGTAGGTGGCGCCAAGGGTCTGCTTGGCGGCCTCGATGGCCTGGGGCACCAGGGATGTCTCGGTCAGACCGGGGAAAACATTGGCCTCGAGGAACCAGGGGGTGCCCGCCGCGTCGACGATGAGGTCGACTCGGCTCAGGTGGCGCAGGCCGAGCAGGGTGTGAATTGCCACTGCGGTGTCGGAGACGGCTGCCGAGACCGCGTCGGCGAGGCGAGCGGGGGTGTAGAAGTCCGTTTCGCCTGCGTTGTAGCGTGCCTCAAAGCTGTAAACGCCGTCGACGGGCACGATTTCCACGATGGGCAGGGCGGTGGGGCCGTCGCCGGAGTCGATCACAGCCACGGTGACCTCGGTGCCGTCCACGTACGCCTCGACCAGGGCGGTATCGGCGTAGGTGTACGCGTCGACCATGGCGCGGGGCAGATCAGCGGGCGTACGCACGATCGTGACGCCCTGCGAAGAGCCGCCCTGTGCTGGTTTCACAACCAGGGGCAGGCCGATCGCGCTGACCAGATGCTCGAGAACGCTCGTGGCGCCGAGATCCCGAAAGGTCTCGGTCGAGAGGGCTATGGCTGGGGGAGTGGCAAAGCCGGCGCGCAGCACGAGTTCTTTGGCGGTGGCCTTGTTCCAGGCGAGGGCTGCGGCCGGCCCGCGGGAGCCGAGAAAAGGAATCCCGGTTGTTTCGAGCAGGGAGAGCAGGGCGCCATCCTCGCCGGTGGCACCATGCAGGGTAGGCCAGATGAGGTCGGGAGCTTGTTCGGTGAGGGTCGTGAGCAGGTTGGCACCGGGGTCGAGCACCGTCACCGTGTGACCTGCGTCAGTGAGGGCATCCGCTACCCTTCGGCCCGAGCGGAGCGAAACGTCGCGCTCGTGCGAGATGCCACCGGCCAGGATGGTGATATTCAGGGAAATGAATTCGCTCATGATCAGGACTTTTCCTAGTTAAATACGGGTGAGGTGGTGAATTTAGGAGATATTGGCCGGCGGGCCAGCGAAGCGCTGATTCCTGGCTCCGGGCCGGTCGGGTGCTGCGCCGAGCGCGCCCGTTCCGGCGAAAGTGTCGAGCAGGTCGAGTTCGCCGCGAATCACCGTGGCGAGCCGACGGATACCCACCCGAATGTTGTCCGGCGTGGGATAGCAGAAGGCGAGCCGCATGTTCTGGCGACCATCACCGTTGCCGTAGAAGGCTGTTCCGGGCGTGTAGGCCACGAGTTCCTTCACCGCGCGGGGCAGCATGGCTTTCGAATCGAGCTGTTCGGGCAGGGTGACCCAGACGTAGAAGCCGCCGGTGGGGTCGGTCCAGGTGAGGTCGGGAAGGTACTCGTCGAGCGCCGAGAGCATGGCGTTCTTGCGCTCGTGGTACACGCCGCGGAAGGTGTTGATCTGGCCCTTCCAATCGGCCGTGGAGAGGTACTCCGAGATGACCATCTGCGTGAACGAGCTGGGGGAGAGCACGGCGGCTTCGTTGGCGAGCACGAGTTTCTCGCGAATCGCGTGAGGGGCGAGCGCCCAGCCGACCCGAAAGCCGGGGGCGAGGGTTTTCGAGAAGGTACCCAGGTAGACGACGCCGTCGCGCTCGAGCGAGCGGATCGCATCCGGGGCTGGCTTGTCGAAATAGAGCAGGCCGTATGGATTGTCCTCGAGGACCAGGATGTTGTTCGACCGGCAGATCTCGAGAATTTCCAGACGGCGTTCCCAGCTGAGGGTGACCCCGGCCGGGTTGTGAAAGCTTGGGATCGTGTACAAAAACTTGATCGTGCGCCCGGCAGCTTTGAGGGCAGCGATGTGCTCGATCAGCGCGGCCGGGATGAGGCCGTTTTCGTCCATCGGAACGTGGTCGACCTCGGCCTGGTAAGACTTGAAGATCACCATGGCGGTGACGTAGCTGGGGCCCTCGGAGATGACGACATCGCCGGGGTCGAGAAATAGTTTGCTGACCAGTTCGAGGGCGTGCTGGGAGCCGGTTGTCACGACGACATCATCGGCGTTGGCCTTGATTCCTTCGAGCGCCATGACGTCGAGAATCTGCTCGCGCAATAATGGAATTCCCTGACCAGAGCCATATTGTAAGGCTGTGGCACCCTTCTCGCGCATGACCCGGTCCATGGCGTTGATGACGAGGTCCTCGGGCAGTGCCGCAACGTACGGCATGCCGCCGGCCAGCGACACCACTTCGGGGCGGGAGGCCACGGCGAAGAGAGCACGGACCTCGGAGGCCTTCAGGCCCGCGGCTCGTTCGGCGTAGTGGTGGTACCACGGGTCGAGGTTGTTTCCGGCCTGTACAGTACTTGACTGCACAGCGCTGACGTCAGTGGAACCCTGATTTGTCACGTCACATCCGTTCTGCTGTTCACTTCATCGTATGGGGTGACACCGGGCACAAAAAAACCCGCCCGGTCGAAACCGGGCGGGTCGGTGGTGCGGTGGATCAGTTAGACCAGGTAATCGGCCAGATCCTTCTCCAGCTGGGGCTTCGGCTTGGCGCCGATAACGGTCTTGACCACCTCGCCCTTCTGGAAGACCTTCATCGCGGGGATGGAGGTGATCTGGTACTTGGCGGCCAGGGCCGGGTGCTCGTCGACGTTGAGCTTGACGATGTCGATCTTGTCCGAGTTCTCGGCCGCGATCTGGTCGAGGATCGGGCTGACGGCGCGGCAGGGGCCACACCACTCGGCCCAGAAGTCCACCAGCACGGTCTTCTCGTTGTTAATGACTTCCTGGTCGAAGTTGGCCTCTGTTACAGCGCGTGTAGTCATGTGTATCTCCTTCTTGGGTAAATTAAACGAGCTCGGGTTCGCTGGCCGAGGCCAGCAGGTTCTGGGAAAGTGTGCTGAGGTAGTGCTCGGCATCGAGAGCGGCCGCGCAGCCGGAGCCAGCTGCGGTGATGGCCTGCCGGTAGCTGGAGTCGATGACGTCACCGGCCGCGAACACGCCCGGCTGGCTGGTCAGTGACGACCGGCCTGCGACGGCGATGGTGCCCTCGGGGGTGAGGTCAAGCTGCTTGTGCACGAGGTGGGTGCGCGGGTCGTTGCCGATCGCCACGAACACGCCACCGACCGGGAGGCTGGTCTCGGTACCGGAGACGGTATCGCGCAGGGTCAGGCCATCGACGGCCTCTGCGCCCGTGATGCCGACGACTTCGGAGTTCCAGATGAACTCGATCTTGTCGTTGGCGAAGGCACGCTCCTGCATGATCTTGGAGGCGCGCAACTCACCCTTGCGGTGGATGACGTGCACCTTGGAGGCGAACCGGGTCAGGAACGTTGCTTCTTCCATGGCCGAGTCGCCGCCGCCGATGACGGCGATTTCCTTGCCCTTGAAGAAGAAGCCGTCGCAGGTGGCACACCAGGAGACGCCGCGGCCGGACAGACGCTCTTCGTCGCTGAGACCGAGCTTGCGGTAGGCGGAACCGGTAGCGAAAATGACCGTGAGCGCCTGTTCAACATCGCCATTGCCGAGGGTGACCGTCTTGATCGGGCCGGACAGGTCGACCGACTCGACGTCGTCGTAGACGACCTCGGTGCCGAACCGTTCGGCCTGTTCCTGCATCTTGGTCATCAAATCGGGGCCCTGCACGCCCTCCGGGAAACCCGGGAAGTTTTCAACATCGGTCGTGTTCATCAATTCGCCGCCGGCCTCAACGGAGCTGGCGATCAGAAGCGGTTTGAGGTTGGCTCTGGCGGCATAGATCGCCGCGGTATAACCGGCCGGTCCTGAACCGATGATGATGATCTGACGCACGCGCACGCTCCTTGCAGTGGGGGGGGCGAGACGGGCAATATCCCGCCTCACATTTCGATACAACACATCCTAATCGGATGCTATTCCACGCCCTCTCAGCTTGCGAGGCGGTGTTCAGCTGGCGGAAGACTATCCTGAAGCGCTCACGGGAGCGCTGAGCCGTGTGTCCGGACCGAAGGCCTTACCGGCCCAGGCGCCGCTGCAGGGGCGCGAGAAAGGCCGTCAGCTCGGCGCTACGCATGACCAGGAGCAGGCCGAAGTACGCCGCGGCCATGACGAGCCCGATGAGGAGCATAGAGAGGATGGCGGTCAGTCGGGACGCGACGGCAAATCCGTCCTCGACGTTTCCGCCGAGAATGAACAACAGTGTGATTCCCAGGCCGACCGGAATGATCGCTGCGGCGAGGTACTTCACCAGGCTGCGCACGATGCGTCGGCCGTCGATGCCGCCGAGACGGCGGCGCAGCAGTACGGCGGCCAGCAGGCACTGGAGCACGCCGGACACGGTGATGACCAGGGCGATCCCGACCGCGATCCACTCCACCGGCAGCCCCGCGCAGCCCGCGACCCCGAGCACAATCAGCACCACCTGGAACAGAGTGAAGAAGAACGGCGTACGGGTGTCCCCGAGGGCGTAGAAGGTGCGTTGCAGCACGAACAGGATGCAGAATGCGATCAGTCCAAGAATGAAGGCGATGATGACGTTTCCGATGCCCTGAACCTGCTCGAACGGTGCCACGAATACCGCGGCGAACGGATACGCGCACACGGCGATCACGGCCGTCGCGAGCACGATGATCAGGGTGGTGCCTCGGATCGCGGAGGACGCATCCGTTCTGACCAGATCGAACTTTTCCAGCGCAGCATGCTCGCTCATGCGGGTGAAATAGGCGGTGGCGACGGAGACGGTGATCACCGAGTGCGGCAACATGAAGATGAGCCAGGCGGTGGCGAGCACCGCAATGGATGCCTCACCGGTGGCAAGCGAAACGACCTGCGTCTCGACGATCCCGGCGATGGTGGTCAGCAGCAGCATGCCGAAGGTCCAGGTGGCCATTTTGCCGGCGGCTCCGAGGCCGACGCCGCGAAAGTGAAAGTCGGGGCGATAGCGCAGGCCGATGCGCTTCCAGAAGTAGAACAACACCACGGCCTGCGCGATCACGCCGAGGGTGGCGCTGCCGGCCAGGACCGCGATCATGGCCGGGTTGAATTCACCGGCCGCCCGGTTGCCGGCGGCATCGGCACCGTACATGGCGCCGAACACCAACAGGCCGGCGATCGCCACGACGTTGTTGAGCACCGGAACCCAGGTGAATGGTCCGAACATTTTCCGCGCGTTGAGCACCTCCCCGAGCAACGTGTACAGGCCATAAAAAAACATTTGCGGCAGGCACCAGTAGGCGAAGGCGATGGCGAGGTTCTTTTGGTCGGCCGGCAGGTTAATGCCGATGAATCCGGTGATGGCCGGCGCGAACAGCGTGCCGAGAATCGTCGTCACCGCGAGAATCGACAGGGCGAGGGTGAGGAGCTTGTTGATGTAGGCCGTACCGCCGTCGAGGTGCTGGCTGGCACGCACGATCTGCGGCACCAGAACAGCCGTGAGGATTCCGCCGGCGACGATGACGTAGACGGTGTTGGGCAGCTGATTGGCCAGCGCGAACGCATCGGCGCTATCGCCGAGCTGGCCGATCATACCGGCCAGCACGATGAGCTTGACAAAGCCGAGAAGGCGCGACACGATCGTGCCGGAGGCCAGGAAGGCGCTGGCCCGGCCGATGCTGCCGCCTGTGCTGGTTGGGGTGTTAGACATCGGGGGTCACCGCCAGCTGCCCCGCCGCATTTTCACCAGCGGATGCCTCGGCGGAGTGTTCCCGCCGACGGCTGATGATATTGCGCCAAATACCGAATCCGAAGAAACCCACGACCAGGATCGCAAAAATGCTCGCGCCGACGCCTTCCCAGTCGGCGCGCACGGTGACGTCGATGGGAGCGGGCTGGCCGAGGGGGGTGCCGTTCAGGGTGAACAGGGTGACCCGAAGAACGACGTCACCGTTTCCGACCGCAGCGCTCAACGGCACGGACACCGCCTGCGCGGAGTTGGGCTGGATGATCGTCTCGAGTGTGTCGCCCACAACGAGGCGCCCATTCGACGGTACGACCTCGGTGCGCACGGTCACGGCCTGTTCCAGGGCGTTGTTGAGGGTGATGCGGAGGTCGACCTGGCTACCGACGACGATGATCGGCCCGCGCGTAGTCACGGTGACGGCATGCATGAGGTCGAAGGATGACGCCAGACTGGCCGCGACATGGTCAGCCCAGGCCGAGGACTGCACGTTCCACGAGGTATCCAGTAGTGCCAGCAGGTCGAGGCGCTGGGGGGCGGTTACCACGATCGGATCGGCCAGGATAGTGGCAAAGTCAGCGACCGCGCCCTCACGGTCGAGCAGGGAACGGGCCAGCGTGACCCTGCCGGAGTCGATTGCCTCGTCCTGGAACGTCACGGTGGTGGCCGGAGTGGACTCCTGCGCCGCCTGAAGGGAGACGGCATCCGCCCAGGAAAGACCGGCCACGGCGGCCATGGTTTGCCCGACCCGGTTGGCGGGGGTCGGACCGCTGCGATCAAACGTGGCCAGTAGCGTGCGCGCCGAGTTCGGGTTCTCGGCCGAAACGATTGCCAGCAGCGAGGCGGCTTCTGACATGCTGACCCGCCAGTCATGGTCGGTCGTGGCATCGGCGGCAGCACGAATGGCCGAGGACAGCGCGCTGTCGCTGACCAGGCCGAGCCCGGTGGGGAGGGTAACCGCGGTGTTCGGGGTGAAGACGTCGGACTGCTCCACATTTCCGCTGGAGAGGATGGTGGTGGTCAGCCCACTCGCGGCGAACACGTCGAGGTCGGTGCTGGCGACCTGGCCTGCGCTGGGCCAGCCGATCGTCGTGCTGGTGTAGTTCCAGGCCAGTAGGTCACTGGTTGTAGGAATGACCGTCTCGCCCGGCGTCACCGTCGGGGCGGGCGTCGGAGTCGGTGACGGCGTGGTTTGAGTGGATGTGCGGGAGGTGACGCTCGGCACGTCGCTGGTCGTCTCGGGAACGGGAGTGTTCGAGGGGACGACGAACAAACTCGGATCGATGGCCTGCGCGAAGGACGTCGGTGCGCGCAGGGTGGACGCACCGGCCTGGGCCTGCAGGGAGATATCGGCGTCGGCGTAGCCAAGCGGGAAAATGTCGTTGCTCGCCGTGGCAAGGCGATCGAGCCAGGCCACCGCGGATGCGGGAGCTTTGCTGCCCAGAACTCGAATGGACGCGATGATCTGCGGGTCGATGGCGATAGCCATCGTGGGCAGGTCGATCACGGAATCGAGCTGGCGTGAGAGCAGGCCGACCGAACTCGTATAGGACTCGAGCGCCTTGGCTGTAATCAGGCCGGTCGCGCTCTCCGGGGTCGTGATCGGCATGATCGACGCCAGCCCGACCGGGGTGGTGGCGCTGCCCGGTGACCAGACAAAAGTTCCCCGGCCCTCGGAGCGAACGACATCATCGACCGTGAGAATGGCCGCAACACCGCGCGCCCCCCAGGCGTTCTGGTCGGTCAAGCCGAGGGAGGCAGCGGGAACGGTGATCGACAGATTCGTGTTCGCACCGGCCGGAATAGCTTGCGTAGTCGGCACGCTCAGCATTTGATCGCCCGAATTGGCGTCAGCGTCCGGGCGGAGCCAGGACTCGAGGGCCGCTCGGGTCGTGAGGGCGAGGTCGGCGAGGTACACATCGACCCGGCCGATCGGAATCGCCGCATCGGTATTGTTCTGCACGGCAACCGTAAGGAGCAGATCCTGGCCGGGCGACAGCTCGGAGGAATTCGTGCCGGATATGGTGATCCCGACCGAATCGGCGGCGGTCGTGGCGGTGCCGACCGCCGTCCGTGGAGCCTGGGCCTGGGCTGCAGAGAGCCCACTGACTGGCGTCAGAATCAGCGCGGCCAGGGTGAGGATGCCCACCAGTAACCCCGCCGTCGGCCGCAAGCGCCTTGCTCTGCTGGTGCGCTGGGCCGGGCGCACGGCAGTGCGTGCGGCAGCCGGGAGCGCGGGCCGATGCGCGGAATCTGACTCGGCGACCATAGGGGGATTCTACGGCGTGCCAGCCGGAAGCCACCTGCACCGCGTCTGCGCGCCGCGCGCCGGCAACTAATATGGGCATATGCAGAGCGTCGCGGCAGCCCTCGCACGACTGGGCGACCTGGCTGCCTCTCCCACGGTATCCCGTCTGGCGAACGCATTTGCGGCGGCCGGCCATGAGCTGGCCCTGGTCGGCGGTCCGGTGCGAGATGCGTTCCTCGATCGGCCAGTGCATGACTTGGACTTCACGACGGATGCGACGCCGGATCAGATTCTCGCGCTCGTCAAACCACTCTCCGAGGCACAGTGGGACATCGGTCGGGCCTACGGCACGATCGGAGCGAGCCTGGCCGGTGAAACCGTGGAAATCACCACCTATCGCGCCGACAGCTACGACGGGACCACCCGCAAACCCGACGTGGTCTTCGGTACGAGCCTCGAACCCGACCTGCTCCGCCGGGACTTCACGGTCAATGCCATGGCGCTGCGCCTGCCGCAGCTGAGCCTGGTCGACCCGTCCGGTGGCATCGACGACCTGCTGGCCGGGCGCCTGCGCACCCCGAGCACCCCGGAGGTCTCCTTCGGAGATGATCCATTACGGATGCTGCGCGCTGCCCGATTCACCGGCCAGCTGGGTTTCACGCTGGATCTGGACACCGCACTCGCGATGGAAAGGATGTGCGCCAGCATCCGCATCGTGTCGGCCGAGCGTATCGGTGACGAGCTCTCGAAGATGCTCGTATCAGCGGACCCGCGCGCCGGCATAGAGGTGCTGATGGAATCGGGACTGGCCGAGATCGTGCTGCCGGAGATTCCCGGCCTGCAGTTGGAGATCGACGAACACCACCACCATAAAGACGTCTATCAGCACACGCTGACGGTACTCGAGCAGGCGATGGGTTACGAGAAATCCCGCGGCAACCTGGAGGCACCCGACCTGATCGTGCGGCTCGCAGCTTTGCTGCACGACATTGGCAAGCCGGCCACCCGCAAACTTGAACCGGGCGGGGTCGTCAGCTTCTACCACCACGACGTGGTCGGCTCGAAGCTGGCCAGGAAGCGGCTGCGCGCCCTGCGCTTCGACAATGACACGATCAACGCGGTGTCCCGGCTAATCGAGCTGCACCTACGGTTCTTCGGGTATACCGAGGGCGCCTGGACCGACTCCGCCGTTCGCCGCTATGTTCGCGATGCCGGTGACCAGCTGGAGCGGTTGCACATTCTGACCAGGGCCGACGTGACGACCCGCAATCGGCGCAAGGCCGACCGGCTCGGCTTCGCGTACGACGACCTGGAACAGCGCATTGCCGAGCTCAACGAGAAGGAAGAGCTCGGTGCCGTGCGCCCCGACCTCGACGGCGAGCAGATCATGGCCGTGCTCGGACTGAAGCCGGGGCGTGAGGTCGGCGAGGCCTACCGGTATCTGCTCGAACAGCGACTCGACGACGGTCCGCTGGGCGACGCGGAAGCCACCCGCCGGCTGCAGGAGTGGTGGGCAGGGCGGAAACGGTAGGAGCGCGGTGGCAAAAGCTGCCAACATCCGGTAGTCTGGGCAGGTTGCCTGCGTGCCGGATTCCCCGGACCAGCGCCGGCAGCACATGCACAACCCTCCTGTTGCAGAAAGTCTGCAGCCGTTTTAGTCCGAAGGAGGTGGGTTAGTCATGCATCAGTACGAACTTATGGTTATCCTCGATCCCGAGATCGATGAGCGCACCGTAGCTCCCAGCCTTGACAAGTTCCTCAACGTTGTTCGCAACGATGGCGGAACCATTGACAAGGTTGATGTCTGGGGTCGTCGTCGTCTCGCTTACGAGATCAACAAGAAGACCGAAGGCATTTACGCCGTTGTCGACTTCACCGCGAACGCCTCAGCCACGGTCGAGCTCGACCGCCAGCTGAAGCTGTCCGAGGCCGTCATGCGCACCAAGGTGCTCCGCGCCGAAGAGGGCATCGCCCAGGTTGTCGTCGCGAGCAAGCTGGCCGCCGAGAAGGCTGCCCGCAAGGCTGCCAACCCGAAGGTCATTGCTGCCAAGGCCGACGCTGCTGCTGCAGCTGCCGCAGCACCGGCCGCCAAGGTTGCCGCTGCCCCGAAGGTTGATACCGCGCCGGTCGTTGCCGAGGCCGTTGTGGCAGAGGCTCCGGCCGCTGCTGCTCCGGTTGCTGCTGCCTCCACCGCAGTTCCGGCCGCGAAGGTTGCTGGCGCTAAGCCTGCTGCTGCCAAGGCCGCTCCGGCTCCGGCCGCTGCTGCCGACAAGGCAAGCGACAAGTAGCCCATGGCTGGCGAGACCGTAATCACCGTGGTGGGCAACCTCACCAGCGATCCGGAACTGCGTTACACGCAGAACGGGCTGGCGGTTGCCAACTTCACCATCGCTTCCACTCCGCGTACGTTCGATCGTGCGGCCAACGAGTGGAAAGATGGCGACGCGCTGTTCCTGCGTGCGAGCGTTTGGCGTGAATTCGCCGAGCACGTGGCAGGTTCACTGACCAAGGGTTCGCGTGTCATCGCTTCCGGTCGTCTCAAGCAGCGTTCGTATGAGACGAAGGAAGGTGAAAAGCGCACGAGCATGGAGCTTGAGATCGACGAAATTGGTCCTTCGCTGCGCTACGCCACCGCTTCCCTCACTCGAGCGCAGTCGTCCGGCCCCCGTAGCAGCACTCCCGCTGCCGGTGGCCAGGGCAATGATGAGCCGTGGGCTCCCAGCGCACCCGCCAAGACTGCGTCGCCCGCAGCATCCGGTGGGGACGTTTGGAACAGCCCAGGCAACTTCAGCGACGAGACCCCCTTCTAAGCCTCGCCTCGCGCGGAGCTAACGTCTTCTTTTAGAAAGTAAGGAAATCATGGCTGGAAAGTCGAGCGGCGACCGCCGCAAGCCGCTTCGCGGAGCAAAGGGTGGCAAGAACGCCGCTCCCGCGAAGTCGATTCGGGTTGGTGTCATTGATTACAAAGATGTCCCCACCCTGCGCAAGTTCATCTCCGAGCGCGGAAAGATCCGCGCCCGCCGCATCACAGGCGTTTCCGTTCAGGAACAGCGCCTCATCGCCCGTGCCGTCAAGAACGCCCGCGAAATGGCTTTGCTGCCCTACGCAGGCTCAGGCCGGTAAGGAAACCAAATGTCGAAATTGATTCTGACGCATGAGGTCTCCGGCCTCGGTGCACCCGGCGACGTCGTAGACGTCAAGAACGGGTTTGCTCGTAACTACCTCGTTCCCAAGGGCTTCGCTGTGGCGTGGACCCGCGGTGGCGAGAAGCAGATCGAGCAGATCAAGGCAGCCCGCGCAGCGCGCGAGCACGCCACCTTCGAAGAGGCCGAGGCGCTCAAGGTCAAGCTTGAGAACACCAAGGTCACCCTGGTCGTCAAGGCCGGCGCCGGCGGACGTCTGTTCGGTTCGGTCAAGACCACGGATGTGGCTAACGCCGTTGCAGCCGCCGGTCTCGGCACGGTCGACAAGCGCAAGATTGAACTCACCGCGATCAAGCTGACCGGTGAGCACACGGCAACGGTTCGTCTTCGCGACGAGCTCAGCGCCACGATCACCCTGGTGGTCGTCGCAGCCAAGTAAGGTCACTGCCGGTTCCGCGAGTAACCGGCACGTTTGCCTCTTCCATAGCGGAGGGTTCCGAAAGGAACCCTCCGCTATGTGGCGTTAAGAGACATTTTGTCGGGGTAGACGCAACGCTTTTGTGCACAGGTGAGCATTCGTCTCGTCAAGGTTCAACGGTTGGTTGAGGCTACTTTATTCACAGCCTTGATAATCAACAAAATTGCTGATCAAAGCTATTTATGTGACTCAGTTCAACTATTTATCCACAACTGAGTGCACAGGTTCTGCACAATCTGCACGGCGTTTCGCGCAGATTCTCCACAGAGTTATCCACAAGGGGGTTTGTGGGGGGCGCTGCTACCTACCTAGGGTGATGCAGTGGCGGTTTCCAGCTCAAGCTGGTGCATCGTGGCCCGTGTCGGTGGGTCCTGATACACCTGAAAGCACACGGATTCTCCGAAGTGCACGAAGAAAGAGGTACCGAGTGTCGATCGCTCACCTGGGCCTGGCCAACCAGCCAGCGTCAAACGAGTACGCTTCGTCAGCCCGCGGCGGCGCAGTCGACCAAAATCGAGGCGAGCGGCCCGCTGAAGCCTGGAAGTCGGAGCGTGCCCTGCCACACGACCTGCTGGCCGAGCAGAGCGCCCTCGGTGGCATGATGCTCAGTAAAGACGCCGTTGCCGATGTCGTCGAGACCGTGCGCGGCGGGGACTTCTACATTCCCAAGCACGAGATCATCTTCGATGCCATTCTCTCGCTCTACGCGCAGGGTGAGCCCACCGACGTCATCACGGTCACCGACGAGCTCACCAAACTCGGAGAGCTGTCGCGGGCCGGTGGTGCCGACTACCTGCACACCCTCACAAGCCTCGTGCCCACGGCAGCCAATGCCGGCTTCTACTCCACGATCGTGGCTGAGCGTGCCCTGCTGCGCCGCCTGGTCGAGGCTGGTACCCGCATTGCTCAAATGGGCTACGCCGGCGAGGGCGAGGTGCTCGACCTCGTCAACACCGCCCAGGCCGAAATTTACTCGGTCACCGGCGGCACCGAAACCGAAGATTACGTTCCGCTGACCGATGCTGTCACCGCCGCCATCGAGGAGATCGAGGCGGCCAAGCTCAAAGACGGCCAGATGAGCGGCGTACCGACCGGCTTCGCTGACCTTGACGAACTCACCAACGGATTCCACGGCGGCCAGCTCATCATCGTCGCGGCCCGTCCGGCACTGGGAAAGTCCACCCTCGCGCTCGACTTCGCGCGCTCGGCTTCGATCCACAACAACATGCCCAGCATCTTCTTCTCCCTCGAAATGGGGCGCAGTGAAATTGCGATGCGTCTGCTCGCAGCCGAGGCATCCGTTCCCCTGCAGAGCATGCGCAAGGGAACTGTCGAGGCCCGCGACTGGACCACGATCGCGTCCACCCGTGGTCGCATCAACGATGCGCCGCTGTACATTGACGACAGCCCGAACATGACCCTGGTCGAGATTCGGGCGAAGTGCCGCCGTCTCAAGCAACGGGTGGGGCTCAAGATGGTCATCATTGACTACCTGCAGCTCATGACGAGCGGTAAGAAGGTCGAATCGCGCCAGCAGGAGGTCAGTGAATTCTCGCGGGCGCTCAAGCTGCTCGCCAAAGAACTGCAGGTTCCCGTGATCGCGCTGTCCCAGCTCAACCGTGGTCCGGAGCAACGCGCCGACAAGATGCCGGCCATCTCCGACCTTCGAGAATCAGGTTCGCTCGAGCAGGACGCCGACATGGTCATCCTGCTGCACCGCGAGAGCGCATACGAGAAAGACAACCCGCGAGCCGGCGAGGCCGACCTCATCGTGGCCAAACACCGTAACGGCCCCACCCGTACCGTCACGGTCGCCTTCCACGGCCACTACTCCCGGTTTGCCGACATGGTCGCTGGCGGGTAACCTCCCCTACGCAACCCCGCACGCAGCGCGCTCGCAGCCCCGCGACCACCTCGCCACGTAGACTGAGGAGGACAAAATTGTGCAACGAAAGAGGTCGTGCGTGGCGAAGGTCCAGGCGCCATCAAACGTCGGTCCCGGGTACTGGCGCGTGCCCTTCGGGCGCGCCCTGATCGCGTTGATTCCGGCCGCGATCATTACCTTCAATGGCGATCATTCCGCCGAGTTCGGTGTGATCACGTTCGGCGTATTCGCCCTCGCGAGCGGACTCTGGCTCATTCTGTCGGGACCTCGCACCCTGACCGTCGCTACCGACCGCAGCCTGTTCCTGATCAGTGGCATCGTGAGCATGGTCGCCGGCGGAGTGGCCCTCGCCTTTCACGCCGGCGGGCACGGGTTTTTCCTGTTCGTGCTGAGCGTCTGGGGAGCCGTCACGGGGTTCCTGGAGATCTATGCAGGTATTCGCGTGCGCAAGCGAGCACTACCCGCGAAGGACTGGCTGTTCACCGGCATCGGCACCGCCATCCTCGCGCTGCTGTTCCTCCTGCTTCCGCCCAACCCCGTCGTGTCGGTCGGGCTGTTCGGGGCGTATCTGGTCTTTCTTGCAGTTTTCCTGCCCATTGCCGGGCTCTCCCTCAAATGGGATTCCCCGCGGCAGCGCCGCGGCGTTCCCGTCCCCAACGATTCGGATTCCCTGTGACATCAAAACGCGTCCCCAGGAAAAAAATGACCAAGAAGACTCCCGATATGCCCAATCCCGCGCACCAGCCGAGCCGGTCCGATCGGCTGAAACCAGCCGAACTGCTCGGTATTTCCGGCCTGATGGGCCTGTTCATCGCCGGCACGATTCTATTGACCACCCGCGACCTGATACTTTCGGCGATCGGTTTCGGCGTGACCTTCATCGTGGCTCTCGTGGTGATTGCGATGCTCGTGCTCGGCATGAAGCCGAACGCGTCGGAGCAGACCGACCTTGATGAGCAGAACGGCCACTGACCGCACGCTGGCGCGTCACGTGGCACGCCCAGCCCAACAGTCCTAGACCGGGATGCCCGCCGCGGACTCGAGTACCGACGGTGATCGTCGGGTCTTGAGGTCGAGACTGGGGGTCTGTCCTGTCGGGCGTTCAGTGGCATCCAGTCGCCGATAGCGGCTCGGAGTCATTCCCACCTCGGTGTGGAACTGTCGATTGAAGTTAGCCAGATTGGCATAGCCAACGCCGAGAGACACCGAAGCGATCGGGTCATCGGTCTGGGCCAGCAACCGGCAGGCATTCGCGATGCGCAACTTCTTCACCATGGCGCTGAAGGTCAGTCCGCTCGACTTCTTGAAGTACTTCGAAAACGTCGGCTCCGACATGTGGGCCAGCCGGGCCGCGTCAGACATTCGAATGCGGGTTGACAGGTTGTCGAAGATGTAGGCTAGCCCGGCCTCGACGGCGAGTTTGCCGTCGCCCTGACCGGCCGTGGAGAACCACTCCCGGGCGACAAAGACCTTCTCGCCGACCGGTGCTTCGGCCAGGGTTGCCAGCACGGCAAACACGTGCGAGACCTTGCGGGCGCCCTGCGCGGTGCCAATGAGTTCGAGCTCGGCGGCCGCACGCACTGCCGTCGACCCGGTGAAAATGATGCCCCGGCCCGACGATTCCAGAAGCGCCCGCACCGGATTGAGTTCGGGCAGCGTGCTGGCGCACCGGTCAAACCATTCGCCGGTGAACTGCAGCACAACGTCGCGGTTGTAGACCACCTCGTCGGCCTGCAGGTCGCTCATCCAATCGTGCGGAACCCCCGGTCCGATGAGCGCCACCTGACCGGGCCCAAACGGGCCGACCTGGTCGCCAATGATGTAGCTGCCCGTGCCGTGCCGAATGAGGTGTAGTTCGTACTCGGGGTGGTAGTTCCAGCGCGCGATTTCGCTCGGGTAATCGTGCTCCAGCCAGCGAAAAGATTCGCTCGGCAGGTGTCGGATCACCTCGCGCGTCGCGGGTCGTTCGAGGAACCGGGCCGCCATGGCGACGGGTCGCGTTTCGTCCGTGGGTAACGCTTTCATCACAACTCCGATCCGACCAGTCAAGCGGATGCCGATCATACAGCGTAGCCGCAGCATCCATTGGAAAGAAAGTATCAGAATCGTACTCTGCGCGGACTAGGAGGGCGCGAGCGAATGCGGGTAACTTCAAGAATCGGATGACGGCGGGAACGCTCCGGACGGAGCGGTGGATTTCTACCCACCCGCCCCCGCACACAGCAAGAGCAACGACGACAAAGGAGTTCCAATGCTTGGAAAGAAACGTGCGATCACGCTGGGGGCGGGGCTCATCGTGACCGCCTTCGCGCTCACGGGCTGTACCGGTGCCGGCGGGGGCGGAGCGGCGTCGGGAGACGTCACCCTCACCCTCGCCACGGTGAACAACCCGCAGATGAAGGACATGGAACAGCTCAAGGGAACGTTCGAAGAGGACAACCCCGGCATCAACATCAACTTCGTGCAGATGGAAGAGGGCGACTTGCGGGCCGCCGTCACCGCCGACGTGGCCTCCGGGGCCGGCCAGTACGACATTGTCACGGTCGGGGCCTACGAGGTACCGCAGTGGGGCGCCCAGGGCTGGCTCACCGACCTCACCTCGGCCCTCGCCGACGACCCGACCTACGACGTGGACGATACCCTTCCCGCCGTGCGCACCGCACTCACTGTCGACGGCAAGCAGTATGCCGTTCCCTTCTACGGTGAATCGTCGATCCTGATGTACAACAAGGAAATGACCGACGCGGCCGGAATCACGATCAGCGACCACCCCACCTGGCAGGAAGTCGCGACGGCAGCCAAAGCGCTCAACACGCCGGACGTTGCGGGCATCTGCCTGCGCGGCAAGCCCGGTTGGGGTGACCTGTTCGCACCGCTGACCACCGTCGTGCAGACCTTCGGTGGCGCGTGGTACGACGAAGACTGGAACGCGCAGGTGAACTCGCCCGAGTTCGTCGAAGGCGTGAACTTCTACGTCGACCTGCTCGCGGCGGCTGGCGAGCCCGACCCCGTGTCGAACAGCTTCACCGAGTGCCTCAACCAGCTCCAGTCCGGCAAGGTCGCCATGTGGTACGACGCATCGGTAGCCGCGTCGATCCTCGAGGACCCCGAGACTTCGGCCGTTGCCGGCAAAATGGCCTACACCCACGCTCCCGTCTACAAGACAGAAGAATCGGGCTGGCTCTGGTCCTGGAACCTCGCCGTTCCCAAGACCACGAAGAACGCCGAAGCCGCCACCACCTTCGTCAAGTGGGCCACGAGCAAGGAGTACCAGCAGCTGGTCGGAACGACCCTCGGCTGGACCCGGGTTCCCCCGGGAGCGCGCACGTCGACCTACTCGATCCCCGAATACGAGGAAGCCGCTGCCGCCTTCGCCCCGATCACGCTCGACGTCATGAATGCGGTCAATCCGGAGCAGCCAGGACTCAACCCGCAGCCGTGGGTCGGAATCCAGTACGTGACGATTCCAGAGTTCCAGGACGTGGGAAACCAGGTCGCCCAGCTGGTGGCTGATGCCATCGCCGGACGGACCACCGTGGAGGAGGCCCTGGATAAGGGCCAGGTCATCGCCCAGACCGCGGGCGACAAGCAGAAGTAGCACGGCACCAGGTACGTGCTGTCGGGGGTCGGTCGAACGGCCCCCGACAGCACCTCAACGATGAGGAAGAAGCAATGACAACCCTGACGACAGCCCCGCCTCCGGCGCCGGCGCCGCCCTCGGCAAAAAGATCGCACGCCGCCGCACAATCCCTCCGTAAGAAGGCTCGAGCGTCACGGGCACTCGTGTTGCCGGCACTCTTCTTTTCGATCGTGCTGACCCAAATTCCGTTTCTGGTCACGATCTACTTCTCGTTCCTGAACTGGAATCAACTTCGTCCGGCCGAGATCGCGTTCGCCGGCTTTCAGAACTACGCGGTCGTCTTCACCGGCCCCGACTTCTTCCCTTCACTGATGGCAACCGTCGTCATCACGGGCTCGTCCGTGGTGCTGTCGCTCGTTTTCGGTTTGTTCTTTGCCGTGTTGCTCGACCGCAAGTTCATGGGCCAGGGCCTCGCCCGCACCCTCATGATCACGCCGTTCCTGGTGATGCCGGCCGCCGCGGCGCTCATCTGGAAGTGGTCGATGCTCGACGTCAACGTCGGCATGGTCAACGTTGGACTCAACTTCATCGGTCTGCCCTCGATCGCCTGGAACACCGACTTTCCGGCGCTCACCATCATCATGATGCTGACCTGGCAGTACACGCCGTTCATGATGCTCATCCTGCTCGCCGGGCTGCAGAGCCAGAGCCGGGAAGTGCTCGAGGCCGCGTCCGTCGACGGTGCCGGCCCGTTCCGCACCTTCCAGTGGATGACGCTGCCGCACCTGCGCCAGTACATTGAAATCGCGACCCTGCTCGGGTCGATCATGTTGCTGCAGGCCTTCGACCCGATCGCGATCATGACCAAAGGAACGGGCGGCACCAAGACCCTCTCCTATCTGCTCTATGAGCGGGCCTTTATCGGACTCGACGTCGGGCAGGCCGCCGCCTTCGGGGTCGTCACGGTCATCGTCACGATCGCCGTCGCCACCATCGCTCTCCGCACCCTTTTCAAAGTATTCATGAACGGAAGTGAACGCTGATGCGCACGCTCAAGGGCACCCTGATCACGACAATGACGTGGGTTCTGGTGCTGATGTTCTTCTTTCCGATCGCCTGGATGGTCTTCACCAGTTTCAAGACCGAGGGCGCAGCGGCCTCTATCCCGCCGACCCTCTTCACCGCGTTGAGTTTCGACCAGTACCAGCTCGTCTTCGACCGCGGCATGGGAACCTACCTGCTCAACTCCCTCACCGCGAGCATCTCGTCGACGGCGATCGTGCTGCTCCTCGCCATCCCCGCGGCCTATGGGCTCAGCATCCGCCCGATCAAGCGCGTGCAGGACGTGTTGTTTTTCTTCATCTCCACGCGCTTCCTGCCGGCTGCGGCGTCGATCCTGCCGGTGTTCTTCATTCTCAAGGCCCTCGGCGCCCTCGACAACATCACCGCCATCGGCCTGCTCTACGCGGCGATGAACCTTCCGATCGCTGTGTGGATGATGCGGTCGTTCTTCAACGAGGTTCCGCGCGAGATCGTTGAAGCCGCCCAGATCGACGGGGCAAACCTGCGCACCGAACTGATCCGGGTGGTGTTGCCGATTCTGCTGCCCGGAATCGCGGCCGTCGCGCTGATCTGCTTCATCTTCGCCTGGAATGAGTACTTTCTCGCCACGCTGCTCACGACCTCGATCGCTCGCACGACGCCGCCGTTTCTGGCGAGCTTTGTCGACGGTCGTGGCCAGTTCCTTGCGGTGCTCTCCGCCGCGTCAACGATCGCCGTGCTTCCGGTCATCATCGCCGGCTGGGTTGCCCAAAAGCAGCTCGTACGCGGACTCGCCATGGGAGCGGTGAAGTAGATGGCGCAGCCCACACTGTGCACGGCGACACTCGGCAACCTCAAGTCCGGTGTCGCCCGGCCCAGCTACGACCGCTCGACCCTCACTGCGGGAATCATGCACTTCGGTGTCGGCGGCTTTCACCGCGCCCACCAGGCCGTCGCCCTCGATGAGCTCATGAACGCCGGCCTCGCCCAGGACTGGGCGATTTGCGGGGTCGGACTGCTCGAGGGCGACCGCAGAATGAAGGAAGTGCTCGACCAGCAGGACTGCCTCTACACGGTCACCCTCAAACACCCGGACGGCCACCGCGAGTCATCGATCATCGGCAGCATGATCGAGTACCTGTTCGCGCCCGACGATCCGGAGGCCGTGCTCGAGAAAATGGCTAGCCCTGCTATCCGTATCGTGTCGCTCACGATCACGGAGGGCGGCTACAACTTCGACCGGGTGACCGGCGAATTCGACCAGACCCACCCCGGAGTCATCGCGGACCTGGTCGACGGAGCCGTGCCGACGACCGTCTTCGGCTATGTCACCGAGGCCCTCCGTCGCCGACGCGAACGCGGGCTCGAGCCATTCACGGTGCAGTCCTGTGACAATATTCAGGGCAATGGCGACATGGCGAAACGCATGTTCTCGGCCTTCGCGGTGCAGAAGGACGCCGAGTTCGGCGAGTGGATGCTGCACAACGTGCACTTTCCCAACGCGATGGTCGACCGCATCACCCCCGTCACCTCGGCCGACGACATCATCGAAGCTGCTGCCCTCACCGGGCTGCACGACGGCTGGCCCGTGGTCTGCGAACCGTTCTTTCAGTGGGTCGTCGAAGACGACTTCGGTCTCGGTCGTCCGCCGCTCGAGCAGGCTGGTGTGCAGCTGGTCGAGGACGTCACGCCCTACGAGTACATGAAGCTGCGGCTGCTCAACGCCAGCCATCAGGCCCTGTGCTACTTCGGCTATCTCAGCGGCCACCGCTATGCCCACGAGGCCATGGCCGATGACGCCCTCCGCAGATTCGTCCAACGCTACATGGACCGAGAGGGCACACCCACGCTCAAACCGGTGCCCGGAATCGACCTCGACGACTACAAGGCCACGCTAATCGCGCGGTTCTCCAACCCCGAGGTGCGCGACACTCTCGCCCGGCTCTGCGCCGAGTCATCCGACCGAATCCCCAAATGGCTCGTGCCGGTCATTCACGATCAGCTCGCCAGCGGTGGCGAGATCGAGTGCTCGGCCGCTATCGTCGCCAGTTGGGCGCGGTATGCCGAAGGCATCGACGAACAGGGCGAGCCGATCACGGTCGTCGACCCCCTGAGCGCCGAGCTTGTGGCCATCGCGCAGACTCAGCGGGGCGACCGGCTCGCCTTCGTGCGCAATAAGAAACTGTTCGGAAATCTCGCCGACAACGAGCGATTCGCCGCCGCCTACCTGGCGGCGTTGGATTCGCTCCTTGAGAAGGGCGCGCACGCTACCGTCATGTCGTACCTGTCCATCGAGGACCGTTCATGACGGATGCCTCAGCCACGACACTCCTACCGAAAGAACCCCCAGTGACCATGATGAAAGCCTCCTTGCTGCGCGCTGCCGGAGAGGTCACCGTCGACACGGTCCCCGTTCCCGACCTCGAACACGACCAAGTTCTTGTGCAGGTTGCCGCGGTCGGTGTTTGCGGGAGCGATGTGCATTACTACCAGCACGGCCGAATTGGGCCGTATGTGGTCGAGCATCCGCTTATTCTCGGTCATGAGTTGTCCGGACGCATCACCGCGGTCGGCTCGGGGGTCGACCCCGCTCGCATCGGGCAGCGTGTGGCCGTCGAACCGCAGCGGCCGTGCCGCATCTGCGAGCAATGCAAGGCCGGTCGTTACAACCTCTGTCCCGACATCGAGTTTTTTGCGACGCCGCCGATCGACGGGGCGTTCTGCGAGTACGTGGCGATTCAAACGGACTTTGCTTATGCAATTCCGGACAGTATCTCCGACGAGGCCGCCGCGCTGATCGAACCACTCTCGGTCGGGATCTGGGCCTGCAAACGCGCCGACATCAGCCCGGGAAGCTCGGTGCTCATAGCTGGCGCCGGCCCGATCGGCGTGATCCTGGCGCAGACTGCACGCGCGTTCGGTGCCACAAAAATTTACATCACGGATATCGCGGATGACCGTCGCGCATTCGCCCTCGAGCACGGGGCCACCGTCGCCCTCGACCCCAGGGTCGACTCGGTCGAAGGCCTGGAAGTGGATGCGTTCATCGACGCCTCCGGAGTTGCGGCGGCGGTGCAGGCCGGAATTCTGGCGGTGCGACCGGGTGGCCGGGCCATCCTCGTCGGGATGGGCAACGACACCGTCGAATTGCCCGTCTCCTGGATTCAGAACCGGGAGATCTGGCTGAGCGGCGTCTTTCGCTACACCAACACCTGGCCGCTCGGCATTCAGCTGGTCGAGAGCGGCGCCGTCGACCTCGATGTGCTGGTCACGAGCACCTTTGCGCTTGCCGACGCTGAGCAGGCCCTCAATGCCGGTCGCCAGCCCGGCCAGATGAAGGTCATCGTCTACCCCGGCCGGTGATGAAACGGCGCACGTCCGGAGCAATCCGCAACGTGCGCCGTTTAACCGATCAGGACCTCCTAGCGCAGAAAGTCGATCAGGGAGTCGGCGAGGCCGACATAGCCGGCCGGGGTGAGGTGGAGCAGGCGAGTCTTCGCGGCCGGGCCGATATCGAGGGCTGAGACAAAGGTGGCCAGATCGGCGCTGGTGATGCGCTTGCCGCGGGTCAGCTCCTTGAGCAGGGCGTAGGGATCTTCGATCGAGGATCGTCCGGCCGAGACCTCGGCGCGAATCACGGTCTGGATCGCTTCACCGAGAATCTCCCAGTTGGAGTCGAGGTCGCGCTCGAGCAGGGCGCGGTCGATGTCGATCTCGCCGAGGCCGCGCAGAATGTTGTCGAGGGCGAGCAGCGAGTGCCCGAAACCGACGCCGATGTTGCGCTGGGTGGTGGAATCGGTGAGGTCGCGCTGCAGCCGGCTGGTCACCAGCGTCGCGGCGAGCGAGTCGAGAATGGCGCAGGACAATTCGAGGTTGGCCTCTGCGTTCTCGAACCGGATCGGGTTGATCTTGTGCGGCATGGTGGAGGATCCGGTGGCTCCGGCCTGCGGAATCTGGCGGAAGTAGCCGATCGAGATGTAGGTCCAGATGTCCGTGGCCAGGTTGTGCAGGATGCGATTGGCGTGGGAGGCGCGGGAGTACAGCTCGGCCTGCCAGTCGTGCGACTCGATCTGAGTGGTGAGCGGGTTCCAGCCGAGGCCGAGGCCCTCGACGAACTCGCGGGAAACGGCGGGCCAGTCCACCGACGGCTCGGCGGCGACGTGGGCGGCGAAGGTGCCGGTGGCGCCGCTGAACTTGCCGAGGTAGTCGCCGGCGTCGATCTGGGCCACGATGCGCTCGAGTCGATAGACGAACACGGCGAGTTCCTTGCCCATGGTGGTCGGCGTCGCGGGCTGCCCGTGGGTGCGGGCCAGCATTGCATCCGCTCGAAATTCGAGAGCACGGCTGCGCAGCGCGTCGATGACCAGGTGAAGCTTGGGCAGCCAGACTGTCTGCACCGCGTCACGCACGGTGAGGGCGTAGGAGAGGTTGTTGATGTCCTCGCTGGTCGCCGCGAAGTGGGTGAGCTCGCTGATGTGGGCGAGGCCGAGCGTGCCGAGGCGGCGACGGACGAGGTATTCGACAGCCTTCACGTCGTGCCGGGTGGTTGCCTCGAGCTCGGCCAGCTCATCGATCTCGGCCTGCCCGAAATTCGTCACCAGGGCGCGCAGGGCGAGCTTCTGCTCGGCGGTCAGCGGGGCCGAGCCGAACAGGCTGCGGTCGGTGAGGGTGATCAGCCACTCGACCTCCACGCGCACCCGGGCGCGGTTGAGGCCGGCCTCGGACAGGTACTCGCCCAGATCGGAAACGGCGGATCGGTAGCGGCCGTCAAGCGGGCTTAGAACCTGTACGGGTAGGTGACTCATTGGACTCCCTGTCGAATTGCGGGTGCAAGTTGTTTCAAAAGTGCGTGGTTGGCACTCTCAATCATGCCCAATACGGAGTCAAACAACGCATCGTCGGAATAGTAGGGGTCTGGCACGTCGCACAGGGAGGCCTGCTCGGCGTCAAAACTCAGCAGCAGGCGCACCTTGGCGCGATCGCGATCAGCCAGCGCCCAGTTCCGCAGGATGCGCTCCTGGCCGCGGTCTAGTACGACGACCAGGTCGTGGTCGGCGAACCAGAGCGGATCGAATTGGCGAGCCCGGTGGTGGCTGCCGTCATAACCCCGCTTGGCCAGCGCGGTAATCGTGCGACCGTCGGCCTGCTCACCCACATGCCAGTCTCCGGTGCCGGCCGAGCTGGTCGCGATCAGTCGCCCCAGGCCGAGCTTCGTGATCAGATCACGCAGCACGACCTCGGCCATGGGCGATCGGCAGATGTTGCCGGTGCAGACGAAAATGATGCGGAATGGCGTCGACTCGTCGGGGGTGAGTGACGCGAAAGACATGTGTCCCATTGTGGAGTAGATTCGGCTCCTGCACATGCCCAGTATCCGGAGTCTGTGCACAGAATCGTCGAGGGGAGGCCCGGTGGCCGGCGATTCTGCGACGATCGGTCCTGTCGGGGAGGTGCTATGGATGATTTGGCTGGACTCATCGCATCGGGGCGCACCGATCAGCTTTCCGTGTTTCGAGCTCAACGGCTGCGGGTGCAGGCCCTCACAGCCGATGTCGTGGATTTACAGGGACGGTTACGCCGGGGGGACGAGAGCGAATTCTGGCAGTCGGCCTCGAAGCGTGCCTACCGCGAGCGGGTCGCAGAGATTGTTCACGACCTGGGCCTGGTCGTGAACTTTCTGGACGAAGCGCAGGACCAGTTAAGGCAGAACATTTGGCAGCTGGAGTCGGAGCAATGAGCGAGTACGACGTTGGCGTGGGTGGAAGCGAACTGACAGTGTCCGTGGGGGGAACCACAATCGTGTCAACGGATGTCGTACTGGCCGAGGCCGAGATGCTGCGGTATGCCCAATCCCAGGCCGAGGACTTTCGCGTCAGGGTGGACAGTATCCGGCAACTCGACTCCGCCGGTGGGGCCATGAAATGGACGCCGGGGGACGCAGGGATACCCCTGCTCTGGGCCAGTGGGACGCTCGGCGAACTGAAGCAGCGCAGCGGCGACCTGGCCGAGTCCCTGGTGGCTGCCGCGGAACGGTACGGCTGGGCTGAGCGCAGCGCCCTGCAACTGGCCGTGCTGGGGAGCGCGAAAGTGGGGCATGATGTCGGGACGATTATCAGGCTGATGCTCCTGCTCGGAGCCACTCCACTGGTCCTGGGAGTAATGGCAACCTCTCTGCCTGCTCTGGGATTGGTCGTCTGGGCGATGGCGGGGCTCGTGAAGCGCGAGACGGGTTACGGGTTTGTTCTCGACCAACGGGTTATCACGGACCCGCAAACGGTCCTGATGGCCAAGCTGCTCGTCTCTTCGCTCGATGACGTCGCTCTGGGCGCACTGGGAGTGCCTCTTGGAGTTGACCTGATTGTCGGAGACACCGGCCTGGGTGTGACGGGCATCTCGAGCACCGCGGTCGCCGTGCTCGCCGTCGCGCGAAGTGGCGGGCTGTTGCGGGAAGGCGCGGTACGGGTGCGGCGGGTCCGTGTTTTGGCAAAATTGAAGCCACCCACCGGGGTGAGTGACGTGGCCGCGCGAATTCCCAAAGCCGCCAAGGGCGGGGCGCAGGTTCGCATCGAGAAATATGGTGACGGCGAGCAAACGTCCTGGGCCGTGTACATCGGTGGGACTGTCGACTGGGATCCGGTCGCCACGAACGAGCCCTTCGACCTCGCCGCGAACGTGTCTGCGATTGCCCAGGAAAACGCGGGGTCCTTTCGGTCGGTGATGGAGGCGATGCAGGCCGCCGGCGTTGAACCCGGTGATCCAGTAGTCGTGGCCGGTCATTCGCAGGGTGGCATCGTCGCCACGCAGGTAGCTGCCTCTGAGGCGTTCAACGTGCAGGCGGTGGCCACTTTTGGGGCACCGGAAACGTGTGTTCCGGTGCCGTTCGGTGTCGCGACGCTCACCGTTGAGCACAGCGATGACGTGGTGACGGCTCTTGGTGGGTCATGCTTGATCGACTCGGAGGATCGTCTCACCGTGCGTCGGGAGGTCTTCGCGACGACCGAACCCCCGGTTGGGGAGGACGTGCCGGCCCACCACCTTGATCGCTACCGCGAGACGGCGCAACTCATCGACGCCTCCCCAGAAGAGAACCTGCAAAATTTTCAGGACACGGTGACCGGCATTGTCGGGAGCGCGGAGGGCGAGGCCGTCTTGTGGCGCGGCATCCGCTTGCCGGCCGGGCCAGCGCCGAAGTGACGGCGCGGCTCAGTTACGGTTGGTGACCGGGCGCACGATCAGACCGAGCAGCCAGGAGATGATTCCGAGTACCAGGGCACCGAGCACGCCCCACCAGAAGCCATCGACAACGAGGCCGAAACCCAGAAACCCGGAGAGCCAGGCGACGAGCAGCAGCAGCAGACCGTTGACGATGAGTGCGAACAGTCCGAGCGTGAGAATGTACAGCGGAAATGCGACGACCCGCACGACGCCGCCGACGACGGTGTTCACGAACCCGAAGATGAGCGCGATGAGCAGGTAGGTAATCACGCTCGCACCCGAGTCGGGTGCGTACGGAATGACGTGCACTCCGGTGACGAGCAGGGCGGTGAGCCACAGGGCCACCGCGTTGACGATCAACTTGATCAGGAATCTGGCCATGTCCCTACTATCTCACCGGGAAGCGCCGTCGGGGCGGCGCCCGGGCCGCGCGGTCGAAAGGCGGGCAATCATTCATTCGCCATTGCGAATATATGCGGGCGTAGACTCCACGAGTGAGCCTCTCCGACCGACCCTCCGTCCGCCTGCGCCCGGAGATCATCGCACTCCCGGCCTATAAGCAGGGCAAACCGGCTGACGCCAGTGACTTCAAGCTCTCCAGCAACGAGAACCCCTTTGACCCGCTACCGGGGGTCGTGGCGGCGGTCGCCGCCGAAACGGCCTTCAACCGCTACCCGGATGCCTCGGCGCTGGCCCTGCGCGAACGCCTCGCCGCGAAATACCGCGTCGATGTCGACCAGGTGCACGTCGGTTCGGGTTCGGTGGCCCTGCTGGCCCAGCTGATTCTCGCTGCCGCCGGCCCGGGCGATGAAGTGCTCTACTCCTGGCGGTCGTTCGAGGCCTACCCCTCGCTCGTCACCGTCGCGGGCGCGACCAGCGGGCGCGTGCCCAACCGCGCCGATCACGGTCATGACCTACCCGAAATGGCCGCCGCGATCGGCGACCAGACCCGGGTCGTCATCGTCTGCTCGCCCAACAACCCCACCGGCACCATCGTCACCAAGGACGAATTCGAGGCCTTCATGGCCGTTGTCCCGACCGATCTGCTGGTCATTCTCGATGAGGCATATATCGAGTTCGTCACCGAAGCGGATGCCGTGACCGGCCCGCCGCTCCTGGCCCGCTACCCGAATCTGGTCGTGCTGCGCACCTTCTCCAAGGCTTACGGCCTGGCCGGACTGCGCATCGGCTATGCCCTCGGGCCGGTAGATATTCTGAACGCCGCCCGCGCGACCGCCATCCCGCTCTCGGTCACCGCGCCAGCAGCCGCGGCAGCGATCGCCTCGCTCGACGCCGAAAAGGAACTGCTTGACCGGGTTCGAACCATTGCTGCGCGTCGCGATGCAACCTGGAAGGCGCTCACCCAGCAGGGCTGGAACATTCCCCAGCCGCAGGGCAACTTTCTTTGGCTGCCCACGGGTGCCGAAACCGCGAGCGTGGCCGAGGCTCTCGGCGAGGCCGGCCTTATCGTGCGCCCCTTCGTGCCGGAGGGCATTCGGGTGTCGATCGGTGAGGAGCAGGCTGTGGCGACACTCCTATTAATGAGCGCGGATCTTGTCGACGCCCTTCCCGCCGGTCACCCGGCACGAAAGATAGGTTAGTACGGTGTCAGCCACCCGAAACGATGCGACTGTGCCCATGACAGCAGCGCCCACGTCAGCAGCCTTCGGCCTCGATGGGGCCGAGACCTGCGTACGCATGATCTCCCCGAACGGCATGTTCGAACCCAATGCCGCCGCCGAGGAATTTCTGCCCTACCTCGATCGCCTCAGTGAGGCGGACCACCGCCGCTTCTACCGTGACATGGTCGTGGTGCGAAAGTTCGATACCGAAGCGGCCAACCTACAGCGCCAGGGCCAGCTTGCCCTCTGGGTTCCGAGCCACGGCCAGGAGGCCGCCCAGGTCGGGTCGGCCTATGCCACAAGGCCCCAGGACCACGTCTTTCCCTCCTACCGCGAGCACGTCGTCGGCATGATCCGCGGCCTCGACGTCGTTGATATTCTGCGGATGCTGCGCGGCGTGACCCTCGGTGGCTGGGTGCCGGAAGAACACGGAAACTTTCACCTCTATACCCTCGTGCTGGCCTCGCAGACGCTGCATTCCACCGGCTATGCCATGGGCATGCAACTCGATGGGTCGACCGCGACCGGCAACCCGGAGACCGACCAGGCCGTCATCGTCTACTACGGCGACGGTGCCTCCTCGCAGGGCGACGCCAACGAGGCGCTGGTCTTCGCGGCCAGCTACCAGACCCCGCAGGTGTTTTTTCTGCAGAACAACCACTGGGCCATCTCGGTACCCGTCGCCCGGCAGTCGCGCACTCCGCTCTACCTGCGCGCCGGTGGTTTCGGCATGCCCGGCACCCAGATCGACGGCAACGATGTGCTCGCGAGCTTCGCCGTCACCGCGAAGTCGATGGATGACGCCCGCGCCGGCCACGGCCCGGCACTGATCGAGGCACTCACCTACCGGGTCGGCGCGCACACCACCGCCGACGACCCCACCAAGTACCGTGATCCGGACGAACTTGCCTACTGGGTGGCCCGCGACCCGATCGTGCGCTTTCGCAGCTATCTGCAGGGCCGGGGGATCGAGCAGGAGTTCCTCGACGCCGTCGATGAAGAAGCGGCCGACTTCGCTGCCGACACCCGCAAGCGGGCGCTGGAGATCACCGGCCCGGAGCAATCGGTGATCTTTGACAACGTGTACGCCGAACCGCATCCGCTCGTGGCCGAGCAGAAGACCTGGCTGGAACGCTACGAAGCGTCTTTCGACGAGGGGAAGAACTGATGACCGCTGTCATTGACACGAGTGTAGCATCCGCTTCACTGCCGATGACGAAGGCCCTGAACGCCGGCCTGCGCCGGGCGATGCTGGACGATCCCAAGGTGCTGCTGATGGGCGAGGACATCGGCCCGCTCGGCGGCGTCTTTCGGGTCACCGAGGGGCTGATCGCTGAATTCGGCGACAAGCGCGTACTCGATACCCCGCTCGCCGAGTCCGGAATCATCGGCACGGCCATCGGCCTGGCCATGCGCGGGTTTCGTCCGGTCTGTGAGATCCAGTTCGACGGATTCGTCTTCCCCGGGTTCGACCAGATCACCAGCCAGCTGGCGCGTATGCGCAACCGCCACGAGGGCGGCCTGATCATGCCCGTCGTGATTCGCATTCCCTACGGCGGACACATCGGCTCGATCGAGCACCACCAGGAAAGCCCGGAGGCGTACTTCGCGCACACCCCCGGCCTGCGCGTGGTGAGCCCGTCGAACCCGCACGATGCCTACTGGATGATGCAGGAAGCTATCGCGAGTGACGATCCGGTCATTTTCTTCGAGCCGAAGAGCCGCTACTGGCCCAAGGGCGACGTGCGGTTCGAGCAGAGCGGAACGCCGCTGCACGCCAGCCGCGTGGTGCGCGCCGGGACCGACGTGACCGTCGTCGGCCACGGCGCCATGGTGAGCGTGCTGCTGCAGGCCGCCGAATTGGCCGCCACCGAGGGCATCAGCCTGGAGGTGATCGACCTGCGCTCGATCTCCCCGATCGATTACGGACCGATTCTGAACTCCGTGCAGAAGACCGGTCACCTCGTGGTCACCCAGGAGGCCCCCGGCTTTGTCAGTGTCGGCAGCGAGATCGCCGCCACGGTCGCCGAGCGGGCGTTCTATACGCTCGAAGCGCCCGTGCTGCGCGTCTCCGGCTTCGACACCCCCTTCCCGCCGGCGGCGGTCGAGACGCACTTTCTGCCGAGTCCCGACCGGGTGCTCGAAGCCGTGGACCGCGCTCTCGCTTACTAATTGGTACTTATGAACTTCAAGAAAGGCGCCTTATGAGCGTGTCGAAATTCACCCTCCCCGATGTCGGCGAAGGCCTGACTGAGGCCGAAATCGTGGAATGGAAGGTCGCCCCCGGCGATACCGTGACGATCAACCAGGTGCTGGTCGAGATCGAAACGGCCAAATCCCTGGTCGAGCTGCCGTCTCCGTTCGTGGGAGTCGTCGGTGAGATTTTGGTCGCGGCGGGCACGACGGTCGACGTGGGTACGTTGATCATCACGATACATTCCGGTAGCGGGCCGAACGCCGACGCGAGTGCAGACCTGCCGGCGGCCGGTTTGGCAGCGGATGCCGGTGCATCCGCTGCGCAGACGGCCGACACTGACAGCGCCGACACGACCACGCTCACAACGGACACCAGCAGCAGCATCAGCGATGAGGCGCCCGAACCGCTTCTCGTCGGCCGCGGCGCTGCCGCGACGATGCCCACCCGGCGGCGTCGGCACAGCGGCTCGAGTGTCGCCCACGAGACGCTGGCGCCCGAACCCGCGGTGCGCCCGCGGGCCGAGCCGCTGGAACCGACCCGGCGCGCGGCATCCGTCGGCCCGGTCATGGCCAAGCCGCCGATTCGTAAGCTCGCCAAAGACCTCGGCGTCGACCTCGCCCTCGTCGAAGCGACCGGCCCGGTGGGTGACGTGACCCGGGAAGACGTGCTGCGCGGGGCGACCCAGGCCAGTGTGTTCCGCAACATCCAGACGCCGGAATGGCCGGTCGATCGCGACGAGCACATTCCGGTGAAGGGCGTTCGCAAGGCCATCGCCCAGGCCATGGTGAAGAGCGCTTTCACCGCACCGCATGTGAGCCTGTTCGTCGACGTGGATGCCACCCGCACGATGGAATTCGTCAAGCGGCTCAAGGCCTCGACCGACTTCGCCGGCATTCGCGTCTCGCCGTTGCTGATCATGGCCAAGGCCATGATCTGGGCGGTGCGCCGCAATCCAACGGTGAACTCCACCTTCACCGATGAGGAAATCATCGTGCGGCACTACGTCAACCTCGGCATTGCCGCGGCGACCCCGCGCGGGCTGATCGTGCCCAACATTAAGGAAGCGCAGGACATGAGCCTGCTCGAGCTCGCTGCGGCGCTCGAGAAGCTCACCATGACCGCGCGCGACGGCAAGACCAGCCCGGCCGAGATGAGCAACGGCACGATCACGATAACCAATATCGGCGTGTTCGGTATGGACACCGGCACCCCCATTCTCAACTCCCCGGAGGCCGGAATCGTGGCCCTCGGCACGATCAAGCAGAAGCCGTGGGTCGTCGACGGCGAGGTACGGGTGCGGTACGTGACCACGATCGGTGCGAGCTTCGACCACCGGGTCGTCGATGGCGACGTCGCGAGCCGTTTTCTCGCCGACGTCGCGAGCATCATGGAGGAACCGGCCCTGCTGCTCGAGTAGGACGGCGCGTCGTTCACAACGGCGGAAAGACCCACGGTCAGCGTCGAATGTGGCCCATTCCTTCGACCTGACCGCAGTTGTGACGCCCCGATCGTGGTAGACCTCAGGATGAACGGTCGAGGAGGGCGAGTTGGCGGCGGTCGATGTACGCGTGCGGCGGTTGGCATCCCCCCTGGCCTTTGCGTCGCTGACGGCCCGAACCGTCGTGCCCCTGGACGAGATCAGCGCCACTTCGTGCAGATCGGTTCGGTCGATGTGGCGGAGATCAATGCCGTCGTCAGCTGGCTCGCTGCGCTGACCAGTGAGGAGGCCCTGCCCCAGAAACTCCTCGTCCTGCACCAGTTTCGCTCCAGCATGATCGGCAACCGTACGCTGCTCGACGTGACGCATCCGGAGATCGGACTGCTCATTCACGTGGACGGTCTCGGCGGCCAGCCCGACAAACAGGCCACCTGGTCGGCACTGCACGTGGATGCCCCGGCCGGTGTCGCCTGGGGGTGGAAGAACTTCTACGACGAAGACACCCCCAGGCTCAGCCCGGAGCAAACCCTGTTGCAGGTCGTGCCGGTGCCCGACCTCGTCAGCTACCAGTAGTACGCTCCGGCACGGTTAATGGTTTTGACAATCATTATCAACAGGGCTAATCTCGAAGCATGCACAAGAGATATTTCGCCGTTCCCGCACTCCTCGCGTCCGCAGCACTCGCCCTTTCGGGGTGCTCGGCCGGCACGACCGCCAGCGCCGACAGCGCGGACGCTGGACTCAAGGTCGTCGCCACGACCACCCAGGTCGCCGACTTCACCCGCAACGTGATCGGTGACGCCAGCGGTGTCGACCTCACGCAGCTGATCCAGCCCAACCAGAGCGCCCATAGCTATGACCCCTCCGCGGCCGACCTGACTGCGCTCGGCGCCGCCGACGTGCTCGTCATCAATGGTGTCGGACTCGAGGAGTGGCTCGACGACGCCATCGCCGCGTCGGGCTTCGACGGTGTCACCATCGACGCCGACGAGGGCATCACCATCTCCGAGGTTGGGGCCAGCGAAGATCACTCCGACGAAGTCGCGGCGGAGGATGACCACGCTGACGAAGAAGCGGATGCCCACGCCAGCGAGGCCGAAGACGCCCACGACGGTGGAGACCCACACATCTGGACCGACGTGCACAACGCCGAGACCATCGTGCGGACGATCACCGACGGCCTCGTGGCTGCCGACAGTGAGAACGCCGCGGACTTTGAGGTCAACGCCGCAGCGTATTCCGCCCAGCTCAGTGCGCTCGACGACTGGATCCGCACCAACGTGGAGACCGTGCCGGAAAGCGACCGCCTGCTCGTGAGCAACCATGACGCCCTCGGCTACTTCACCGCTGCCTACCACATCGATTACGTCGGATCGGTGATTCCGAGCTTCGACGACAACGCCGAGCCGAGCGCCGCCGAGATCGATTCACTGGTCGCGGCGATCACGGCCACCGGTGTGACGGCCGTGTTCTCCGAGGCGTCGCTCAGCCCGAAAACCGCCGAGACGATCGCCACCGAAGCCGGCGTCACCGTCTACTCCGGTGACGACGCCCTCTACGTCGACTCGCTCGGCCCCGACGGTAGCGCCGGCGACACCTACATCAAGGCGCAGCTGCACAATTCAACGCTGATGCTCGAATCGTGGGGCGTCACACCCTCTGCTTTGCCCGCCGAGCTGCAATAGTTAACACGTGATCGAGAACACTTCTCAAGAAACACCAACATCGAGCGCTGCCGCCGCTCTTCGAGTGGCGGCAGCGTCGTTTGCCTACGGCGCAGAGCCTGCGCTCACCGGCATTGATTTCACCGTGTTGCCGGGTCAGGCCGTTGCCCTGATCGGCCCGAACGGCTCGGGCAAGTCCACCCTGCTCAAGGGCATTCTCGGACTCATCACCCGCACGGACGGCACGGTCGAGGTGCTCGGCCAGTGGCCAGCCCCCGCCGGCTACATCGGCTACGTACCCCAGACCGACCAGCTCGACCCGCACTTTCCGGTCTCGCTCGAGCAAGTCGTCATGATGGGCCGCTACCGCTCGCTCGGCTGGTGGCGCATGCCGGCCAAGGCTGATCGGCAGGCTGTCGCCGAGGCGCTGGAGACCGTCGGACTCAGCAATCGAGCCAAGACTCGGTTCGGGGAGCTGTCGGGCGGGCAGCAGCAGCGCGGTCTGCTGGCGCGAGCCGTCGCATCCGCCCCGCGTTTGCTTCTGCTCGATGAGCCCTTCAATGGACTCGACCAGGTGAACCGCGATGCCCTCATCGAAACGGTAAAGCGGCTCAAGCTGCAGGGGGTCGCCGTGCTGGTATCCACCCACGACCTCGACCTGGCCCGCGCCGTGTGCGAAAGCGTGCTGCTGCTCAACGGCGCCCAGGTGGCGTTCGGGCCGCGCGATACGGTGCTGACCCTCGCTAACGTGCAGCAGGCGTTCGGCTCGGTCGGCGTCGAAATGGACGAGCACACCATCGTGGTTCCCGGCCACGGGGGTCACTGAGTGGATGCCGTCACGCCGGTGATGAATACCGTGCTGATCACCGCGTTCGATCTGCCTTTCATGGCTCGGGCGTTGCTCGTGCTCGTGGTGCTGAGCCTCGTGGCCGGCCTCGTCGGCGTACTCGTCAACTTGCGCGGACTCGAATTCATCAGCGACGGACTCACCCACGCCGTCTTCCCCGGGGTGGCGATCGGATTCGTCTGGGGTGGTCGTGACGGACTCTTTGTCGGAGCACTGGTGGCGGCCCTCATCGCCGCAGTCGTGCTCACGGTGATCGTCAGACGGGCAGTCACCTCGGATGCTGCGATCGCGATCGTTTTTACGGCCATGTTCAGCGTCGGAATCATTGTGGTTTCACGGGAAACAAATTACGTCGGCCAGCTCGACGCGCTGCTGTTCGGGCGGCTGTTGACCGTCAGTGCGGCCGAGGTCAATCAGACCGTCGTGGTCTGCCTGATTGCGCTGATTATCGTGGGGTTCACCCTCAAGGAGCAGGTCTTTCGCGCCTTTGACCTCGAGGGCACCGCTGCGGCCGGATACCGCCCGCTCGTCCTCGACATTCTGCTCAACGTCGCCATCGCCCTGGTCGTGGTGGCCGCCAGTAGCGCGGTCGGCAACCTGCTCGTGCTTGCCGTGCTGATCGTGCCGGGCGCGGTCGCTCGTCTGGTGACCCGTCGCCTCTGGCTGCTCTTTCTGGTCGCCGCCAGTTTCGCGATTCTGGCCGCCTGGCTGGGTCTCGCGCTCGGCTACGAAGCCTCGGTGAACCGCGGTGTCGACCTGCCGAGCGGCGCCACCGTCGTGCTCGTGCTCGTCGGCGGCTACGTGCTGGCCCTGGTCGCTCGGCTCGGGATTGACCGGATCGGCGGCCCTCGTCGCACTGCGGGCGCGGTGCTGCGCTGATGGGCTACTTCGAGCAGGCGCTCCTCGCCGCGCTGCTGATCGGCGCGCTCAGTGGCCTCGTCGGGACCCTCGTGGTACTGCGCCAGCGCACCTTCTTCGCCCAGGCCCTCACCCACGCGACCTTTCCGGGAGCGGTCGGCGCCGCGATCCTGGGCGTGAGCATCCCGCTCGGCGCCGCAGTGGCTAGCGTACTCATTGTGGGGATCATGACCATGATCGGACGCGTCAAGCGACAGGGAAATCAGGTCGCATCGGGCATTCTGCTCACCGCCGGATTCGCGCTCGGTGTTCTGCTGCAGGGACTCAACCCCTCGTTGCCGGTCAAGGTCGACTCCTATCTGGTCGGCTCGATTCTCACGGTGACCACCAGAGATGTGACCCTCGTAACCATCGTGCTGGCATTCGCAGTGCTGACCATCGTGTTTCTGGGGAAACAGATCATCTTCTCGACCTTCGACGTGAACGGTTTTCGCGCAGCGGGCTATCGAGAATGGGCGATCGAACTGCTGACCCTCGTGCTCATAACGGCCACGGTCGTGACCGCGATGCCGGCCATCGGGGCAATCCTCGCCATCGCCCTGATCGCCGCCCCCGCCGCCGCGGCCCGCCTGGTGTCGCGCACGACCTCACAGATGTTCCTGATCGCTCCCGTGCTCGGTGCAGCGTCCGGAGTGGTCGGCGTGCTGCTCTCCCGCTCGCTCGATGTGGCCGCTGGCCCCAGCATCGCCCTCACCGCGGCGGCGTTCTTTCTGCTCGCCCTGGTCGCTCGGCGATTGGTCGGTGCCGCGCGGGTGCCCCAAGAAGCGGATGCGCGCCAGCCCGCGCGAACATCGCTACGGTTGAAGTCATGAAGCGAAACACCTGGCAGCGTGAGGCCGTTCGAGGCGCCCTCGATGCCAACGACGGCTTCGTCAGCGCCCAGGCGCTGCACTCCGCCCTGCACGCGACCGGATCCCCAATCGGCCTCGCCACGGTCTACCGCGCCCTCGCCGACCTCGCGGTCAAGGGTGACGCCGACTCCCTGCAGTCGCCGGAGGGCGAGAGCCTGTATCGCGCGTGCAGCACCAATGATCATCACCACCACCTGATCTGCCGCAATTGCGGGCTCACGGTCGAGATCGAAGCGGATGCCGTGGAAACCTGGGCGAAAGACGTCGCCGCCAAGAATGGTTTCACCGCCGCCGCCCACGTCGTGGATGTTTTCGGTCTCTGCGCCGCCTGCACTGCAACGGCGACGAGTCAAGCAGCAGCCGCAGCATCCGCTTAACAAGTTGTGCGAGAGCGGGTGAACGGTTGCTTCGTGCTCGCTGAAGTAACCGTTCACCCGCTCTCGCGGCCAGGAGAGTTTGCGGGAGGCGCGCGGATCTAGTAGCGTTGAGAGCTGCTACGCCTGTGTGCGTACATTGCGGGCGATTCTCCCCCGGCCTTGAGTTAGCTCCGGGCCGATGTGGTTCTGCCCGTCGACAAGGGATCTTGGGAAGAGCATTCGCTCTTCGGTAATGGAGGAAACCATGGCATCTGTATGCCAGGTGACCGGAGCTGTTCCCGGCTTCGGACACAACATTTCGCACTCGCACCGACGCACCAAGCGTCGTTTCGACCCGAACGTTCAGAAGAAGACGTACTACGTGCCGTCGCTTCGTCGCAAGGTCACGTTGACCTTGTCCGCAAAGGGCATCAAGGTTATTGATGCTCGTGGTATCGAGAGCGTCGTCAAGGACGTTCTCGCTCGTGGGGTGAAGATCTAATGGCTAAGGCTCATGACGTACGTCCGATCATCAAGCTTCGTTCCACGGCTGGAACCGGTTACACCTATGTGACCAAGAAGAACCGCCGTAACGACCCCGACCGTCTGGTACTCAAGAAGTACGACCCGGTCATCCGTAAGCACGTTGACTTCCGTGAGGAGCGCTAAACATGGCGAAGAAGAGCATGATTGCCAAGAACAACCAGCGCAAGGTCATCGTCGAGCGTTACGCCGTCAAGCGCCTTGAGCTCAAGAAGGCCCTGGTTGACCCTGCCGGCACCGACGAGTCGCGTGAAGCTGCTCGCAAGGGCCTGCAGAAGCTGCCGCGCAACGCGAGCCCGGTGCGCCTGCGCAACCGTGACGCCGTTGACGGTCGTCCCCGTGGCCACCTCTCCAAGTTCGGCATCTCGCGCGTTCGTTTTCGCGACATGGCGCACCGTGGCGAGCTGCCCGGCATCACCAAGTCCAGCTGGTAACTCCTGCGCTGGTAAGTGCAGTTGGTAGCCGGTTTCGCCGGCTTCTGAACCATCAAAACGGGATGTCGACTTCGGTCGACATCCCGTTTTGTTGTTCACGACCTTTCGCGGAGAGCGAAATCGGGTGTCTGAGCGGGTGAAACTGCCCTGAAATGGTCGAAAATCGCCGTAAATCCGGGGATTTTGGCGGATCAATGCTAGATTTCAACTCGGTCGAACCGACCAGCGGGGCTTCTCTCTCGAGGAGCATCCGTATTACGAATATCGCTGTTTATACAGACGAAGGTCCGAGGAGGACACTCAATGGCTGACAAGTCGCTGAACAAGACCGAGCTCGTTGCCAAGGTTGCCGCTGACTCCGGACAGAGCCAGGCCGCCGTTGACGGCGTTCTGAATGCATTCTTTGCAACCCTGGCCGAGACCGTTGCCGCTGACGGCAAGGTCACCATCCCGGGATGGTTGGGCGTCGAGCGCACCGCAACCGCTGCTCGCACCGGCCGCAACCCGCAGACCGGCGCCGAAATCGCCATCGCTGCCGGCCACCGCGTCAAGCTGACCGCCGGAAGCAAGCTCAAGGCTGCCGCGAAGTAGCTTTCAGTACTGAAAGGGGGCGTCGACCACGGTCGGCGCCCCCTTTGGCGTCCCCGGGCATCCGATGTCGATCGAGGGCCGCGTCGAGACGTGAATTTCTCGTCGAAAAAGGCCGGCAAACGGGCCAAAACTCACGGCTCGGCGCGCGCCGGCACCGGGCACCGGCCTCAGGCGAGACGGATGCCCAGGGCTGGGCGAATAAGCTGGGCGGGTGCCCCGTCTCGTCCGCGTTCTCGGACCGGCAGCCCTGCTGCTGGTCGCTGTGTTGTCCACCCTTGTTGCCCTCGCCTATGGCGGCGGAGCTTCGGCCCAACTGCTGGCCGACCCCGGGCCGGTGGTGCGTTGGGGACTTCCCCTCGCCAAGGTCATTGTCAACATCAGCGCGGCCGGAACGATCGGTGCCCTCGTGCTGACGCTTTTCGCCCTCAGCCCCAGGGAACGCGAGTTCGGCACCGCCCTCGACTTCGCCGCAGCCTCGGCCGCACTGTTCGCCGTCGCATCCGCTGTCACCGGCTTTCTGACCTTTCTCCAGGTCACCAATGTTCCCTTCGGCTTCAGTGATCAGTTCAGCGCCACGGTCGGTCAGTTCTTCAGCCAGATCGACCTCGGCCAGGCCTGGCTCGCGACCACGCTGATCGCCGCCGGCGTCACCGTGCTCTGCTTCGCCGTGCGCAATCAGACCGCTCTGATCTTCGTCACCGTGCTGGCGCTGCTCTCGCTGCTGCCCATGGCCCAGCAGGGCCACTCGGCGGGCGCTGCCGGCCACAACGCTGCGATCACCGCCCTCGGCCTGCACCTTGTCTTCGCGGCGATCTGGCTCGGCGGCCTGCTGACCATCATCGTGCTGCGTACCCAGCTCGACGGCGAACGCATCCGCTCGGTGATTGCACGCTATTCCTCCCTCGCCCTGGTCTCCTTCGTCGTGGTGGCCGCCTCCGGCTATGTCAGCGCCGAACTGCGCATCGGCAGCTGGGACAACCTGTTCAGCCCGTACGGCTTGCTTGTGCTCGTGAAGGTCGCTGCCCTCGTCGCCCTCGGCGGCTTCGGCATTCTGCAACGCCGGTTCTTCATCAAGCGGATGCAGCGGACCGACTCGACGCACGGCCGCTGGTTCTGGTGGCTCGTGGTGACCGAACTCGGCTTCATGGGGCTCGCCTCGGGCGTAGCCGCCGCCCTCGCTCGCACGGCGACACCGGTCGACCAGGTTGTCGCCACCGAGATTCCGCAGTCGACACCGGCCCAGATTCTCACCGGCGAACTCCTGCCGCCGGAGCTGACCTTCTCCCGCTATTTCACCGAGTGGGGCTTCGACCTCGCCTGGATTCTGTTCTGCGCCTTCGGCATCTTCTTCTACCTGGCCGGCGTCTGGCGGCTGCACCGCCGCGGCGACTCCTGGCCGATCTATCGCAGCGTGCTCTGGATTCTGGGCATCCTCACCCTGTTCTACATCACCAACGGTGGGGTGAACGTGTACGAGAAGTACCTGTTCTCCACCCACATGCTCATGCACATGTTGCTGACCATGCTCGTGCCCCTGATGCTCGTTCCGGGAGCCCCGGTGACGCTGGCAGCTCGCGCCATCGCCAAGCGCCACGACGGCAGCCTTGGGGCGCGCGAATGGATTCTCACCGCCGTGCACTCGCGCTTCGCCGGCGTCGTCGCCAACCCGATCGTCGCTGCCCTACTCTTCGGCGTCTCACTCTGGGTGTTCTACTACACGTCCATTTTCAGCTGGGCGACGACCGACCACATCGGCCACCAATGGATGATCGTGCACTTCCTGATCACCGGCTACCTGTTCGTGCAGTCCCTGATCGGCATCGACCCGGTGCCGTACCGCCTGCCGTATGCCTTCCGACTGCTGCTGCTGCTGGTGACGATGGCTTTCCACGCCTTCTTCGGCCTCGCCCTGATGAGCGGTACCGGGCTGCTCCTGGCCGACTGGTACGGCGCGATGGGCCGCACCTGGGGTCTCTCCGCCATCGCCGACCAGCAGATGGGCGGTGGCGTCGCCTGGGGCATCGGCGAGCTGCCGACCTTTGTGCTGGCCGTTGTCGTGGCGATTCAGTGGAGCCGCGACGACACCAAGGTCACGAGAAGGCTGGATCGCAAGGCCGATCGCAACGAAGACGCCGAGCTGATCGCCTACAATACCAACCTGGCCCGGATCACCGAGCGCGACGCGCAAAGTCCGCGCGGCTAGTGCAGCTGGATGGCCAGGGCGCCGCTGGGCTGCACGATGACGCTGAGCCCCATGGTGAACGGCACGTCTTCGTCGCGGGTGCTGATGTCGCCGTCGAACAGGGATTGCACCTCGACCACGATGTGGGCCTGTCCGGCCGTCGCCACCATCTCGAAGGACCGCTCGCCGGCGGTGAGTTCAACCGCGGGGTAACCGGTGATCGACCAGGCCGGGGCGCCCTCGATGCGGTCATCGATCGTGATACCCCACGGACAGCTGGTCGGTTGCAGCACGGTCTGGGTGGCACACTCGTCGAGGAACTTGTTCAGTTCTGACTGCACCTGCGCAATCATCTTTTCGTTAGGCAGGGCGTCGATCTCGACCGCGGTGGCCCCGGATGCCGTCACGCGCACGCTCGTCTTCTCCGCGGTCAGCATGGCTGAGGAGTGTTCAATGGTGTAGCGGTTCGGGGCGAAGGCGAGGTACGCGGCGCCGGAAGAGAAGGTGGCTGGCGCATCCGCTGCCGCGTGGGCGCGGGTATCGAGCGTGAGGCCGTTGACCGTGAAGGTGCGTTCGTGCAGCACCGACACCTGCAGCACAGCGAGCGGGCTGACGGCAAACGTCCAGGCGTTGAAGACGCCAGCGAAGGTTCCGGCCCGCTCGACCGTGAACGCCATGCTCGACGCTGTGCCGTTCAAATCAAAGTCGAAGACGACCCGGTGCGTGTCATCGCCGGCCGCATCGCTGGGCGTGTCACTCTTCAACTCGATATCGCTCAGACCGCTCAAAACGGATGCCCGCAGCAGCGTCTCCGGCAACTCGACGGTCAGTTCCGCCGCGGTCAGTTCCGCAGCCGAAGGCATGACCCCACCGAGCGCGAGGGCTCCGACGGTATCGCCGCGGGCGAGGGCGTCGAGGTACTGTTCCACGAATCCGCCGGCGCTATACACCGTGCGATTGAGGGCGGTGATGGTTCCCACGAGACCGGCCGCGAGGAGGGCAGCGACCACCACGAGGGCGAGGACGGCCCGGAGCATTCTGCCGCGGCGCCCGCTCGCCCGCTGGTTTTCGGCCGGGGTGGTCACATAAATATTGTACGGGGGGCGGGTCGGACATGCGGCCAGTGCCCGATCCAGTGCTCGCTGTGGGTCCACGGGACGTTACAGTGGTATGTCCCCCGCGCAGCATGAGCCTGCCAGAGAAAGTGTGCCGTGTCCGAGATTCCGCTCAGCCGTGAACAGGCGCTGGTCTTCGCGGCAATCGAGGGAACCAAGCAGAACGTGTTCGTCACCGGTCGGGCCGGAACGGGTAAATCGACGCTGCTGAACCATCTCTCCTGGAACACCAGCAAGCAGATCGTGATTGCGGCACCGACCGGTGTCGCTGCGCTCAACGTGGGTGGCCAGACTATTCACTCGCTCTTTCGCCTGCCGATCGGAGTCATCGCCGACAGCCCGATCGACCAGAACGACCAGGTGCGCAAGCTCCTCAATACCATCGACACCCTCGTGATCGACGAAGTCTCGATGGTCAACGCCGACCTGATGGACGCGATCGACCGCAGTTTGCGTCAGGCCCGCCAACGCCCGTTCGAGGTGTTCGGCGGGGTGCAGATCGTGCTGTTCGGCGACCCGTACCAGCTGGCCCCGGTGCCCGGCGGCCCCGACGAGCGCGCCTATTTCGCCGACCACTATCGGTCGATGTGGTTCTTCGACGCCAAGGTCTGGCGGGATGCCGAGCTGCGCATCTTCGAGCTCACCGAGATTCACCGCCAGCGTGACAACGATTTCAAGCTCATGCTCAATGCCGTGCGCCACGGTCAGGTCACCGCCGAGATCGGTGGTGCGCTCAACGGTGCGGGGATGCGAACCCCGCCGAGTGAGGGCGTGATCACCCTCGCGACGCGCAATGATGCGGTAAACCGCATCAACGCATCCGCTTTGAAGAAGCTGTCGGGCAAATCGCTCACCGCGAAGGCCGATATCACCGGGGATTTCGGCGGAAAGCAGTTTCCGGCCGACGAGGTGCTCGAGCTCAAGGTGGGAGCACAGGTGATGTTTTTGCGCAACGACTCCCCGCTCGATGGCGGGCCGCGCTGGGTGAACGGCAGTATCGGCACGGTCACCAAGGTCACCTCGACGGTGTTCGTCGACATCGACGGTGACGTGCACGAGGTTGAGCCGACGGTGTGGGAGAAGTACAAGTACACCTACAACGCCGCGACCAAGAAGCTGAGCCGGGATGTCGTGGCGGAATTCACGCAATTTCCGCTGCGGCTGGCCTGGGCGGTCACCATTCACAAGTCGCAGGGTGCGACCTACGAGCGGGCGATTGTCGACCTGGGAGCACGGGTGTTCAGCCCCGGTCAGACGTACGTTGCGCTGAGCCGGCTTACCAGCCTCAATGGCCTGTACCTGACCAGGCCACTGCGACCGAGCGACATAATCGTCGACGAGAACGTCAAACGGTTCATGAACATCGAGGTGGTGCCGCCTGTGGCTAACCTGGCGGGGCTTGACACGTCGGGCCAGGAGCCAACCGACCCTGAAACCGGGCTGCCCGCCTGACCCGTGGTGTCGTGCGCTGGTGAGCTCTGCGAGGGACTCTAGTGTGCTCCGTGGCCGCCGGAGTCGGGGATGGTCGGTTCGGTCACTCCGTGTGAACCGTGTGAACCGTGGGGCACGGCATGGGAGCCGACCTCCGTGGCGGCGAGGGCCGGGGTGGTGAGCGCCGAGAGCAGAAAGCCTCCGACGACGAGGCCGGTAAGAAAACGCCAGCCGCTGGGTGTGGCAGCGCCTGCTGCGGAAGCACGTCGCGTTTCAATGCTGGGGGTCGCGGGCGTAGGGGGCCCGGTCGGTGAGTGGCGCAGTGCGATGGCTACCGTGGCGGCCAGGAATACGTTGAAGAGTGAAGCGACGGACATCGGGTAGAGCGGCAGGCCGGTTTGGCCACTGGTCACCCCGAGGCCACTGCCGAGCACGGCGGTGGTACCCCAGATGAAGACCGGGATAAGCGCCGCGCCCACGATGATCCGGGGCACCAGCACCCGGCCAGCAGCGAGGGTGGCGATTCCCCAGCCGAGTTCGGCAATGCCGAACCCGACCAGCAGAACCGACAGGGGCAATGGAGCGGTCACACCCACGGCCAGATGGATCAGGGCGGCGCCGAAAGCGGCGAAGCCGAGCCAGGTGCGAACGACCGGGGACATGATGCTCCTATTGACTTGGTGCGCGAAGGGATGGAGTGAAGCGGTGCGGCGTTAGGCGTTGGCTTTGCTGTGAACCGTTTTGTCTGCGGTGAGGCCGACACCGAGAAGCACGATCGCGCTGGCGAGGTGCAGGAAGTGGTCGGCGGTGTTGAGCGCCAGGATGTTCAGCGAGGTGCTCGCGATGAAGAATCCGACGATTCCGAGGAGCAGGTACACGGCACCGATCGTGCTGTTGGTGGCCTTGGCTGCCATGGCGTTGGAGAGTCCGGCGATGAGCAGGGCCGCTCCGATCAAGAGGTGCGCGATGTTGTGCAGCGGGTTGACCTCGAAGATGCCGAGAAGCAATCCGCCCTCGGTGGCGATGAAGCCGACACTGCCGGTGACGGCGAAGCCGAGTAATCCGACGAGAAGATAGACCGCGCCGAAGACGGTGGCGATCAGGCGATTGGGTGATGTGCGCATTTCAGGTGCCTCCTAGGTGATTCACGGCTAACCCGTGGTTGCTATTTATTCGGAGCTCCATCCGCTTCGGATTGGTACTAATTGTGGCCCTGATCTCCCCGTTTGGGGGGATCGGTGCGCAAAAACAGCGCGCCACCCGAATTGGGTGACGCGCTGTGTGCTGAGGCGGGTCAGGCCTTGCGACGGTTAGTGATCGCGCCGTAGATAAGCAGCACGATCAGCGATCCGACGATAGCGAGGGCCCAGGTAGTCAGCGAGAAGAACTCCTCCAGACTGACATTGAACAGGAGCCCGCCGAGCCAGCCACCGAGGAAGGCACCGACAACCCCGAGCAGCAGGGTGATAAACCAGCCCCCGCCCTGGCGACCGGGCAGGATCGCCTTCGCGATGGCTCCGGCGATGAGACCGAGCAGGAGAAATCCGAGGAAACTCATGAGAACTGCCTTTCAGGTTGGCCTGGATGTGGCGCGGACTAAGCCGTTCGCGTGAATGTACCCGTCTGTCTGTGCACCGTCAATAGCCTCCGGCCAACGATTCGACTTGCGGGCTTCAGTCCAGCCAGTAGTCGTCGTCCAGGTGCTGCGGGCCGATCACCGGGGTTGCGTCGTTGATATCGGGGAGGTCGACGGCATTGATCGTTTCAATCTTGACCATGGAGTGGGCCGTGATCAGCAGGGAGACGTGCGCCCGCATGGGGCTGACGACGTCGACGAAGCCTCCGCCGCTGTGCACAGCGGCGGACAGGGCTGACTTGAGACCGGCAATGTTGTACTCGGCCGACAGGTAAAACCAGTCGTCATTGATCGTCAACCGATAGCTCTGCATTGCATGGTCCATTTCGTTGTGACAGGTTCGTGAGCGCGCTGCCGGTTAGGAGCGTGCGGGGGCTTCGCTGCCACCGCTGACTCCGCGCGTCGCGCTGCTCGGCAGCGCGAGATTCAATATACGGGATTTACTTCAAACAGTAAACTATTTAAGAGTTAAGAAACTTACAAATTGATCTAGCGGCTACACTGACAGAACAGAATGCCCTCACGGGCAATTTTGCGAGCCTTAAGTTGGGCGAAACCAACAGACCAGAGGTCAGGAGAACGAATGTATGGTCGGGACAGTTCCGGACGCACCCCGGATGCCTTGTCGGCATCCGCTTTAGCTTTTCTGCGCGCCATGGATCGCAATCGAAACCGGGTTGCGACCGAGAGCGGTCTGACCGGGAGTGAGCTGCGCGCCATTGCCCGCGTCGCGGAAACGGGCAGCATTACCCCGAAATTGCTCGCGGAATCGATGGAAATGACGACCGGTGCAGTGACCGCGATCTCGAATCGACTCGTGGCCTTGCAACTGCTGGTTCGGGTGGCTCACCCGCACGATCGACGCAGTCTGCTCTTGACCTTGACACCGGCCGCGGAGCAGATCACGCAGAAAATCTACGACGACTTCGAGGCGCTCATCGCTCACTCCGTGCGCGACGTGAGCCCGGAGGACCAAGCACGGCTGGGCGCCATGCTGTCCGCGATGGCGTTGACCGTAGGATCGGATGCCGATCTGAGCCTGACCGCCTGAGCCTGACCGCCTGAGTATGACCGCCTGGGCCACCGTTAGGGGTGGCGGATTCCGCGCCCGGCCAGCATAGCCCGGTAGCCTTCCCGGTAGGTGGGGTAGCTGAAGATGAAGCCGGTATCGCGCAGAAGCTGGTTGCTCAGTAGCTTGTCGCCGCCTCTTTGGCTTTCGCGGGTGCGCGTCGGCTGGTCCGACTCGTTCAGCGACGGTTCGGGCAGGCCGAGCTCGGCGGCGAGAAAGGTCAGCACCTCGTCACTGCGCACTGGCTCATTGTCGACGCCGAGATAGAGCGGCGCCGGTCGCTCAGAACGCAGTAGCAGGTGAACGATCGCGGCGGCGGCGTCGTCCCGGTGGATGCGGTTGGTGTGGCGTGACTGGGCGGAGAGCCCGGCACCCGCGCGTACCTGTTCGATCAGGCGTTCACGGCCGGGGCCGTAGATGCCGGCCAGGCGCAGAACGGTGGCGGCGGGGAGTCTGGAGTGGAGCATCCGTTCGGCATCGAGCACTATTGAATCGGTGCCCGGTTTCGGATTCGCCGGCGTCTGTTCGTCGACCCGGCTGCCGTCGTTGACGTCGTAGACCGCCGTCGACGAGACCAGCAGCACGCGGCGCGGCGTGACCTGCGCTTCATTGAGCGCGTCGAGCAGGTTGCGCAGGCCATCAAGGTAGGCGGCGCGATAGGCCAGGGCCGTGGGGCTGCCGGCCGAGATCGCGACGATCACGAACTCGGTGTCTGGCGGGATGGCGGGCTTCTCGACGCTCAGGTCGATGGACTGGCCGGTGATTTCTGGGGGGAGCAGGCGTGCGTTGCGCCGCAGCCCGACCACAGTGTGCCCCAGCCGCGCGAACCGCAGGCCAACCTCGGTGCCGAGGTCGCCGCATCCGGCAATGAGTACCGTCATCTGTCTCCTTGATTTATTCCACGCTAGCGGGCGCACCATGACGATGAGCCCGCAGCGCCGCGAAGTGCGGGCATTACCATGAAACCATGCCTATCGTTCCTGACACGTCTGACTGGACCTGGGTACTCGAACGCCCATGCCCGGCCTGTGGTTTTCGGGCCGGCGAGGTGGCCTGGTGACGACGCTCGGGGCGTACTTTCTGCACGACATGGGTGCCGACCAACCTCGTCGCTGACTGGACAACTTTGGGTGGTCACAGTCCGGTTGCACCACACGAAGTCGTCCAGTGAGAACGTGACGGTGCTTATTCGGAGCGGATGACGGGAATCGAACCCGCGCTATCAGCTTGGGAAGCTGAAGTTCTACCATTGAACTACATCCGCACGCCCGACCGTGAGTGAACAACAATCGGAACCGTGCCAGCATATCAACCCGGCGCGGCTAGGCTGGCACCGTGCTGCTCTCAGATCGCGATATCAAGGCTGAACTCGACGCTGGACGAATCGGTTTGGAGCCGCTCGACCCCGCAATGATCCAGCCATCGAGCATTGATGTGCGCCTCGACCGCTTGTTTCGGCTGTTCGACAACCACAAGTACGCCTACATCGATCCGGCCGAGGACCAGCCAGAGCTGACCCGCCTGATCGAGACCAAGCCCTACGAGCCGTTCATTCTGCACCCGGGCGAATTCGTGCTCGGCGCCACCTACGAGCAGGTGACCCTGCCAGGCGACATTGCCGCCCGGCTCGAGGGCAAGAGCTCGCTCGGACGTCTCGGTCTGCTGACCCACTCCACGGCCGGGTTCATCGACCCCGGCTTTTCGGGCCACGTCACGCTCGAGCTCAGCAACGTTGCGACGCTGCCGATCAAGCTCTGGCCCGGAATGAAGATTGGCCAGCTGTGCTTCTTTCAGCTCAGCTCCCCGGCCGAGAAGCCCTACGGCTCGAGCGAATACGGCTCCCGCTACCAGGGCCAGCGCGGCCCGACGGCGTCGCGCTCGTTCCAAAATTTTCACCGCACGGTCATCGACCGCTGACGCAGCCTTCCAACACAAGCGGATGCGCGCGGGCCGAGCAAACGTAATACGTCGAACGTAACCTCGCGTCGGGTAAAATCGGGGTATGACCTCCATGCCCACCCGATTCGACGAGGCGCTCATCGCGCACGGTCCCACGCCGGAGTATCCGGGGCGCATGCACCGCTTCGGCCAGATGGTCGGATCCTGGGCCGCCAAGGGTACCCGCCTCGACGAGACCACCGGAGAGTGGATCGAACGTGACTTCGTCTGGATGGTCGAATTCATCCTCGACGGTCGGGCCGTGCAAGACGTCGAGGTCGTCGCGAGCACGACGCATCCGTCTGGGTTTGAAACCGTCGCCACTACCGTGCGCGTCTACGACCCGTTCGCCGGAGCCTGGCGCGTGAGCTACTTCGCCCCGGCGCTGGGCGAATACTGCCAGCTTGTGGCCACCCCATACCGGCATGGAGTTCGGCAGGAGGGCACCCGCACGGACGGCCGCCCGATCCGCTGGAATTTCACCGCCATCACCCCCGACAGCTACAAGTGGGAGGGGTGGGTCTCCGCCGATGAAGGCGCGACCTGGCAACTCGTTGAACACAATGAGGCCACCCGCATCCGCTGAGAAACGGATGCTGATGGCCTCGGTGTCTGGGTGGCTTAGAGGGTGAACTTGAACCCGAGGTCGGCCGGGTAGTCGCCGAGGGCGGTGAGGTTCGTGGCCGCGGCCTGCAGTGCTGCGAGGGTGAGGCCGAGGGTGCCCGGGCCGAAACTGACTCGGCTGATGCCGAGTTCGGCGAGGCGCTTCAGCGGAACGAGTCCGGGCGCACCGATCACCGATATTTTTCCGTTGACCTGCTCGATCGCGCGGGCCACCTTGTCCTCGTCGGTCAGGCCGAGGAAGAAGATGACGTCAGCGCCGGCGCCGAGGTAGGCGTTGGCGCGGGCGACGGCTTCGTCCCAGTCGCCGCCGCCGGCCAGGGTGTCGACGCGGGCGTTGATGACGACGGGAATGCCGCTCTGCTCGGCGCCGGCTCTCGCGGCGACCACGCGGGCGGCGGCGGTCTCGATGTCGAACTGCGGGGCCTTCGCGGGGCCGACAGAGTCCTCGATGTTGATGCCGACGATGCCGGATTCCTCGATCAGGCGACGCACGTTGCGGGTCACGCCGGCAGCATCCGGTGCGTAGCCCTTCTCGAAGTCGGCAGAGACCGGCAGGTCGACGGCGCCGGCGATGATCGTGGCGGCACGGATGGCCTCGTCCAGCGAGAGTCCCTCGCCGTCTGGCAGGCCGCGCACGTTCGAGATGGAGTGGCTCGCGGTGGCGAGGGCCTTCACGCCGGGCGCATCGGCCACGACCTTGGCGGTGATGGCGTCCCACACGTTGGTGACGATGAGGGGCTCGCCGGGCACGTGCAGCGAGAGCAGGAGTTCGGCCTTCTGGAGCTGGGTAAGAGTCATGCCCTTCAGTCTGACCGGCCTGCGCGCCCCGGGCGAGGGAACAGCCGTAATTCAGTAGATGCTCAGGCAAGGACGGGCGGGCGTCCGGCCGTCGACACAGCGGTGCTCAGTGGCGCTTCCTCGGGGCGCACCACCGAACCGGGCGGCCCTCGGTCGTTATTGGGCGCGCAACCGCAACTGCTGCATGCCACCGTCGACCGCCAGCGAGATGCCCACGGTGGAACCGGAACGCGGGCTGGCCAGGTATGCAACGGCGTCGGCGACCTCCTGCGCATCGACGAGGCGGCCGTGCGGTTGCCGCGCGTTGAGCGCGGCGCGTTCCGCCGCGGGGTCGATGGCCTTCGCGAGCAACCGACCAATCCAGGGTGTGTCTGCGGTGCCGGGGCTCACGCAGTTCACGCGGATGCCGTCGCGGAGGTGGTCGGCCGCCATAGCGCGGGTGAGTGCCAGTACTGCGCCTTTGGACGCGCTGTACAGGGCCCGTTCCGGCAGTCCGGCTGTGGCTGCGATCGACGAGATATTCACGATCGCCGCGGACGGTGAACGCAGCAGCCAGGGCAGGGCGGCCCGAGTGACGCGGGCAATGCCGATCACATTGATACTCAGCACGCGCGCCCACTCCTCGTCGTCATTGTCAGCTATCGTTCCCTGCGCACCGATGCCGGCATTGTTGATAACGATGTCAATGCGTCCAAATTCCTTGGCTACCGCGGAGATCGCGACGCTAACGGAGGCGGAGTCGGCGATATCGGTCTGCACCGCGAAGTGCGCGGCCGCTGCGTCGTGCGGGTTCAGGTCGAGCACCGCCACGCGGGCGCCACCGGCGTGTAAGCGGTCGGCAATCGCGGCGCCAATCCCGGACGCGCCGCCCGTGACAACGGCTACGAGTTTCTCGAACTCATTCATGCGTGTGCCTTTCAAAGGAGGTCGGGACAAACTTCTGGTGCTGACGTCCGAGGCCCTCGATTTCGATGTCGCAGGTGTCCCCCGCTGCCAGGTAAGAGAAACGCCCGGATAGCGCCACGCCTTCCGGAGTGCCGGTGAGCACGAGGTCCCCGGGTTCCAGGGTCAGATACTGGCTGAGGTGCCAGATCACGAAATCCACGCTGAAAATCTGGTCAGCGGTGCTGGAATCCTGTCTCGGTTCGCCGTTCACCCAGCTGCGTAGCGTGAGGTTCTGGTAGTCCACCTCGTCGGGAGTGACCAGCCAGGGCCCGGTCGGGTTGAAACCTGGAGCGCACTTGCCCTTCGACCACTGCCCGCCCGAGACGCTCATCTGAAAGTCCCGCTCGGAGAGGTCGTTCGCTGTGACGAATCCGGCAATGTGGTGGATGCTGTCCGCCGGGGTCGCGAGGTAGGAGGCTCGCCTGCCGATTACCACTCCGAGCTCGACCTCCCAATCGGTCTTGGTACTGGTGGGCGGAATCTCCACGGTGTCATTCGGCCCCACGACGGTGTTGGGGGTTTTGAGGAACATGATTGGGATCTCGGGGGGGAGGGCTCCGGATTCTGCTGCGTGGGCTGCATAGTTCATTCCGATGCAGATGACAGCGCTCGGTCGGGCGATGGGCGCACCAATTCGCAGCGCGTCGGCGTGCTCGAGCGGCGGGAGTTCCCCGGCAGCCAGTGCGACACGGGCGGCCGTGGGCCCACCAGTGGAGAGAAACGCCCCGTCAATGTCCGCAGTAATCGGCGATAGGTCGTAGTAGGTGCCGTCGACCAGCACCGTGGGCTTTTCCTGGCCGATCGGGCCCAGGCGGGCAAACTTCATGTGCCAACTCTCGTCATTGAGCGTCCGGTGTCTCCGAATCAAGTCCTCGATTGACATTCTATACATCGGATGTTTAGGCTCGGGGTGCCAAACAAGGAGAAAATTCTGTGAGTACAATTCTCGCGCTGCAAACCAGCGACGTTCGTTTTCCTACGTCGACCTCCCTCGACGGTTCGGATGCAATGAATCCGGACCCCGACTACTCGGCTGCCTACGTACGCATCGTCACCGACGCCGACGACGGCCTCGAAGGGCACGGATTCGTCTTTACCATCGGTCGCGGCAACGATGTTCAGGTGGCGGCGATCGCCGCGCTGGCCGAGCATGTGGTCGGCCGCACCACAGAAGACCTCCTCGACAACATGGGCGCGACCTGGCGCGAGTTTGTCTGGGACTCGCAGTTGCGCTGGCTGGGCCCGGAAAAGGGCGTCATGCACATGGCCATTGGTGCCGTGGTGAACGCCCTCTGGGATCTGAAGGCGAAACGCGCGCGGTTGCCGTTGTGGCAACTGCTCTCCCGTATGACGCCGGAGCAGATCATCGACCTCGTCGATTTTCGATACCTGACGGATGCGCTCACTCCAGACGACGCACTACGTATCCTGCGGGCGGCGCTGCCCGGTCGGGCCGAGCGCGAAGTCGAACTGCTCGAATCCGGCTACCCCGCCTACACGACGACACCGGGATGGCTGGGCTACAGCGACGAGAAACTAGCCCGGCTGGCAGCCGAGGCAGTCGACGACGGTTTTGGCATGATCAAGCTCAAGGTGGGCGGCAACCTCGACGATGACATCCGACGGATGCGCCTGGCTCGTGCAACGGTCGGGCCGGACATTCGCATCGGTGTCGACGCCAACCAGCGCTGGGGCGTTGCCGAGGCGATCGAGTGGATGTCGCACCTGGCGGAGTTCGATGTGGCCTGGATCGAAGAGCCGACGAGCCCGGATGACATCCTCGGGCACGCAGCCATCGCGCGGGGCGTAGCACCGATTCCCATTGCGACCGGCGAGCATATGGCCAATCGCATCATGTTCAAGCAGTTTCTCCAGGCCGATGCCTTGCAGGTGCTGCAGATTGATGCCACCCGCGTGGGTGGGGTGAACGAGAACATCACGATCCTCTTGTTGGCAGCCCAGTTCGGCGTGCGCGTCTGCCCGCACGCCGGCGGGGTGGGCCTGTGCGAAGCGGTTCAGCACCTCTCCATGTTCGACTTCGTCGCCGTCTCCGGAACCAAGGACGGTCGGGTGATCGAATTCGTCGATCACCTGCACGAACACTTCGTCACCCCGGTCGCGATGCGCGGCGGCGCCTACCAAGCCCCGACGGCGCCGGGCGCCGGTACCGAGATGCTGGCCGCCAGCCGGGACGAGTACGCTTTCACCAGAAATGACTGAATTCACTCCCGGGCGGCTCGGCTACGGCGCCGCCAATGTGGGAAACCTCTACCGGGCGATAACGGATGCCGATGCCAGCCTGATTCTGGGCGCCGCATGGGACGCGGGAATTCGGCACTTCGACACAGCCCCGCACTACGGCCTCGGCCTGTCGGAGCGCCGCCTCGGTGCATTTCTGGCTACAAAATCGCGGGATGAATTCACAGTGTCGACCAAAGTGGGCCGACTGTTGCGGCCGAACCCGGAGGGTGCGGGCCGGCTCGACCTGGACAATGATTTCGCGGTGCCCGCCGATCTGAAGCGCGTCTGGGATTTCTCGCCCGACGGCATCCGTTGCAGCCTGGATGAGTCGCTCGAGCGCACCGGCCTGGATCGCTTTGATGTGGTCTACCTGCACGATCCCGAACGCAATGAGCTTCAGGACGGGCTCAACCGGGCTATTCCGGCCCTGGTCGGGCTGCGTGAGGCCGGGCTGGTGCGCCGCATCGGGGTGGGATCCATGGCCACGGCCGCGCTGCTGGCCTGTGTGCAGACCGGCGTGCTCGACCTCATCATGATCGCGGGCCGGTACACGCTGGCTGATCAGTCCGCGCTGACCGAGATCGTACCGGCCTGCCGACACTTCGGCGTCGGAATCGTCAATGCCTCCGTGCTCAACTCGGGGCTGCTCGCCACTGATCGTCCCGGGGCAGACGCCCGCTACGATTACGGCGACGTTCCGGTTGAATTGCTGGCCCGGGTGCAGCGTATCGCTGCCGTCTGCCACGATTTTGGGGTGTCGCTGCCCGCCGCTGCACTGCAATATTCGCTGCGTGACAGCTTGGTGCGCTGTGTCGTGGTCGGCGGGAGCAGCCCGCAACAGCTGGCCCAGAATGCGAAGCGGATGGCCGAGGTCATCCCGAGCGAACTCTGGCAGCGGCTCATCGAACAGAAACTCATCTCGGCGTGACCGCATCGGGCGAGCGCATCGACGCGCACATGCACCTGTGGGATCTGACCGTGTCGGAGTACGGATGGCTCGGCCCTAAGCACGGCGCCCTGTACGCCAGCTGGACCGCCGAGCAGGCGCAGGTTGAACTGAAGACGGCCGGAATGGACGGTGCCGTGCTGGTGCAGGCGGAGGATTCCCTCGTCGATACGGCGTACCTGCTCGAGGTGGCGATGAGCCGCCCCTGGGTTCGCGGTGTCGTCGGCTGGGTCCCACTCGACGATGTGCGCAGGAGCGTCGATGCCCTCGAGCGCTGGGGCGAGCACCGGTCCTTTTGCGGTGTGCGCCACCTGATAAATGACGATCCGCGGGCGGATTTTCTCGACCTGCCGGAGGTGCGCGAGTCTCTGTCCATCCTTGCGAAGCGAGGACTGCCCTTCGACCTTCATGATCCCTGGCCGCGTCATCTCGCCCAGGCCGAGCGGCTGGTGCGCGCTCTGCCCGAACTGACCCTCGTGGTTGACCACCTCGGAACGCCGCCGCGCGGTCGGGACGATTTTGCGCACTGGCACCTGGCCCTCAGCCGGGTTGCCGAGCACCCCGGAACGGTGGCGAAATTCTCCGGGTTACGAAGCATGACGGCGCCGTATTCGACCGATGCACTCCGCGACGTGTGGCGGATCGCCCTCGACCTTTTCGGCCCTGACCGCCTCATGTACGGCGGCGATTGGCCCATCTCCGTGCCGCACGGCGGGTATCAGCCGACCTGGCAGGTGATCAGCGAGCTTGCCGCTGAACTGAGCCCACCGGAACGCGCGAGCATCCTTGGCGGCACCGCCGCACGGATTTACCACCTGACCGACTAACGATTGGAATCTTCAATGCTCACTGGAATCAACCCGCTCCTGAACGGCGATCTGCTCAAGCACCTCGAGGAAATGGGGCACTCGGACAAGGTCATCGTCGTGGATGCTCACTTTCCGGCCGCACGGCTGGCCAACCGTCTGGTGGAGCTTCCCGGTACCACGGCGCCGGAGGTCCTGGCGGCCATCCGCAGCGTGTTGCCGCTGGATGATTCCCCGGCGGTGGACCTCATGACCTCGGCCGATGGGGCGGTTCTTCCGGTGCAGACCGAGCTGTTGGAAGCGGCCCGGATCGACCTGACCGGTGCTCGGTTCGTCGAACGATTCGACTTCTATCGGGATGTCGCTGATGCCTATGTCATCGTGCGCACCGGCGAAACGCGCACCTACGGTTGTGTCATCGTGCGCAAGGGTCTCGTCGGTCACGAGTAGCGGCAGCGCAGCCTTCGGGTCGCCGCGGCGACCAGAAGGCTGCGCGGGGCTACTGGAGTGAGATTGACTGCACGGCCCGGAGCTGGTTTCGGATGAAGATATTGGCGTGTGCCGCCAGGTCATCGGAGTCTTCCCAAAGGTTGCGCCAGATGCCGAGGGTTCGGCTGAGGTCACGATTGACGACGGACGAGGAGAAGGATTCAAACACAATCGGCCCGTCGTATTTGATACGCGCGAGGCCGCGGAAAAAGGATCCGAAGTCCACTGTTCCCGAGCCGAGATAGCCACGGTGGCTCTCTCCGATATGCACGTACCCGAGCCGGTCTGCCACATCGAGCACGGGGGAGAAAAGATCCGACTCCTCAATGTTCATGTGGTACGTGTCAAGGTGTACTGACACGTTATCGTGATCGATGTCGTCGAGAAACCCCAAAGCCTGACGGCCAGTGTTCATGACATTCGTTTCATACCGGTTGACCACCTCCAGTGACAAGTGGATGCCGAGGCCCGCGGCCCGCGAAGCCAGCCGGTTGATCACGGTGGCGCTTGACGCCCGGCCAGAGGCGGTCACCGGCTCCAGGTACTTCTGCATGGCGCTGTAAATCACACCACATAACCGCGTGCCGCCGAACGCATGCACGATGTCGAGGCACTCCTCGAGCGTCCTCTCGCCGGCCGCAACGCACGCGGGATCTGCACTGGTAAGGTCTGTTGATTGGCTGAGTCCCAGCGATGCGGTGGCCGCCAGATCGTGGTCGTAGAGCAGTCGTGCCGCCAGCCTGCGGTCGAATGTTGACGGGTCCATCAGCGGAATTTCGATCAGATCGAAACCCGCCTTTTTGGTCTTCTCGATCGCGAGGGTCAATCCTGCTTCGTCAAAAGTTCCCGTAAAAACGAGGGCGTGGGCGCCTATTTGCACGTGGACTTCTCTCTCAAATTTCTTCATTGAATTCTGCATCGCACGAAACCAGCACCGCCAGACTATTGCGCACGACACGGATTAGATACATTAGGATACAGCTCATAACCGAACCAATTGTTTCGCAATTGGTCGGATCTTTGAGCTGATATCTGTCATGATCAAGTGGCGCGAAGCCGAGGTCCATCCTCCGATGAAGTAGGTGATGTATGTCAAACCAATTGTTGAGAGTCACCGGAATCAGCAAAAGCTTTCCGGGCGTCCAGGCGCTCAAAGACGTTCAATTCGAACTCGACCGCGGGGAAGTTCTCGCGCTGGTCGGGGAGAACGGTGCCGGGAAGTCCAGCCTGATGAAGATTCTCTCCGGGATCTATACCAAAGACGAGGGCAGCATCTTCCTCGATGGGGTGGAGGTGTCCATTGACAGCCCCAAGACCGCTCAGGCGCTCGGCATCAGCATTATTCATCAGGAGATGAACCTGATGTCCCACCTGACAATTGCGCAGAATATTTTCATCGGACGCGAGCCGCGTGGAGGGCTGTTTCTGCGGGAGCGGGCACTCAACCGCAAAGCTGACGAGTTGCTCAAGCGTCTAGGCATCAACCTAGACCCGAGGGCCCTCGTTGAAACCCTCACCGTCGCGAAGCAGCAGATGGTGGAGATCGCTAAGGCACTCTCCTTCGATGCGAAGGTGCTCATCATGGATGAGCCAACGTCGGCGTTGACCGATGTAGAAACCGAGACGCTCTTCACCCTCATCGAGGGGCTGAAGAGTGCGGGCACGGGTATCATCTACATCTCGCATCGCATGGATGAGCTGCGTCGGATCACCGATCGCGTCACTGTTCTGCGGGACGGTGAATACATCGGTACCTTGCAGAAGGAGCAATTGGACATTCCGACCATCATTGAAATGATGGTCGGTCGACACATCGAGGCCAGTGCGCGTCCGACAGCGCGCGCCCACACGAACAGCGATATTGTGCTCAAAGTCGAGGGGCTGAACACCCGCCAACTCCTCAAAAATGTTTCCTTCGAACTGCGGCGCGGGGAGATTCTCGGCTTTGCCGGCATGATGGGTGCCGGGCGCACGGAGGTGGCCCGAGCAATTATCGGTGCCGATCTCTCCGACGGCGGTCGTGTGCACATCAATGGTAAACCGGTCAATATCAAGCAGCCCTCTGATGCGGTCGCGCACGGAATCGGCTACCTCTCGGAAGACCGCAAGGCGTACGGCCTCTTGCTCGAACAAGACGTGAACACCAACGTTTTGCTGGCTTCCCTGCGCGACTACACCGATGCCCTTGGTTTCGTCCACACCATGAAGGGCAAGCAGAAGTCGCGCGACTACGTCGCGTCGTTGCGAATCAAAACCCCCTCGATCTCGGCTACAACCAAGAACCTGTCCGGCGGCAACCAGCAGAAGGTCGTCATTGCCAAATGGCTCGCGCGGGATTGTGACATTCTCATCTTCGATGAACCGACCAGGGGCATCGACGTTGGGGCCAAGGAAGAGATTTACAAGCTGCTCAACGAACTCGTGGCCGCAGGCAAATCGATCATCATGATCTCCTCTGAATTGCCGGAGGTGTTGCGATTGTCGCACCGCATCGTGGTGATGGCCAACGGGCGGATTACCGCAATTCTCGACAACGAAGATGCCGATCAGGCAAAAATAATGGACTACGCCACCCGCATGGGCGACGAGAAAGAGCTGTGACGGCCATGAATGCTACCCCCGTAACTGACCAGACAGGCGTCGTGGGAGGGGCCCCAGAACCGCGCCGTTCGACCAAAAGCTTCCTGCGCGCTCAGATCCAGCAATCGCTTGCGTTTGCGACGCTCGTCGTGCTGCTCGTGTTCTTCTCGTTTGCGAGCAGTAACTTTTTCACCTGGAGCAATATTTCCGGGATACTGCTTTCGACGGCAGTGATTGGCATCCTGGCGCTGGGAACAACCTTCGTGATCATCACCGGCGGGATCGACCTTTCTATCGGAACCGGGATGACACTCGCGGCGGTTATGACCGGAATTTTCCTGGTCAACCTCGAGCTGCCGCTTATGGTCGGAGTGATCGGTGGTGTCCTCACCGGCGGGCTGATGGGTTTTGTCAACGGCTTTAACATCGCAATTCTCAGGCTGCCGCCCTTCATCGCGACCCTCGCGATGATGCTCATCGCGCAGGGACTCGCGCTCGTTATCTCCGGAGTTCGCCCGATCTATTTCAGCGGCGTTGCTGGGTTCAAGGACATCGCTCTCGGGTCCGTCATCCCCGGCCTCCCGAACGCTGTCTTGATCCTGTTCGTGCTCGCCCTCCTTGCCTATGTACTCCTGAGCAAGACACTGCTCGGTCGCTACACCTTCGCAATCGGCAGCAACGAGGAAGCGACCCGACTGTCGGGGGTGGACACGCGCAAGTGGAAGATCGTGATTTACACCGTCGCCGGCCTGTTCACCGGCGTCGCCGGTGTTGTCATCGGCGCGCGACTGGACTCGGCCCAGCCTCAGTTGGGATCCGGCTACGAGCTACAGGCTATCGCTGCCGTCATTATCGGTGGAACGTCACTCCTGGGCGGTCGAGGATCGATCCTCGGAACCCTGATCGGCGCCCTCATTATGAGCGTGCTGATCAACGGGCTGCGCATCATGTCGATCCAAACTGAATGGCAGAACGTTGTCATTGGCGTCGTTATTTTGATCGCGGTGTTCACCGATGCTTTGCGTCAACGTCGGGACGTTTCCTAGCCCCGACAGGTCGCATTCAGGATTTTTGAAATCGGTTGCATCAGCGTGATTACGCCAATGTAACGATCGTGTATCTACCTGTACTTATGCAGTCTTTCCAGCACCCATTTCGTTAGTATTACGTGACTGCTACGAAGTTGTCCACCGAAAAAACAATGGAGTTAATCGATGAAAAAGAGAGTTGTCTTCCTGGCCGCTGCGGCCGTTATCTCGCTCGCCCTGGCCGGCTGTTCGGCGGGCGGCTCAGACGCCGGCGGCGATGCTGCAAGCAGCGACAAGCCGTATATCGCCTTGGTGTCCAAGGGCTTCCAGCACCAGTTCTGGCAGGCCGTGAAGAGCGGAGCCGAGAGCAAGGCCGCTGAGCTCGGCGTCACCGTCACGTTTGACGGCCCGGCCTCGGAAACTGAGGTGGACAGCCAGCTGCAGATGCTTCAGGCCGCCATCGACAAGAAGCCGGATGCGATCGGCTATGCAGCACTCGATCCCGAAGCGTGCGTTTCGCTGATGGACGCCGCGAAGGCGGCGAACATTCCCGTCGTTCAGTTCGATGCCGGGTGCAACAGTGACTACCCATTGAGCATCGCAAAGACTGACAGCCTGGGCGCCGGCGCGCTCGCTGCCGACCACATGGCAGAGCTCATCGGCGGCAAGGGTGAGGTCGGCATCGTCGGTCACAGCCAGATCAACTCCACCGGCGTTGAGCGTCGCGACGGGTTCGTTGACCAGATCGCGGCCAAGTACCCGGACATCACGATCGTTGACATTCAGTACGGCGACGGTGACCACTTGAAGTCCGCGGATATCGCCAAGGCCATGATCGCCGGACACCCCAACCTCAAGGGCCTGTACGGCACCAACGAGGGCTCGGCCATCGGCATTGTGAACGCGGTCGGCGAGCTCGGACTTGCTCCGGGTGAACTCACCGTCATCGGCTTTGACTCCGGTCAGGCTCAGATCGACGCGATCACCGGTGGCCTGATGGCCGGCGCGATCACGCAGAACCCCATCGGCATCGGCGAGGCGACGGTTCAGGCCGCCTTCGACGCCATCAACGGCAAAACCCCGGAGAAGGTCATCGACACCGGCTACTTCTGGTTCGACAAGACCAACATGAAAGATGCTGAGATTGCAGCCGTTCTCTACAAGTAGTTTCACGGCCTGATCACATAAAGCAGCCCCCATCCGATCGGGTGGGGGCTGCTTTATGTGTGCTTGGCTGCTGTCGTTATACGCTGACGTCGCCGCACAGGTGTACAAGAACACCGAGCTCTGCAAACAGGGCTGCCTTGGCGACCAGCGCGCGGTCGGCGGTGTCGGCATCCGGCGCATAAACGACCTGCGCGTGGTTGGCCTTGTGCCGGCCCATCAGCTGGTTGCGGGTGACTCCGTCGAGCACGGCGTGCATGATCGGCCACTGCGGGTCGGTTGCGTCCAGCCGGCGCTGGGTCTCAGCGGCGGGGAGGTCTGCGACGTGGCCCCGACCGAGGTCGACGTGGAGGACGCCATCCATAATGAAAACCCGCGACCAGACGATTTCGCCCGGTTTGGACACGCCACTGAGCGTTCCACCGCCGAGCGGGAAGAACATCGGTGGCTGACGCATGCTGTAGCTCTTGTCGTAGCCGCCGTTGTGAGAAGCCGGGACCGATCCGGAAATCTCGAAGACCCAAACGAACTCACCGTTGTACTCTTCGCCCCAGCGCACATCGTGGAGCGTGTTCGCGGGATCGAGTCCCATCGCGGTCCAGACCCGGTTCGTGATGAGCGCATCGACAGCCACGCCCTCATCCACTTCGTTGAAGTGCGGCAGGGCCGTTCCGGCGTACAGCTCTCGCTTGCCGTCACGGGAGAAGACCGGAGGGCGTTCGACGTTGTTCAGGAGGCCTTCGGCGAGGTCGCTCGCGGGGACGAGGTCCTTGAGGCCCTGCTGGTATTGGATTCCGACGGCGTCAAGGCCGAAGTCATCCGAAATGCGCAGCGCGGCGATGTACATCTTGAACTGGCTGTGCACCTGGGCGGGAGTGAGCTCGGTGGCGTCGTCCTGGCCGAAGTGGAACGTAAACCCGGCGGTGTCCAGCCAGGTCTTCACCGTGTCTGCTTCTGCATCGGTGACCAGCGCCATTTCGGCGAACAGGGCACTCTGGGACAGACGCTCCTTGTAGATTCCCAACTGGTTGAGCAACTCATCATCGATGATGGCGTTGTACATGCCCATGCAACCCTCGTCGAAGATGCCGATGATGGCCTGTTCCTGTTGCAACTGCTGCGCCAGCGCCACACCGAGGGCGACCTCGGGGATGGCCGAATCAAGCGCGGGAAGATCGCGAACGTGGCTCTCGTCGGGAATGATCCGTCCGGTCTCCAGCCAGGTTTGAAGCTGTGACACGGCCCATTCGTCGGTGAAGTCCTCGCTCCAGAGTGAGGAGTAAACGATGCCGGCCTTGGTGAGGCTTGCGGTGAGATTGAGCAGGCCGACCAGTCCGGGGTAATCCCCTGCCCAGTTTGCCACGACGAGAATCGGCCCCCGGTGGGCGCGCAGGCCGGCGAGTACATGGTGGCTGTACTGCCAGACGGCCTCAACCACAACGATCGGGGCGTCGCTGGGGATGGTCTTGAAAACCTCGATGCCCATGCGCTGGCTGTCGATGAATCCGTGACCGCTCAAAGCGTCAGCGGCATGTCCTCGCTGAACGGCCCAACCGAACCGATTCACCGCCGAACCGAAGTCTGATTCGAGTTGCTGCTGCGTCGGCCAGCACTTGAGGTTTGCGGCCTGACGCAGGTCACCGCTCGCGACGGTGAAAATCGTGCGCTCGGGTGTCGATGCACGGGTGAGCGGTGTGGGCAGGAGGTAGTTGGTCATACAAGACTCGCTTTCTGATTGCTGGTGTGGGGTTGTGTCGCGGTGGGTGAAAGGGAAGGGGAATACGATCGGCTCTGCCGATCGGCGAGGGAGTGGGTAATCTCCCGAGTGGCCGGGTAGAGGTCGCGGTACAACGCGTACAACTCGTCGTAGTCCGAACGGACGCTCGGATCGGGCTGTCGCACCTCGGCCGGCGGGTTCCACGAGTCGATATCTGCCTTTGAGACGGCGAGAGCGGCGAGGAAGGCGGCACCGAAGCTCGCACCGATCAGTACGCTCGGGATCACCTGAGGAAGCCCGGTGACATCACTGACGATCTGGGTCCAGAGGTTGCCCTGCGCACCGCCGCCGACGGCCACGATGCGCTCGATCGAACCGCCGGCCAGCTGCATGGCTTCGATGTTGTGTCGCACTCCGAAGGCGGTCGCCTCCAGGGCGGCGCGGTACAGATCGCCCGCCGTGTGGGAAATTGTCAGTCCCGCGATGACACCGCGTGCGCTCGGATCTTGAATCGGGGTACGTTCCCCCGCGAAGTAAGGAAGCATGAGCAACCCGCGCGCGCCCGGACCGGATGCCGCGGCCAGCGCTAGCAGCTCGGGAAAGTCGCCTGCGCCGAGCAGATCGCGCAGCCAGCCCGTGATCGCGCCGGATGTCGCCATGCCGCCCGCGAGGTTGTGTGTCCCGGGGAAGGCGCCGACCGTGCCCCACAGTCCGACGGCGGTGACCGGCTCGGGAACCGTGTTGACGAGAAACATAGTGGTTCCGTACATGAGCATGAGATCGCCGGGACGCTGGGCACCCACGCTCACGGCCTCGGACCAGGCGTCGATCGTTCCGGCGATCACGGGGATGCCCGCGGGCAGTCCCGATTGGGCGGCCGCGGCATCCGTGATGTGGCCCGCGATGTCGCCGGGCCAGCAGAGGGTCGGGAGTTCGATCGGTCCGGCCAGTGGCCGCGCCCATGGTTCGTACCATTCATGTGCGCCGGCATCGTAGAGAGGAGTGCACTGACTAGCGGAATGGTGGTCGAGTACGTACGCGCCGGTGAGGTTCCAGGCCAGCCAGGAGCTCGGCATGAAGAGTCGACGGGACCGTGCAAAGATATCGGGTTCGTGGTCCGCGAGCCACGCCAGCTTGGGGCCGACAGCCTGGGTCGACAGGGCTGATCCGGTGCGGGCCATGATGGCGTCGTCGTCGCCGAGGGTACGGGTGAGGTCGGCGATCTGCTGCGTCGCGCGGGTGTCGATCCCATAGAGGATGGCCGGGCGCAGCGGCATTCCGCTCGCGTCGGTGACCAGGACACACGGTCCCATACCACTGACTCCCACCGCGACGATGTGAACGTTGTCGCCCGTGGCAGCATCGAGCAGCTCACGAGAGATGGCGACGAATTCGCTCCACCACAGGTCGGCATCCATCTCGGCCCAGCCGTCTCGGGGCCGTGACGGGTCATGCGAGCGGCTGGCCGAATGCAGCACCGTCCCGTCGAGCGTGACGAGAACGCCCTTGCTGCTGGACGTGCCGATATCTACGCCGATAATCGCATCAATGCTCATGCATTCAGCCTAAATGAAATCGATTTCAGGGTCAAGAATTCGGACCCGACTCAGCGGCCTGATCAGGCGAGATTGCTGAGTGTGATTGTGCGGCGCGGTTGATCGTCGCCGCGAAGGCGCTCGATTAGCAGCCGAGCCGCGGCTTCGCCGAGCAGGCGTGCCGGCAGGGGGATCACGGTCACGCCACGGGGCGAGAGCGTCGCGAACGGCAGGTCGCCAAAACTGGCGATACCGACCAGTGGGGTCATGAGATCCCGCTCGATGAGCGCTCGAAGGGCGCCGACCGCCATGAGATTGTTGGCGACGAAGACGGCGTCGGGTGGTTCCGGCAGATCCAGCAACTCCAACATTGCCGCGTAGCCGCCGTCCACGCGAAAATCGGCGTGCCGCAGATACCGGTCAACGTCGTTGGGCGCCGCGGTGTGGGCAACGACGACCTCTCGCCACCCGTCGGCGCGGGCCTCGGCGGTTCCACCGCCATGGGGCCCTGTGATGCAGCCGATCCGCCGAAAGCCCTGGTCCAGCAGGGCCCGAGCTGCGTCGCGTCCGCCGGCGACGTTGTCAACGGTCACGGTATCCAGGCCGGGCAGGCTGCGGTCGACGGCCACGACCGGGCGTTTGCGCCGGGTGAGGTTGGTCAGATCCACATGATCAGTTGCGGCGGCGAGAATGATGCCCGCCATGTTTTCTGAGACGACGACATCGAGATAACGCGCTTCCTTGACGGCGTCCTCATCGGTGTTGCAGAGCACGACCGAGTAGCCGGATTGCTGAGCCACATCTTCCACGCCGCGTGCCAACGCCGTGAAGAACGGGTTTTCGATGTCGGGAATGATCAGCGCGATCACCTCGGACGACTGCATGCGCAGCGTCCGGGCGGTGCGGTTCGGAACGAACGACAGCCGCTCGGCGGCAGCGCGGACGCGCTCGCTGCGTTCGGCCGACACCGTGATTCCGTTGAAGACGCGGGACACTGTGGCCGGCGAGACTCCGGCGAGTGTGGCGACGTCGTAAATCGTGGCCATGGGGGTCCTTTCATGTGAGCGGATCAACCTTACTGAACGGTTCAGTGCCTGCCTCGTGCGAGCAAGAGACGCGGCACTTGCTCAGCTCACACCGGTGTCCAGGTGAGAAATTGTGCGGCGTTGCTGCGGAGTATCCGCTCGACCTGTTCGTCCCCGATCCGGGCGCGCAGCGCGGGAAGGTAGCGGTTTCCCAGATACGCCAGGCCCGGCATTCCGCCGTAGGAGACGTAGCGGCTCCGGCGGGCCACGTCGCCGCCGATCAGCAGCCGGTCCCCTCCTCCGCCCGCCACGACGACCTCGGTGAGGGTCAGTAGTTCGGCATCACTGTGCGTGCGCGGCCGGGCGATGCCGTCATAGCCGAGCCAGGCCCCCCGGGCCACGAGGTCCAGGTGCAGGGCCGGGTTCGGGTCGCGATCAGCGTGAGCGAGCACAACTCGTTGCGGTGGCACGCCGAAACCCTCCAGCAGATCGAGCACTTCGTGGGCCGCCGTGCAGTATTCCAGGTGCACCATGATCGGTGCCCCGGATGCTCGGTGAGCGATGGCGACGGCCTCAAGCGTGTCCCGTTCGAACGGCGAGATCGACCAGTAATCGATACCGGCCTTCAGCAGGCCGGCGCGCACGGGATCGCCGGTCGGGGTGAGGGCCCGTCTCGGGTGACGGTCGCGTGTCGGCATGCCGACCTGCAGGTCGGTCAGGAACAGGGCGGCGCGACTTCGGGCATCCAACTGACGAAGCCAGTGGCCGGTCGCGTAATGGGCATCGCGGTGGGCGCCGGTCGCGGCAATCACGGTGAGCCCGGAGGAGGAGCTGATTCGGGCCACCGCTTCAGGGTCCCGGCCGAGCCCGACGGGGGTCGCGTCGACCATGGCATCAAACCCGCTCGCCCGCAACAGCCGGGCTTCGCTTCCGGATGCCGCCTCGTCGTTCAACTCCTCCCCGACCAGAAGGGGACTGACCTGAAAGAGGTGCTCGTGATAGTTGACCCGGCCGAGTGCGGCCGGATCGACATCGCCGAGAACGCTGCGAATGAGGTTCATCGTGCTGCCAGCGCGGCCGCAGACAGATCACTTATTCGGTCGTCGGTGAGCTCGATATTGAACACCTCGGCGATGACCTGCGACCAGCCGTGGATGAAGTATCGCCAGCCGTCAACGACGGTAAGTTGCGCGGCATCCGCTTGCTCACGCGCTTGCACCAGAAACTCCAAGGTGCCGCGGTAATTGAACTCCCACACATATGCGGCCTCGGGAAACCGCGTGCCGCCCGGAACAGGGCTGCCCGGGCGGTCCTTCCCGAGCCCGCTGGCATTGACTATGAGGCTGTGCGCGGGGGCGTCGGTAAGCACGTTCCTCGTGGTTTCGGGGCTTTCGACCAGAATAAAACGGATCAGCTCGGCGGGAATCCCTCGGCGGAGGTGCACCGCGCGCAAATGGTCAAGTCGACGCCGATCCGTATCGGTGACAACGATCAGCTCCGGCCGGTCGGCGCGCCCGGCCAGGTACCAGGAGAGGGCGCCGCCGGCGCCGCCGGCACCCAGACACACCACGTGCCCGCCCGTGCGGGTGAAGTGATCGTCGGGGAGGAATTCCCGCGCGGCCAGCCCCGCCGTCAGGGGGTCCTTGGCGTGGCCGATGAGTCGACCATTCCTCTTGGAAATGCTCGACAGCTCACCTCCGAGGGTGCTGAACTCGTCGAGCTCGTCGAACAGGTCGTGGGTTGCCGCAAACAGACCCATCTTGTGGGTGGTCACCAGGGCGCCCAAATGGTTCGGATCGTCCCTGATCTGCTCTACGAGGTGAACGTATTGCTGAGGCGTAGCATCGATCGCCAGGTCGTGACCGATCAGGGTGCGCGTCGGCAGACCGAGAATATCGGCCCACGCCGGAAAGATCTTCATGATCGATGACTTTTCGGTGCTCACCCCGATGAACCCCAGGTAGCCGCTCATGCCCGTGCCTTTGCCGAGTCCAGGCGGGCGCTGGCCGACATGAATTGTGCGGCCAAGCGTTCGATATTGTCGTAGCGTCCGGCCACGAGATCGGCGGCAGAGACCAAATCGCTGCCGGCTCCGACTGCGATCGCTCCGGCATCGAACCAGGCGCCGATGTTGCCCGGAGTGACACCGCCCGTCGGCATGAACGGCACGGCGGGGAATGGCCCGCGAAGTGACCGGAGAAAGGCCGGGCCGCCGAGTGAAGCAGGAAATATCTTCACCACGTCGGTTCCGTATTCCATGGCGGCCATGATCTCACTCGGCGTGAGCGCACCGGTCATCACGAGCAACCCGGTAGCCTTCATGGCCGCGGTGAGCTCTGGCCGGGTACCGGGGCTGACCAGAAAGGCTGCGCCGGCATCCGCTGCTCGGAGCGCGTCTTCGGCGGTCGTGACCGTACCCGCGCCCAGGTAGACGGCGTCGCCGTACCGGGCGGACAGCTCTCTGATGACTGCGGGCGCGTCGGGGGTGGAGTAGGTGATCTCCAGCCCGGTGACCCCGCCGGCGACGAGTGCATCCGCTGCCCGCAGGGCTCCCTCGGCAGAGGGGGCGCGCAGAACGGCCAGTACACGGATGCTGAGCAGTCGGCTCAAAGAATTCTGCATGATCACGCTTTCGTGGAGACGGGATTGGCGGGGGAATCGCCGGCGAGAACGGAGAGCAGGTTGCTCACGGCCATCGAACTCATACTGTCGACGGCCTGGGTAGTCTGGGCGCCGAAATGCGGCGTGACGATCACCCGGTCCTGCAGGTCGGCCGCCAATAGGGGGGAAACCAGCCCCCGGGTATCTCCCACGAGCGTGTCGGCGGCGAACCCGGCGATTCGCTTCAAACGAAGTGCCTGCGCGAGGGCCGGCTCATCGACGAGTTCCGGACGCGCCGTGTTGACGACGATGAGCCCCGGCCGGGCGCGGGCAAGCCAGGCGTCGGTGACGATGCACGTGCCGCCGGGGCTGTGCAGGGTGACCAGATCGCATTCCGCGGCCATGGCGGAGACTCCGATCGGCGTCGCGCCACGATCGATGATGGCTTCATCGCTCAGCCATGGATCGTGCGCGACGATGCGCGAGCCGAAACCACGGAGGCGACGGGCGACACCCTTCCCGATCCGGCCGAATCCGACGATGCCAATGGTCAGGGCGCCGAGCTCTCGCCCGCGGAGCACAGTCCAGTCGTTGGCTCGAACGCGGCGGTCTCCCGCCGTCGTGCCGCGCAAGATCGCGAGCATGAGGCCGACGGCATGGTCGGCGACCGCGTCACTGTTGGCGCCGGGCGTATTGGTGACGACGATTCCACGTTCTTCTGCCGCGGCAACGTCGACGGATTCGATGCCCACCCCGTAACGGGCGATCACGCGCAGATGTGGCGCCGCGTCGAGATGTTCCCGGGTGACCACCCCGGTTCCGGCGATCCACCCGACGGCGTTCTGCAGGAGGCCCCGCAGAACGACGAGATCATGGCTGGCCGGGCCGATGACGACCGTGTGGCCGGCGTCCGATAGACGGCCGGCTTCGTCGATGCTGCCCGACGAAAAGGACCGGCTGGTGACCAGAACGGTGCCCATCAGCGTCCCGCCCGGGTGGCGAACCAGGGCTGGAGAGACTCATAGCCCTCGACGAAAACGGCATGGCGGTCGAGATAGTCGGCGTGACGATCACGGTCAGGTGAGAATTCCGCGGACACTTCCGAGAGGCCGCGCGCCGCGCCGAAGTCATCGACAAGTCCGAGCCCGACCGCCGCCGTGACCGCGGCGCCGAGGCTGTTTGCCTCTTCGACGATGGTGCGACGTCGCACGGGGATGCCCCAGACGTCCGCGAGGACCTGAAGCCAGACGTCGCTGGCGGCCCCGCCGCCGATCGCATCGACGCGCTCGATGGCGGAACCCGAGTCCCGGAAGGCCTGCAGGCAGGTGAACAAGTTGAAGGCGACGCCCTCGAGAACGGCCCGCGTCATTTCGGCGCGTCCGTGATGACGGTTGATTCCGATGAAGGATCCGGCAGCGTCCGGATTCCAGTAGGGCGAGCGCTCGCCGAGCAGGTAGGGCAAAAAGTAGAGCCCGCTCGACGAAGCGGATGCCGTCGATGCCGCCGAGACGAGGGTCGCGAGATCTTGACTGGAGGGCTCGGGGTGGAGGAGTTCCGACACCCAGGCCAGGGCGCCGCCGCCGGACTGCATTGTCGCCGTGGGCACGTACCGGCCCGGAACCACATGGTCGAAGGTCATGTTTCGCTGCAGCGGGTCGTGCACGGGCGTGGCGCTCGCGAACGAAATCCAGGACGAGGTGCCCAGGCACACGTAGGCACCGTCTTCCGGCGCGACAATGCCGGCGCCGACCGCCGCGATCGGGCCGTCGCCGCCGCCCAGCACAACACGAGTCGTGGGAGCCAATCCGGTCTCGCTCGCCGCCTCGGGGGTCAAGGTACCGACGACGGCGGTGGCGTCGAGGATGTCGGGGAAAAGACGCCGGTCAAGCCCCGCGGCCTCCAGCATCTCCTCCGACCACTCGCCACGATTCTGGTCATAGGCGTTGGTGGCTGATGCATCGGACCGGTCGGTGACCAGACGCCCGGTGAGGTGGTGCACGACGAAATCTTTGGCGAGACAGAAATGGCGAACCCGAGAAAAAGTATCGGGCTCGTTGTCGCGCACCCACATGATTTTTTCCAGGGAGTACGTGGGATTGAGGCGATGCCCGAGCAGGGCGTACGCGCGCTCCTGACCGATGACGCGCTCCAGATGCTCCGTTTGGGCCGTGCTGCGGGTGTCGGCCCAAATGAGCGCCGCACGCACGGGCTGATACGCGGCATCCAGCAGTACGGCACTCATCATCTGGCCGCTCACCACCAGGCCGGTCACCTGTGCCGGGTCAGTGCCAGACCGGGCCAGGAGCCCGCGAGTGGCTTCCACCACGGCCCTCCACCAGTCCTCGGGGTTCTGCTCGGCGACTCCGTTGTCGGCAAAGCGGGCGCTGTAGTTCACGGTGACCGAGGTCACCAGGTGCCCGTCGGCGAGGTGCAACGACGCCTTGTTCCCGGTGGTGCCGAGGTCGTGGGAGATGATCACGGCCGGGCGCCCGTGAAGTAGTCCAAAAAGACAACGCCGTCGTTCTCCGTGCATACACGCTGGCCGAGCCCGTGCTCAAGGACCCAGCCATAGTCATGACCCGCACCGCCGGGATAGGCGGCGAGGAACGAATATTCTTCGGTGCCGACATTGACGCTGCGATGAGCCCAGCCCGGCGGAATGTAGCCGATGGTGCCCGGGGTCATGTCCACCCACCTCGTGCTGGTCCCGTCGAACATGAGCAGGCCGCCGTGACCTGAAATGCCGAGGTAGATCTCACCCTGATGGTTGGGATGCTGGTGGCCCTTGGTCATCCAAAATTCACCGCCGGTCACACCCGGCTGGATGGTCGTGATCGACTGCGGGAGTTCGCGGTCGATTTCGGGGACGGGGCTCGACACGACGGAGTAGACGATCGGATCGCCGTGGTCGAGAGCCGTTCTCCAGGCTTCCTGGTCGAGGAACAGCCCTTCGAGGTCGGACATGCGCCGGGTGAGAGTCGGACCCGCAGGGGTGAGAGTGCCGGCAGCCTGGTCGAAACGGATGCTCATGGGCGGAACGGGCAGTTCGGAGTAATCAGACACGTCGTCTCCTGGCTCAGCGGCAGCGGCGGTGCTGCCGGTTTAGCGTAACCTGTAATTACACGTCACGTGTAATTACAGGTTGTATTCCTTCGTTGAAGGAGCGGCGTCCTGGGCCAGGATCCCGGTATGGCGCAGTGCAGCCGTGCTCTGAGTGGCCGAGGACGCGCTCAATTGAAACTCGAATCGACTGCGATCACCGCGGTGATAGGCAATGAAATACTCCATTGGCTGTTCATTTTCGTCGTAACTGATGCTGCGCAGAACAAGCAAAGCCTTGCCGATTCCGACCTTCAACAGTGCTGCCTGCGCGCGATCAGCGGATGCTGCTTCAGCGGACCGAACACCGCGCACCGCGCGCATTCCGTGGGTGGCCAGCAGGGCATAGAGCGATTGATCCCGAAGATCTTCATGCACGACCAGCGAGCCGATGTCGTGCGGTAGGTATGTCGTCGTCCAGGACCACGGTTCTTCGTCGACGAACCGCAGTCGTTCGATCACGACGACCGGCGACTGGGGCGGCACTCCGAGAGAATCGGCAACGTCGTCGTCTGCCGCGATGATCTCTTGCCGGCGCACCTCACTGCGAACGTGTCCCCCGCGGGCGGCGACTTCTTCGTACAACCCGGTCAGCGTGTGCACCAGGCTTTCCGGAACCTTCTGGCGAGCGACGAAGGTGCCTTTGCCCTTGACTCGCTCGATCACCCCCTGGTATTCCAGTTGGGCTAGCGCCTGCCGCACGACCGTGCGGGAAACCTTGAATTGCTCGCATAACCGGTGCTCGCCCGGCAAAATATCTCCTGCTTTCAGCCCTTGGTACGCGATGTCGTCGATGATTCGTCTTTTGAGCTGGTGGTACATGGGAGTTGCAGCTAGTCGATCGATACCGGGGGGAGTGTGGGGCTCGGCGTCAGCCGGGTGCGGATTGGCGTGCGCCTTGTCGTTCATCGGGTCACGCTTCCATGACGCGAACAGCGGTGCGCTCGCGGAGCAATGTCTCGACGTCAACGCAAAGCGGGAGACTTGGCGAGGCGCCACGCTTGGTTACGGTGAGTGCGCCTGCTGCCATGGCGCGGCCGATGGCGGCTGGTAGATCGTGGCCGAGTGCGAGAGCCGCGCCGAGGTAGCCGGCGAAGGCATCCCCGGCAGCCGTCGTATCGACCGGCTCGACGGGAATCGCGTCGAAACGTTTGACCTCGGTGGCGGACACCAGCAGTGCGCCGGATCCTGCCATGGTGATCAGTGCGTACCGAACGCCCCGGTCGGTGAACCAGCGTCCGGCGACGGCGGCGGTATCAGCGTCGGTCACATTGATGCCGGTCAGCAGTCGGGCCTCGGTTTCGTTGGGGGTGACGATGTCGATCAGCGGCCAGATCGCTCCGTCAAGCTCGGCTGCGGGAGCCGGGTCGAGGATGACGGTGAGTCCGGCCGCGTGCCCTTTTCGGATTGCATATTGAGTGAGCGCCCACGGAATTTCGAGCTGGGTCAGCAGGACCGTGGATGATCCGGCCCGGGCACTGAACGCGGCATCGATCTGGGCTTCACTGAGGGAGGCGTTCGCGAGAGGCACCATGACAATGTCATTCTCTCCGGAATCATCGACCCGGATATGGGCGATTCCGCTGGGGCCTGCCACGCGGCGAACGTGGTCGGTGTTCACCCCGGCGTTCTGGAGGCCTTCGGTCAGCAGCGGCGAGAACAGATCGGTGCCCACGCACGAGACCATGTACGCCGAACTTCCCGCGAGAGCAGCGGCGATGGCCTGATTGGCGCCCTTCCCGCCGAGCACGAGCGTGAAATCATCCCCCAGAATGGTCTCGCCCCGAGCGGGAAGTCGGTGGGAAAAGGTCGTGAGGTCGGCCGTGATGCTCCCCACGATCAGGACTCCACCGTTCTGAGATGCCGACGACTCTGTCTGGCTCATTGCTTCCTTTCGCACCGCTGGCGCGGCTCTCACGTGTAATTACATTACCGGACAGGTCAGGACAGATCCTGCTGATTCGTTGCTAATGTCGAGTATCGGCCAGAGCCGGCGGATCGAAAGGAAGCTCCCGAATGAGCCGAGAACGTCGCTTTTATGTTGACAGCGCACGCGTCGATGAGGTTAGCGAGGTGCTTCGCGATGGACTCGTGCATGGCGTGACCACGAACCCCACGATTCTCGAGCGAGCTCACCGCTCTGTTGCGGATGCCCCGGAACTCTATGCGCGCTGGGTCTCCGAGGGTGCGCACGAAGTGTTCTTCCAAGCCTGGGGGGAGAGCCGTGGGCAACTCTTGCACGCTGCCGAGGGAATCCTCGCGCTCGGACCGAAGGCCGTCGTCAAAGTCCCCGCCACGCGCGATGGCTTCGTTGCCGCCGCCGAGCTCAGCCGATCCGGTGCGACGGTCCTCCTGACGGCGGTGTATTCACCGGCCCAGGCGCTCATGGCCGCAACGTTAGGCGTGCGCTATATCGCGCCCTACCTCGGACGCATGCAGGATAGCGGCCTTGACGGCATCGCCGAAATTGCGGAGATGACGGCCCTGGTGGCCGGGTCGGGCACCGATGTGCTGGCAGCGAGCCTGCGCACGCCGGATGCCATCGTGGCGCTCGCGGTGGTGGGGGTGCCGTATTTCACGGCGGCCCCGGCGGTCATCCTGGCGGTGTTGCATCACGACGTGAGCGAACGTTCGAGCATGGAGTTCGAGGCGGCCGTCGCGCGCGGTTTGCAGCGCGCGTAGTTCGCGTCAGGCGGCGGTCACCGCGTCGCGCAGCCACTGTTCGATGCCCGAAATGTGAACGGTGGTCAGGGCGTGCGCCAGGTCGGCGTCGTGGCGTTCCAGAGCGTCCGCGATCGCCTTGTGCTCGGCCAGCGTGCGCTCGACGGAGTGTTCCTGAGTGAGACCGCGCCAGATTCTGGCTCGAATCGTGTGGCTTGACAGCGAGTCGATCAGGCTTGCCAGGTATGCATTTCCGGCCGCCGCCGCTATGGCGCCGTGAAAGTGGATGTCCGCCGCCACGAGACCCTCAACATCGGTCGATTCGTTCACCAGTTCCAGGAGCGCACGCAGTTCGGCCAACTCTTGGGCGCTCATTCGCACGGCGGCGAGTGCCGCTGCGGCCGGCTCCAGGATGCGGCGCACCGCGAAAAGCTCCAGGACGGATGAGTCCGTGTGCAGATCGGTGATGAATGTCATCGCCTCCAGAAGGAGGCGTGGCTCGAGGCTCGTGACGTAGGTGCCGTCGCCTCGCCGCACGTCAAGCACTCGGATCACCTCAAGCGCCTTGACGGCTTCCCGCAGGGAACTCCGCGAGAGCCCCAGCCGCTCGCTCAGCTCCTTCTCCGGGGGAAGCTTGTCACGGGGTTTGATTTCACCCGACAAGATCATGTCCTTGATCTTGAGAATCGCTTCATCGGTCACAGCCATGAAAAGATCCTACCTTTGGGAGAAGTTCCCGTTGGAGTGAGAAACTGAGCGCGGAGCTGCCGGGCTTTCCTAGATGAAGCTTCGATCGAGTCCGGCCGCGGTGTAGATGGCATCGATGGCGATCATATTGTTCAGCGAGTCAGCGCCCTCCGTGGGCAGCGCTGTGTGATTCATTAGGGCCACGATGATCGCGTCGAGTTGGTGATCGTAGGTGGTGCGGCCGCGCACGGTGCTCACCCGCGTTACCCCGTCGATGGTTTCGCTGATGCTGTGGCCCGCGGAGGGAAAGACGAGATTGTTCACGTGCAGGGTGCCGAGGGTGCCCACGATGTCGAGCGTCGATATCTCGGTCGGGCCGGCGTTCATGCTCGCTGTGACTCGCGCGGTTGTCCCCGACGGGAAATGTAGCTCCGTGTCGATACTGATGTCAGCGCCGAGCGGATTCGTTACGGCCACGGCGCTGACGACGGCGGGCTCCTCATTCATCAGTGCGCGCACCCAGTGCAGCGGATAGCAGCCGAGGTCCATCAGCGCCCCACCGCCGAGTTTCGGATCGTGACGGATGCCGCTCGGTTCGAAAGCATTGCTGACGGAGAAATCTGCCCGCAGCGAGACGATTTCGCCCAATCGCTTCGAGGCGATCAGGGCATCGATTTCGAGGCTGAGCGGGTGGTAGCGGTCGTGGAAGGCCTCGATGAGTCGCTGGCCGGTGGTTTCGGCTGCCTGGAGCATCCTCTGGGCCTCGAGCGCGTTCATGGCGAACGGCTTCTCGCACAAGACGTCTTTTCCGGCTTCGAGGGCTGCGATCGACCATTCGGCGTGTTCGGACGGGGGCAGGGAGTTGTAGACCAGGTCGATGTCGGGGTCGGCCAGCAACGCGCGGTAGTCGTCGTAGGAACGTTCTATGCCGTGAGTTGCTGCGTAGGCGGCGGCGGCTGATGCACGGCGCGAGGCGACGGCGACTATGGCGACGTCTTCTCGGCGCGCAGCCGGGTGGATGACAGCTGCGGGGGCGATTCCTGACGCACCCAGAATGCCGATACGGAGCACAATGTCTTCTTTCCGAAAGCTGTCGTTGAGCGCTGAGCCATGCGCCGGCGGCGATGCCGGGATTGTGACGTGCGAGAAGCAAAAGCCCTGATGAATTGCTGAACCGCACACTCACGGCAATGCTAGCAAGGAGCCTCAACGCCTGACGCGCGCGCCGGCATCCGCTCACCGCGCCCGTTACCGGTCATCGCACCAGCCAGAACTGGCGCGGAGCCCCGCGCTAGGCGATCTGCTGCTGGGATGCCTTGACCGGCAGGAGGAGGAGCAGGCCGAGCAGCAGCACGAGCATGATGCCGAGGATTCCCCAGTAGGTGGCGCCGAAGATCGACACGAAGACGGCGAAGGCGGTGGGTGCCAGAAAGCTCACGGCGCGGCCGGTCGTGGCGTAGAGCCCGAACACCTCGCCCTCGCGTCCGGCCGGAATGAGCCGGGCGAGAAAGGTGCGGCTGGCAGATTGGGCCGGCCCGACGAACAGACACAGGGCGAGGCCTGCGGTCCAGAACACGATCTGGCCGCCGTCGTGCAGCAGGAAGACCAGCATGCCGCTCACGAGCAGGCCCACCAGGGCCGTCACAATCACCGGCTTCGCCCCCAGGCGGTCGTCGAGCACCCCGACCGCCATGGTGGCGATGCCGGCCACCACGTTGGCGGCGATGGCGAAAATGATGACGTCGCCCGGTGAGAAGCCGAAAACGGATGCCGCCAGCACGCCGCCGAAGGTGAACACGCCGGCCAGGCCGTCGCGAAAAATAGCGCTCGCCAGCAGAAAGTACACGGTCTGCCGGCTCGTGGTCCAGAGGCGTTTGACGTCGCGGGCGAGCACGACGTAGCTCTGGAGGAAGCCGACCTTGACTCGCCGCTCGGCCGCGGGGGCGCGGTATTCCGGGACCCGGAGCAAGACCGGCAGCGCGAAGAGCCCGAACCAGGCGGCGGCCACCAGCATGGTGACCCGCACGGCCAGGCCGTTCTCGCTCGTCACGCCGAACAATCCCACCTCGGGGGCGATGAACCCGAAGTAGACGATGAGCAGCAGCACGATACCGCCCAGATACCCCATGCCCCAGCCGAAGCCGCTGACCTTGCCGATGGTGCGGGGGGTCGACACCTGGCCGAGCATCGCGTTGTAGTTGACGCTGGCGAACTCGAAGAACACGTTGCCGGCGGCGAGCAGTACGAGCCCGAGCAACAGATAGCTGGGACTGGCCTCAACGAAGAACATCGCCGTGGTGAGGCCGACGACGGCGAAGGTGTTGGCCCCGAGCCAGAATTTGCGCCGGCCCGAGGTGTCGGAGCGCTGCCCCGTGATCGGTGCCAGCACGGCGACGAGGAGTCCGGCGATGGCGAGAGCCCAGCCCAATTGCGCCGAAACGACAGCTTCGTCGCCGAATGCCGAACCGGTGAGATAAACACTGAAGACGAAGGTGGTGACGACCGCGTTGAACGATGCCGAGCCCCAGTCCCAGAATGCCCAGGCGACCACCCGACCGCGCGTTGGAGTGGTTCCCTGGTCTGCGGCGACGGTCTCGGTCATGTGCACAATCTACTGCTCGCTGGTAAACATCAGGCTTTAGCGACTCGGACGGCGCCTGAAATCAAAGTTGAGCCACTCACACTCAACTTTCAGCCGCAGAAATTGACAGGGACGAAACGGCTCTGGAATACTTGAGTCATCGAGGCTCAAGTCTTGAGATTACTTAGCAGTTCGTTTCGCACATGATTGAAGGAGAACAACCCAGATGGCTCGTGCAGTAGGTATTGACCTCGGAACCACAAACTCGGTGGTGTCCGTGCTCGAAGGTGGAGAACCCACCGTCATCGCCAACGCTGAGGGCTTGCGCACCACCCCCTCGGTGGTCGCATTCACCAAGGACGGCGAAGTTCTCGTCGGAGAAACCGCCAAGCGCCAGAACGTCACCAACGTCGACCGCACCATCTCCAGCGTCAAGCGCCACATGGGCACCGACTGGACCGTCGCGATCGACGACAAGAAGTACACCCCGCAGGAGATCAGCGCGCGTATCCTCGCCAAACTCAAGCGTGACGCCGAGCAGTACCTGGGCGAGAAGGTCAGCGACGCCGTCGTGACCGTGCCCGCGTACTTCAACGACGCCGAGCGTCAGGCCACGAAGGAGGCCGGCGAGATTGCCGGACTCAACGTATTGCGCATCATCAACGAGCCGACCGCCGCCGCGCTGGCCTACGGTCTCGACAAGGGCAAGGAAGACGAGCTCATCCTGGTCTTCGACCTCGGAGGCGGAACCTTCGACGTGTCGCTGCTCGAGGTGGGCAAGGACGACGACTTCTCCACCATCCAGGTGCGCTCGACCGCCGGCGACAACCGCCTCGGCGGCGACGACTGGGACCAGCGCATCGTTGATCACCTGATCAAGCGCTTCAAGGAGACCACCGGCGTTGACGTGTCCAAGGACAAGATCGCCAAGCAGCGTCTCAAAGAAGCCGCTGAGCAGGCCAAGAAGGAACTCTCCTCGAGCATGTCGACGAGTATCCAGCTGCCCTACCTGTCGCTGACCGAAAACGGCCCGGCCAACCTCGACGAGACGCTCACCCGCGCCCAGTTCGAGAAGATGACTGAGGACCTGCTCGACCGCACCAAGAAGCCCTTCCAGGACGTCATTCGTGAGGCCGGCGTCAAGGTCGGTGACATCGCCCACGTCGTTCTCGTCGGTGGTTCCACCCGTATGCCCGCCGTCTACGAGCTCGTCAAGAGCGAGACCGGCGGCAAGGACCCGAACAAGGGTGTCAACCCGGACGAGGTCGTCGCCGTCGGCGCCGCGCTGCAGGCCGGCGTGCTGAAGGGCGAGCGGAAGGACGTTCTGCTCATCGACGTCACCCCGCTGAGCCTCGGCATCGAAACCAAGGGCGGCATCATGACGCGCCTGATCGAGCGCAACACGGCCATCCCGACCAAGCGCAGCGAAACCTTCACCACTGCCGACGACAACCAGCCGTCCGTTGCGATCCAGGTCTTCCAGGGCGAGCGTGAGTTCACCCGCGACAACAAGAACCTCGGAACCTTCGAGCTCACCGGCATCGCGCCGGCGCCGCGCGGCATTCCGCAGGTTGAGGTCACCTTCGACATCGACGCCAACGGCATCGTGCACGTGTCCGCCAAGGACAAGGGCACCGGAACCGAGCAGTCGATGACCATCACGGGCGGTTCCTCGCTCGCGAAGGAAGACATCGAGCGCATGGTGCGCGAGGGTGAAGAGCACGCCGCAGAAGACAAGCGTCTGCGCGAAGTCGCCGAGACCCGCAACACGGCCGAGCAGCTCGCCTACTCGATCGAGAAGCTGATCAAGGACAACGTCGACAAGCTCCCCGAGGACGTGAAGAATGAGGTGCAGGCTGATGTCGACGCCCTCAAGTCCGCTCTCGCCGGCGACGACGACGACGCGGTGAAGACCGCGTTTGACAAGCTCAACGAAAGCCAGGGCAAGCTCGGCGAAGCCATCTACAAGTCCAGCCAGGCGGATGCCGCAGCCGGCGCTGATGAGACCAGCACCGACGAGGCTCCTGCCGAAGAGAACAAGGACGAAGACGTTGTCGACGCCGAGGTTGTTGACGACGACGAAGACGAGAAGAAGAAGTAGGCCGCAACCATGGCTGACAAGAAACATCCAGACAACGACGCGTCCGCTGCGGGGGTGCCCGATGACGGCACCGCCGCTGCGGGCGCGGGCGCGGCCGCGGCCGCTGCTGATGCAGCATCCGCTGCTGAACCTGACAGTGCTGTAGCCGACGGTACGGCCGACGGGATCGAAGAAGACGAACTGACCGTTCAGGACATTCTGGACGCGGCGGAACGCGAAGTTGCTGAGCCGACGAGCGAACACCTCGCCGACCTCAAGCGCGTGACGGCCGAGTACGCCAACTATCGTCGGCGCACCGAAGCCAACCGGGCCATCGAGAAAGAGCGCGTGACCGGGGATATCGTCAAGGTGCTGATTCCGGTACTCGACGACATCTACCGTGCTGAGAAGCACGGCGATCTCGTGCCTGACTCGGCCTTCGCCACGATCGCAGCCAAACTGCGTTCGAGCGTTGAACGGCTCGGGCTGACCTCGTTCGGCACGGTCGGCGAACCCTTCGACCCGACCATGCACGAGGCGATCTTCCAGCAGCCGAGTGCCGCCGTCGACACCGAAACCGTGGGCGACGTCGCGGAGACGGGGTACTACCTCGGCTCCACGCTGCTGCGCGCGGCCAAGGTCGTCGTTCAGGTACCGAGCGATGGCTAGCCAGGATTGGTTTGACAAGGACTTCTACAAGGTTCTCGGGGTATCGAAAGATGTCACGCCGGCCGAGTTGAAGAAGGCGTACCGCAAGCTGGCGCGTAAGTACCACCCGGATTCCAACCCGGGGAACCCCGCCGCTGAGGCGAAGTTCAAGGAGCTCAGCGAGGCGCACTCGGTATTGAATGACCCAGCCCAGCGCAAGGAATATGACGCCGTTCGGGCCATGGGCAGCGGGGCGCGGTTCGCCGCGCCCGGCGGCCGGGCCCAGAGCGGCGGGTTCGAGGACGCCTTCGGAGGCATGTTCGGCGGCGGAAGCCGTCAGCAGAGCTACACCTTCGAGCAGGGCGGCTTCGACGATATCCTCGGGGGTATGTTCGGCAGAGGTGGCGGCGGTGGGGGCGGCTTCGGCAACCCCACCGGCGGCTACCGCGGATCGGGCGCGCCTACCCGAGGCCGCGATGTGATCGCGTCGACGACCATCGACTTCATCACGGCTACCCAGGGCGACCAGATCAGTCTGCAGACCCAGGACGGCCGGCCGATCAAGGTCAAGGTGCCAGCCGGCGTCGCCGACGGGCAGAAGATTCGCCTGCGCGGCAAGGGCCAGCCCAGCCCCGACGGCGGAGAGACCGGCGATATCGTGCTGACGATCACCGTGCGCAAGCACCCGGTGTTCGAACGGGATGGTCTCAACCTGCGGGTGACCGTGCCGGTCACCTTCGTCGAGGCGAGCCTCGGTGCGACGATCGAGGTGCCCACCCTCGGTGGCAGCCCGGTCAAACTGCGCGTTGCCCCTGGCACTCCCGGTGGCCGCGTGCTGCGGGTCAAGGGTCGCGGCGTCACCACGGCGAAGGGCACCGGCGACCTGCTTGCTGTTGTGCAGGTCGCTGTTCCCTCGCACCTGTCGAAGGATGCGGAAGAAAAGCTCGCAGCCTTCGCCGAGGCACTGCCCAAGGAAAATCCGCGCGATGAATTGATCGCGCGAGCGAAGGGCTGATCATGGACGAGACCACCCGGGTTTTCGTGATTTCCACGGCAGCAGAGCTTGCGGGAATGCACCCGCAAACCCTGCGCCAATACGATCGCCTGGGCCTGGTCAGCCCGGAACGCACCCCCGGAAAGAGCCGTCGCTACTCCATGCTCGACGTGGCAAAGCTCCGTGAAATTGCGTTCTTGGGCTCAGAAGGTGTGAGTCTGGAAGGCATCCGTCGTATCCTCGAACTCGAGGATCACGTGCGCGGGCTCGAAAACCGTGTGCGCGAGTTGGAATCGACGCTCGCCGACGAACTACTGAACCGTCCGGGCCGCCGCGTTTTCGCGGCTGGCTCGGCCGGCGACGTCATTTCAATGAAGGCGGGCACCCGCACCAGACGCAGCAACCAGATTGTCATCTGGCGGCCGCGAGACCACACGTAGTTCTACAACACCTAGCTCCACGTTTCGCTTTCACAGCACGAACTGGTTGCACCGGCACCACTTTCAGGGGGAACCATGTCCGAATCGGGCACGCACGACCAGTCCGCGCCGCGGAACACCAATGACTTCGACTTCGATCGGCTGCGACGTCGCCCCGACATCGAGGCCGAGAACCTGTTCGCCGTCGACGCCAGCGACCGGCTCATCCTCGACGAGGCCGCCGGTGCGATCGCCGCCTACCGCAGCGGTGGAGTCGTCGTGCTCGAGGACCGCTATGGCGCCCTCACCCTCGGCGCCGCCGCACTGCACGATGCCCGCGGCATTCGCGTCTATCAGGACGCCCTCTCGGGCGAGTACGCGCTTGACAGCAACGCCTCGGGCGTCAATCTGACGGATGCCTACCGCTCCCTTCCGCTCGGCGAGGAGCTGCTGGCCGACGCCCACGTCGTGCTGCTGCAGCTGCCCAAAAGCCTCGACGCCCTCGATGAGATCGCTGGCGCCATCGCCAAGTACGCCGCCCCCGACGTGATCGTCTTCGCCGGCGGCCGCATCAAGCACATGACCGTGAGCATGAACGAGGTGCTGCGCCGTCACTTCGGTGCCCTCAACGTGCGCCCGGCTCGCCAGAAGTCCCGGGTGCTCATCGCCTCCTCGCCGCTCGCCACGTCGACGACCGACTGGCCGCACAGCGAGAAACATGAGGACTTCGACCTCGTGGTGCGCGGCCACGGCGGAGTGTTCGCCGGAACCAGCATCGACATCGGCACCCGGGCGCTGCTCGAGGTACTCGACCGGATGAAGCCCGATGCCGAGCGCGCCATCGACCTCGGCTGCGGCACCGGCGTGCTCGCCGCGGCGCTCGCGGCGCAGCGACCCCTGCTGCGGGTGCTCGCGACGGACCAGTCGGCCGTTGCCGTGGCATCCGCTCGTGCCACCGTCGACGCCAACGCGCTCGCCGAACGGGTCACCGTCGTGCGGGCCGATGGCCTGTCCGGCCAGGCTGATGACTCCGCAGACCTGATTCTGCTCAACCCGCCCTTTCACATCGGCGCATCCGTGCACGCGGGCCTGGCCGAGAAGCTGTTCATTGACGCGGCCCGAGTGCTTGCGCCCGGCGGCGAACTGTGGACGGTCTGGAACACGCACCTCGGCTACCGTCCGATGCTGACCCGCATCGTCGGTTCGACCCGCCAAGTCGGCCGCAACACCAAGTTCACGGTGACGGTGTCGACCGGTCGCTAGCTTTTTCGGGGCGGCTTACGGCGGTCCTATGGCGATCGCGGCAAGCTCGATCAGCGGATGGTGACGACCGGCAGACACTGGTCTGCCGGTCTGTGGTGATACTTCGGGCGCGATCAGGCGCGTACGAGCGGCTCGCCGTTCAGAACGTCGAGCTGCCAAGCGGTCGATCCATCAGCGTGTGTGTGGTGGTGCTGCACGACGTTGAGCGAGGCGTTGGTAATGCTGCCGATGGGTTGGTCGAGCGCGTTTTCGAGGCTCAAACGAATGAGCGTGCCGTGCGCGACCACAATGATGCGCGCTCCGGGGTGCTCGCGGGCGAGGTCGCGCAGGGCGTCGATGCCGCGCGTGGCGACGGCCTGCTCGGTCTCGGCACCGTGGAACCCGCCGGGAAAACGCAGGGCTTCGAGTTCGGCGCCAGCGCTCAAACCCTCGGCCGGCCCGTAGTTGCGCTCGATCAGTGCCGGGAGGCGGCGGGCAGTGTCGAGGCCGAGCCGCTCGCCGATCAGGTCGGCGGTTTCCGCGGCACGGGAGAGCGGGGACGAGACGATGAAATCCCAGTCGTAGCGTTTCAGGGGAGCGACGGCATCCGCTGCCTGACCGCGCCCCACGTCGTTCAGCGGGATATCGGTGGCGCCCTGGATGCGCGCGGCGGCGTTCCAATCGGTCTGGCCGTGGCGGATGAGGGCGAAGGTCGTCGTCGTGGTCACCCGTCTATTCTGCCTTGGCCGACTGGGAGTGCGCGCCGCGCGCCAGCGGCGGCCTCGCTCCGCGGTGCGGTGTGGGCCAACCGTGCGAGCGCGACGATGGACCAGCCGCAGAGTGCGACGAGCAGCCCGTTGCGCGCCGTGAGCAGCAGCAGCGAAAATAGGTTGCCCTCGATCAGGGGCAGGTAGAAGATCGGAAAGATCAACGTCGTCAGGGCTGAAATGGCCAGCATCAGCACGGCGGGCACCCGCCAGGCCGCCCAGCTGCGGCCAACGCCGACCGCGACGATCGGCACCAGCCAGAGCATGTATTGCGGCGACCCGACCTTGTTGAAGACGATGAATGCGCTGACCAGGGCCAGGGAACCGAGCAGCAGCAGCTCGGCGGCATCCGCTTGTCGACGTTGAGCAATGACCATCAGCACGAAGATCGCCGCGATGGCACCGAACATGACCGGGGTCATCAGGGAGGCGACGAGACCGGCCCCGGGGCCGCTCACCTCGCGGGTCGCGATGGCAAAGTTTTCGTAGATGACCGTGTCGTGCTGGCCGAGCGAGGCCAGCCACACCCACGGAGTCGTGACCGGAGCCTCGAGCTGCAGCGCACGGTCGGTCTGTTCGGTGACGAATCCGGTGAGAAACTGCGCAGCGTCGAGCAGCCAAACGGATGCCGCCACCCCCGCCGACAACGCCGCTCCGGTCAGGACCATCGTCAGTTTTCGCGACGATACCGTGACGACCGCGAGGAAAACGGCGGCGGGCCAGACCTTGATCCAGGTGGCGAGGGCCAGCAGGAGCGCGGCGATGACCGGTCGACGCGCGAGCAGCACGAGCCCGACGATGACGAGCGGTGCGGTGACTCCTTCCAGGCGTAACAGCCCGACCGGGCTCAGCAGGAACGAGCACAGCAACCAGTACCAGGCCGGCTTGTAGCCGCTGCGGCGGCGTCCCCAATCGGTCAGGGCTCCGACGGCGACGGCATTGAGCGCTGTCGTCATCAGAAACCAGAGCAATTGGTAGAGCAGCGGCCCGGCGATGCCGGCGAACGCGATCGGCAGCAGTGCCCCGATCGGATACACCCAGGCCACGTCGAGGCCCTGCCAGAAACCGTTGCCTAGGCCGAGTTCGGCCCATCGTCGGTAGAGCGGGAGATCACCGAGCACCCGGCCGGTGAGGATGGTGGGGAGCAGCGCGACGAGAAAGACCGCGTGCAGGCCCAGGAACCCCAGGGCCAGAGTGCGCGGTCGTTGCAGGGTGAGACGGCGGCTCGGGGTGAGCGCCGTGGTGAGGCGGGCGTCGATCCAATCGAAGGTTCTAGACATGTCACCGTTTCTGCAGCGCGGGGTGGGGAGTCGCGGGCAGTCTAGGGGTGGCGAGTGAACTTCTGGTGACGGGTGGTCATTCCCCGGGCCCAGGTTGTGGAAGCGGGCCCATGACCTATCATGGGCCCGCTTTCCGGGCCCGGGCCCCGACCGCAGGGGGTGGAGGGGGTTAGGCCAGGAGCTCTCGGATGTCGGCGGCGGTCAGGGCGGTGCCGGCCGGGGCGCCATCGGTCATGACGCTCTCGAACAGGCGGGCCTTGGTTGCCTTGAGGGCCATGACCTTCTCCTCGATGGTGTCCTTCGACACCAATCGGTAGACCATGACGTTCTTGGTCTGGCCGATGCGGTGTACGCGGTCGACCGCCTGTGCCTCGGTCGCCGGGTTCCACCATGGGTCGAGCAGGATGACGTAGTCGGCCTCGGTGAGGTTGAGGCCGAATCCGCCGGCCTTGAGGCTGATCAGGAAGACCGAACTCGAGCCCTCCTTAAAGTCGCTGATGGCCTTGGCCCGGTTGCGGGTCTTGCCGTCGAGGTAGGAGTAGCTGATGCCGGCCGCATCGAGCCGGTCCCGCGCCTTGCCGAGGTATTGGGTGAACTGGCTGAAGATGAGGGTGCGGTGGCCCTCGGCGACGGTGTCTTCGAGCAGCTCAAGTAGGGCGTCGAGCTTGGTCGAGGGAACGCTGTCGTACTTCTTGTCGTACAGGCTCGCATCGAGGCTGAGCTGGCGCAGCATGGTGAGCGAGCGAAAGATCTCGAACCGGTTCGCGTTCATGTCCTCGATCAGGCCGAGCACCTTCTGGCGTTCCCGGGCCAGGTGCATGTCGTAGACCTTGCGGTGCCGCGGGTGCAGGTCGAGTTCCAGCACCTGCTCCTGCTTCTCGGGCAGGTCGCTCGCCACCTGGGCTTTGGTGCGGCGCAGCATGAAGGGACGGATGCGGCGGCGCAGCTGCGTGAGCCGCTCACCGTCGGCATCCGTTTCAATGGGCTTGCGGTAGTAGTCGGCGAAGCGGCTCGGGCTCGGGAACAGGCCGGGCGCGGTGATGGAGAGCAGCGACCACAGCTCCATCAGGTTGTTTTCCATCGGCGTGCCGGTGATGGCGAGCTTGAACGGGGTGCGCAGCCGGCGGGCGCAGACGTGCGCCTTGCTTTGGTGGTTCTTCACGAACTGGGCCTCGTCGAGCAGCAGTCCGGCCCAGTCCTGGGCGTTGTATTCCTCGAAGTCGAGGCGGAAGAGCGTGTAGGAGGTGATCACGACATCCGCTTCACCCATCACATCCTGCAGGCGGGAGCCGCGCTTTCCGGCGGTCTGGGTGATGGCTGCTGTCGACAGGTCGGGAGCGAACCGGGCGCACTCGGTGGCCCAGTTGGAGACGACGCTCGTGGGCGCGACGACGAGGAACGGCTTGCGCACGGTGCCCGGCTGCGCGCGTTCGCTGTCCCGGGCGTGGGCGATCAGGGCGATCGCCTGCAGGGTCTTGCCGAGCCCCATGTCGTCGGCGAGGACGCCGCCGAGCTGGTGGTCGTAGAGAAAGCTGAGCCAGTCGAACCCGGTCTGCTGGTACGCGCGCAGGGTGGCGTGCACGGCCGGCGGGAGCGGGCGTTCGGCGATCGGCGCGGCGTCCGACAGGCCCTCGACGGCGCTGCGCCAGGTAGCGGCCTGTTCGGCGACCACACCGAGCAGCTGCAGCTCATCCCACAGGTCGGCCTGAAAGCGGCTGAGGCCGAGAGTGCCGGCATTGCTCTCCTGCAGGCCGCGCGCCTCTTCGATCAGGCGGCGCAGCTGCTGTAGCTCGGGCCGGTCGAGGCTGAAATAGGTTCCGCTGTCGAGGATCATCAGGTCCTGATCGGTGGCCAGCGCCCGAAACAGGTCGTCGAAGGGAATGTCTTCGCCCTCGATCGACACGGTGACGGCGAGGTCGAACCAGTCGCGGTTATCGGTGCTCTCGGTGGTGGCGAGGCTGATCACGGGCGCTTCGTCGGCCTCGCGATAGCTCGGCGCGTCGGCGGAGACCTGCACGATGACGCCATCTTCCGCGAGCCGGGGTACGGCTTCACCGAGGAAGGTGATCATGACGGCGCCCTGCAGCTCGGCGTGTTCGAGCAGTAGGGCCGCGCCCAGTGGGTTGGCTGGCTGCCAGAGCTGCTCGAACGAGCTGATGGCGCGTTCGACGTCTCGCAGCGTGTCGCTCTCGCGGGTCGCGTCGCGAAAGCGGGTGTCGTTGGGTGTCGGGCGCAGCGGGTGGCGGTAGAGCACGGGGGCGGGCTCTATTTCGACGGCGTCGGTCGGGGCGGCTGCGGCCTGGTCGGTGGGCGCGACGTAGTGCCACTCCCAGGCCAGGGTGATGCGGGCATCCGTTTGATGGGAGATGGTGAGGTGCAGCTGGGGGCGCGCGGTCCTCGGCAGCTCGAATGACGCGTCATGGCTGGTCAGCACGAGTTTTTGCTGAAGAAAGGGGTAGAAGTCGGTGAGGAAGGCCACCTCGTCGTCGGCCGGAATGTCGAAGCCGCCGGTCACGGCCAAGGCGCGGATCTCGGAGTTCACCGTGGCAGTCAGCGGGGCGAGGATGAGCTGATTGCCGGTCGCGAGCGGGTCGGCCGGGGCGGTCCAAGTGTAGGCACCGTGCGCCGGATCGCCGAGAAAACCGAATTCGGCGCCGCGGTGCAGCTTCTCGTTCAACACGAGCAAGGGGGTCAGCTGCAGGCCGTCATCGTCCCGCCGAATGTCGACCTCGAGCGAGGCGGGCGTGGGGGAGAGGAGGACGGGATTCTGGGCATCCGTTGCGCAGACGAGTGGCAGACCGCTCAGCTGGGCCTCGTGCAGCAGATCCCAGAGGGCCTTGTTCTCGAAGTTGTCGAGGTAGAGCCAGTGGTCGGTGTAGCTGTAATAACGCTGCCCGGTGGCCGAGAGGGCGTAGAGGGCGTTCAGGATTTTTCGGTGGGCGCGGTTGTAGGTGCCGGGCGTCCAGGACAGGTTGTCCCAGGTGAGGGAGCCGCGGATCCACTTGCCCTTCTTGCCCATCACCATGGGGCGTGCGCCGAGGCGGCGAGGCCCGGTGCGGCGGTTCGGGCTGTAGGCGGGATCAAGCAGGTCGAATTGCAGCGCGAGGGCCGTGCTCGTGACCGTCTCGGCGCCGCTCGGCTTCGCGAGCGGGGCCAGGGCGGCGCGCCAGGCCGGGACCGGCGGGCGAATGGGAACGACGGGGGCTGGGGTGGGCGGCTGATACGCGGCCGGCACGAAGGTCGACTCGAAGACGGGGGTGCGGCGGTCGCCGATGGTACGCACGTTGGACGCCGCGCGCTCGGCATTCAGCTCCGCGGGCGTGCTGCGGCTCGCCAGCAGCAGGGCGGCGACGTGCTTGCAGTTGCTGCCCATCGGGCAGGTGCACGTTCCGCTGGCTCGAACGGCCTGGCCGGCCGCATTGAGGGTGAACGAGACCAGCACGGTGTACGGCTGGGGACTGGTGCCGCTCACGCGTCCGGTGAGGTGTGTTCCCGACGGGGCCCAGGACTGTTCGGTGACGTGTCCGTTGCGGGCGTACCGTTCACCGCGCGAGAACGACTGGCTGCCGACGATGCGGGCGATCTCGTGAGTGCTGAGGGAATGGGCCATAGGTGAGGGAGCTCCGTAAGAAAAAGGGACCAACCCTCATTGTCTCACGCGAGCCTGAGTGGCTCAGCTCAGCGTGGTGTCTCACGGGGCTGCCTGGTGGCTAATTCAGGAAATTTCCTGAGCCGGGGGAGTTGCGCCGCATTGGTTCGGAAGCCGCGGGGTCGCTCGCCGAAATTATCCTGAATTAGCCACGATCGACGGGCGGCATCGGCGTGCCAGGAGTGGAGATAGTGCCGGCGGCAGTGGCCTGAAGCAGGGCGAGGGCCTGCGCCTCGATGTGGGTCTGCAGCACGATCACGCTCGAGGAGCGCACGACCGTTTGGGTGGCGACGATGAGGTCGAGCACGCGCTGCACGTCGGCGTTCGACCGGGCGACGACCCGGGCGAGCATGTCGCTGTCGCCGGAGACCGTGTGCAACTCCAGAATCTCGGGAATCTTGGCGAGGGCCGCAACGACAACCGCGTGGCCAGAGTCCTGCCGCACGGTGAGCGAACAGTAGGCGGTGACCGGGTAGCCGAACTCGCTCGGGTTCAGGGTCGGCGCCCAGGATTTGATCACCCCGCGGCTCATCAGCCGGTCGAGCCTGGCCTGCACGGTTGCCCTGGCCACCTTGAGCCGCCGCGAGGCCTCGAGCACCGAGAGCTTCGGCCGCTCGCAGAACAGTGTGACGAGTCGGGCATCCAGCGAGTCGACATCCATGAGCGTGACCTTTCGGTGGTCCGGTCGGGCATCGCTGCCGAGCGGGGGGGGNGGGGGGGGGGGGGGTATACCAACTGTATGGTATTTCGTCGAAAATGCACACAATTATTCACAGAGTGTGCACTTCAAATGGTCACTGTGGCAGACGCTCGGCAAAGTCACTAACTTTGCTGTAGCCCGCCCAGTCAACGATCAGAAGGAGCCAGCATGGCGACTCGCGCCCTCGACACCCTTCCCCTGCGTTCAGGGCAGATGCAGATGCAGATGCAGAGTGCGGATGTCGGCGACCTCGCCCCGGATCAGCTGCGCGACCTGTATCGGATGCTGGCGAACGTGCGTCAGCTCGACCGCGATGCCGTGGCGTGGCAGCGCCAGGGTCTCATTCCCGGTTACGCGCCGATGCTCGGCCAGGAGGCAGCCCAGGTCGGTGCCGGCTTCGGCGTCGATAAGACCCGGGACTTCATCTTTCCGACCTACCGCGAGATGGGCGTGGCCTACACGGTCGGCGTGAACATGGTCGAGTACATGTCGACCCACAAAGCGATCTGGCACGGCGGGCTCTACGACCCCGGGGCCACCCACTTCGCGCCCTTTCAAGCGGTTGTCGGCGGATCCGTTCTGCACGCGGTGGGCTGGGCGCACGGGCAGACCCTGAACGGGACGGCTGCGGCAACGGGCGGTGCGGCATCCGGTTCAACAACCGGCCTCGGCGTGGGCCTGGCCTTTCTCGGCGACGGCGCGAGCTCGCAGGGTGACGTGCACGAGGCCATGAACTTCGCCGCCATTCTGAAGGCGCCGGTGGTGTTCTTCGTGCAGAACAACGGCTGGGCCATCTCGGTGCCGACCGAACAGCAGGTGGCCGGCGGCTCGGTGGCCGCACGCGCTGCCGGCTACGGCATGCCAGCCGTGCAGGTCGACGGCAACGACGTGCTCGCCGTGCTGGACGCCACCCGACGCGCGGTCGCCCACGCCCGCGCGGGCCTCGGCCCGGTCGTGGTCGAGGCGATGACCTACCGGCGCGGTCCGCACTCCACGAGCGACGACCCCGGTCGCTACCGCACCCTCGAGGACGAGAAAGCCGACGGCGGCGAAGATCCGCTCAGCCGGTTTCGCGCGGTGCTGCTGGCCGACAACGTGGCTGACTCTGCCTTCTTCGCCGCGGCTGACGCCGACGCCCAGGCGCGTGCCGACGAGATTCGCGACGGTGTCGTGGCCCTCGAAAGCCGCCCCGGAAGCGAAATGTTCGACTTCGTTTTTCAAGAATCAACCCCGACGCTCGGCGCCCAGGCGCGCCAGTGGAGAGAGGAATCCGAGCATGTCTGAGTCTATGAACGGCGCCGTCCTTGAACGTGTACGGGAGACCCCGCTCCTGCAGCTCTCCATGCAGCAGGCCATCAACCGGGCGCTCGGTGAGATTCTCGAAACGGATGAGCGCGCCCTCATCTTCGGTGAAGATGTTGGCGTGCTCGGCGGAGTCTTTCGGGTCACCGACGGCCTGCAGCAGCGCTTCGGCGCGAACCGGGTCTTTGACACCCCGCTCGCAGAATCGGGCATTCTCGGCACCGCGATTGGGCTGGCCATGGCCGGTTTTCACCCGATCCCCGAGGTGCAGTTCGACGGCTTCGCCTACCCGGCGGTGAACCAGATCATCACCCAGCTGGCCCGCATGAACTATCGCAGCCGCGGACGCCTGCCGATGCCGGTGACGCTGCGGGTGCCGAGCTTTGGCGGCATCCGCGCCCCCGAACACCACGGTGAGAGCCTCGAATCGCTGTTCGCGCACGTGCCAGGGCTCAAGGTTGTGTCGCCCGCCAACCCGCAGCAGGCCTATCACCTGCTCAAGCACGCCGTCTCGATGCCCGACCCGGTCATCTTCATGGAGCCCAAGGCGCGCTACTGGAACAAGGCCGGGGTCAACCTGGTCGACAACGTGGTCGGTGATGGCATCTCCGGGGGGACGGATGGCCCGCTCACCGGCCGCGCCTCCCTCGAGGGCTTGGTGATCGCCCGCCCGGGCAAGCACGCGACCCTCATCGCGTGGGGCTCAATGGTCTCCCGCTGCCTCCAGGTGGCGGAGCTGGCCGCGGAAGATGGCATCGAACTCGAGGTGCTCGATCTGCGCTGGTTGAAGCCGATCGACGAAGCGGGGCTGGCGGCATCCGTTTCACGCACGCGTCGCGCCATCGTCGTGCACGAGGGGCCGCGCACCATTGGCCTCGGCGCCGAGGTGGCCGCGCTCGTCTCGCAGAGCTGCTTCGACACGCTGCGGGCGCCGGTCGAGCGCGTGACCGGCTTCGACGTGCCGTACCCGTCTGGCGATCTTGAAGACGAGTACATCCCGAACATTGACCGCATTCTCTTCGGAGTTCAGCGTGTATTGGAGTACCGCCGTGGCTGAAATCTCATTTCCCCTGCCCGATCTCGGTGAGGGACTGCTCGAGGCGACCGTGCTCGAATGGCTCGTCACGGTGGGCGACCAGGTCGAACGCAACCAGCCGTTCGTCGAGGTTGAGACCACGAAATCATCGGTGGAACTGCCCTCGCCGATCGCTGGCATCGTGCTCACGCTGCACGGCGAACCCGGCGACGTGGTGCTCGTCGATACACCGCTGATCACCTTTCAGGTCGCCGACGATTCCGCCGGAATCGTGGGCACCGTGCCGGCCGAGGCCGCGCCGAAACGCCGCGTGCGCCTCACCGCCGTTCTCGACTAGGACTAGACATGCTCACCAGTTGGCGCCAGCACGAACCCGAACTCGACGCGGGCCTTGCCCCGGTGCTGCTCGTGCACGGCTTCGCCTCGTCCACCACCCTCAACTGGGAGGCGACCGGCTGGGTGCGTGACCTCGTTAGCGCCGGCCGGCGCGTCATCACCATCGATCTGCTCGGTCACGGCGCAAGCGCTGCACCGACCGAAACGGATGCGTACGCCCCCAGCCGCCTGCGCGCGGCGGTTCTCGAGGTGCTCACCCTGGCCGGCGCCCGGCCCCGCGAGGCCGGCCAGCCCGCATCCGGCGTCGACCTGGTTGGTTACTCGCTCGGATCCCGCCTGGTCTGGGAACTCGCCGCCGAGCGGCCCGACCTGGTTAATCGCGCGGTGCTCGGCGGAATGAGTGCCGAGGATCCGCTCGCCGACTTCGATCTCGACGCTGCCGCCCTGTTTCTGTCGGATTCCAGTGAGATCGCGCACGAGTCGACCGCCTCGCTGATGACCCTGATGCAGCTCGCACCCGGTGCCAACACCGCCGCCCTGCTGCGGCTGGTCGCTGCGATTAAGGGGGAACGGTTCGAGCCGGGCGCATCCGTTCCCTCGCGGCCCCTTCTATTCGTCACCGGGGACCGTGACGTGCTCGCGACTGGCACGGCCGAGCTCGCGGCGCTCGCCGTCGACTCCGAGATGCTGTGGCTGCCCGCCCGCACCCACATGAACGCGGTGAGCTCGCGCGCCTTCAAGCAGGCCGCGATCGAGTTTCTCGCCCGCTACCAGTCGTAGCGGAACGCCCCCCCGCAACGAGCGGTCAGTCCAGACCCAGCAGGTTCTGCAGAGCCGCGTCTATGGCGCGCATTTTCGAGCCATTCAAACGACCGGCGAACTCACCCAGCCGGATTTCCTGATTGACCGCTGTCAGTTGCTCGACCAACACTCTGGTCTTCGTGCCGTTGATTTCGACCTCGGGGCGAAATGACGCCTCACCTCGTCGGACTGCAGGACCACAGCGAACCGCGCCCCAGTTTGCTCGTGTCCACGAGGGTCACTAGGCGTCTTCAGACGGTAGAGGTCGCCACGCACGAAGAGCGTCCATCTCGGCCGCAAGTTTGCGAGAAGCGGCGACGTCTTCCGGATTCTAGGTCAGTGCGTATCGTGAGCGAAGTCTTGCAACAGTTTGTACTCCAAGAGAACTTGCACATTTGAGTTCGTTTCGTCTCCCGTGCCATCGTTCAGCTGATGATCCACAAGTATCCGCAGTTGTGAACGGCGCCGGGTGAATGCGGATACTCTGGCGCCGTACCACAGCACGTGGCTCCACCACGGTTCGCTCTCTGCACCCTGTTCGCACTTACGCTGACGACACCGGGATTGCGGATAGCGGGAGTGTTGATCAGCGAAGCCATCGCGCTCTGGTCGCTCATAGCCTGGGTTCTGCGGCGGCGAATTGCCCGAAGGGCATTCAGTCAGACGGCTAAGTTAGCCGCCGCGGGGCGTTCTGGCTCTATAAACCGAGTGCGAGGCGAATGCCCGCGCCGATCTCGGCGAGCAGGTACGCAGGTACATGCCCGGCGGGATAGGGGTCGAGGAATTCCCGGCTGACTGGACCGACCTGAGAGACAATGGCGACGGAGTCCTTCTCAAGTCCGGAGGCCTCGGCGGGTATCAGGACGTTCCCCGGGAATGCTTCCAGTCCCGTGTTCGACGTCAACGGGACGACCTGTACCGTGGTGATGTTCGTGGCCAACAGCCAGTCCTCCTGAACAACGACCGCAGGGCGAACTTTCGCCTGTTCGGAGCCGCGGGACGACCCGAAATCGACCCAGACGACATCCCCGCGCGCCGTCACCATTCGGACTTTTCGCGGATCAGGCGCTCAGATTCACGCAGGAACGCTCCGTCTCCGGAAGGCTGTCCCGTTCGTGCCAGCACCGCGTCAGCGATTGCCGTCAGCTCGGAGCCACCCTCAAGCTCGTCGGCCAGGCGCTGCGCGCCGAGTCGATAGAACTCCGACCGGTTCATGCCGTGCTTGCCCGCGATGCGCTCGAAGCGCTCGAAATCGCCATCGGGAACCGAGATCGCAGTCTTCATGACGCAAGTATAACCCGTCATACCGTCTTCGTGTGTGACGCGTGGTGCTCAATCTGGTGGACTGCATCCGCTCAAAATGGTGTGCCAGTAAAGATGCGCTGGAGGTCCAACCGGACCACGGCCTGCTCGTCGTCACCAAGGTCGTTATAGACCGCCTGTCCGGCTCAGACGCCGCCGCGCCAGCCGCGATTGAGTCCCTGACCCACGAAGCGCCGACCGGCCTGCGCAATTCCGCAGGGCCGGGTCGGCGCTCCTTATCCTCGCAAGCTACCCGAGCAGCGCCCGGTCGTCGAGGGAGGCGCCCTTGATCTTCGCGAACTCGGCGAGCAGGTCGGGCACGGTCATGGTGGCCTTGCGCTCGGCGTCGACGTCGAGAATGATCTGGCCCTCGTGCATCATGATGAGCCGGTTACCAAGGCGCAGCGCCTGTTCCATGTTGTGGGTGACCATGAGCGTGGTCAGGTGGTGCTTGGCGACGATGCTCTCGGTGAGGGTCGTGACCAGTTCGGCCCGCTGCGGGTCGAGCGCGGCCGTGTGCTCGTCGAGCAGCAGGATGCGCGGCTGGGTGAAGCTCGCCATGAGCAGTGACAGCGCCTGGCGCTGGCCGCCGGAGAGCAGCCCGACCCGGGCCTTGAGCCGGTTTTCGAGGCCGAGTTCGAGCGAGAGCAGCTCGGTGCGAAAGAACTCGCGACGCTTGTGCGTGACGCCCCAGGCCAGCCCGCGACGCTTGCCACGGCGAAGCGCGAGCGCCAGGTTCTGCTCGATGCTCAGGTCGGGCGCTGTGCCGGCCATCGGGTCCTGGAAGACGCGGCCGACGTACGCGGCTCGCGCGTAGTCGGGCATCCGCTTGACTGAACTGCCGTCGATCGACAGGTCGCCGGAATCGATCGGCAGTTTGCCGCTGATCATATTGAGCAGGGTGGATTTTCCGGCGCCGTTGCTGCCGATGACGGTGACGAAATCACCGGTGTTCAGCTGCAGTGACACGTCGTTGAGGGCGACGCGTTCGTTGACCGTGCCGGGAAAGAAGGTCTTGGTGATGTTCTCGATGAGCAGCATGAGACTCCTAGTTCGCTTTCACTGCGGCGGCGGAACGCATCTGGCGCAGCGAGGGCACGCGTTTCAGGAAGCCCCAGCGCGGCAGCAGCAGTGCGGCGACGACCAGCAGCGCTGAGATGAGCTTCATATCGTTGGGGTTGAGCCCGGCGCCGAGAGCGAAGAAGATCACCAGGCGGTAGATGACGGCGCCGCCGATGACGGCGAGGGAGGCGAGAAAAATGGTGCGCCGGCCGAAGACGGCCTGGCCGACGATGACCGAGGCGAGTCCGACCAGAATGAGGCCGATGCCCATGCTGACGTCGGCGAAGCCCTGGTACTGAGCGATGAGCGCGCCGCAGAGCGCGACGAGCCCGTTCGAGATCGCGAGGGTGAGAATCGTGGTGCGGTGCGTGTTGACGCCGAGGCTGCGGATCATCTGCTCGTTATTGCCGGTCGCCTGAATCGACAGGCCGAGGTCGGTACTGAGGAACCAGTCGATGGCAAATTTGATGATGAGGGCGGCGACGGCGAAGATCAGGATGCTCCAGGCTCCGCCGAGCAGACCGGCGTCCCGCAGCGGGGTCATCAGGGTGTCTTCGCGCAAGAGCGGCAGGTTGGATTTGCCCATGATGCGCAGGTTGATCGACCACAGCGCGATCATCGTCAGGATGCCGGCGAGCAGGCCGTCGATGCGGCCCTTGGTGTAAAGCACACCGGTGACCAGGCCGGCCACCGCTCCCGACGCCGCCCCGGCGAGGGTGGCGAGGGGAGCGGGCACGCCATTGATGATGAGCGACGCGGCAACCGCGGCCCCGGTCGTGAAACTTCCGTCGACCGTGAGGTCGGGAAAGTTGAGGATTCGAAACGTCAGGTAGACACCCAACGCCATGATTCCGTAGAGCAGGCCGAGTTCGAGAGCCGCATTCATCTGGTTAGTCCTTCTACTCGATGATTCGGTCGGCCTTGGCGATGAGTTCCTCGGTGAGGGTCACTCCCATCCGCTCGGCAGCGGCCGGGTTGAGGATGAACTCGATCGTGTCGAGGGTCTCGACCGGCATATCGGCGGGGTCTTCGCCGTCTTCGAGGATGCGGATGGCCATCTGGCCGGTCTGGTAGCCGAGGTCGGTGTAGCTGATGCCGTAGGTCGCGATGGCGCCACGCTCGACCTGGCCGTTTTCGGCGCCGAACAGCGGAATCTGGTTCGCCTCGGAGTACTGGATGACGGCTTCAAGGCCCTCGGTGACGCGGTTGTCGGTGGGGATGTAGATGGCGTCGACGTCGCCGAGCGACTCGGTGGCCTGGGCGACCTCGCTCGAGTTGGTGACGGTGGCTTCCTTGATGCTCAGGCCGAGGTCCTTCGCTGCTTCCTTGGCGAGTTCAACCTGCACGTCGGAGTTGACCTCGCCCGAGCTGTAGATGATGCCGACCGACTGGGCGTCAGGCAGAATCTCCTGAATCAGTTCGAGCTGCTCCTTGACCGGGTTCAGGTCACTGGTGCCGGTGATGTTGCTGCCCGGCTTCTCCCAGCTCTCGACCAGTCCGGCTTCTTCCGGCTCGGTCACCGCGGTGAACAGTACGGGGATGTCGATGATGGTCTGAGCGGCGGCCTGCGCGGTGGGCGTGGCGATCGCGAGCACGAGGTCGACCTTGTCGGCGGCGAACTTGGCTGCGATGGTGCTCGCGGTGGCCTGCTCGCCCTGCGCGTTCTGCTCGTCGAAGGCGATGTCGGTGCCCTCGACGTAGCCGGCGTCGGCAAAGGCCTGTTTGAAGCCCTCCCGGGCGTCGTCGAGTGCTTGGTGCTGCACGATCTGGCTGATGCCGATCGTGATCATGTCATCTGCAGTGGATGCTGCCGGCTCGCTGGCCGCGCAGCCGCTGAGGGCGAGGGCGCCGGCGGCAACGAGGGCGAGGGCTGACAGGGATTTAGTGTGTTTCATGCTGGGAAATTCTCCTTTGAATTCATGCTGCTACGGCGCGCGGGAACCTGCGGCCGAACGGTGAGGGGGTGTTAGACGGTGGCCGGCGCCAGGGCTGCCGCGGCGGCGGCCAGGAAGCGGTCGTTCTGCTCGGTCGTGCCGATCGTCACGCGCAGGCCTTCGCCGGGGAAAGCGCGGGCCAGAATGCCTTCGGCGATGAACACGACGTTCACCCGGTCGGTGTCGTCGCCGGTGCGGAGCCAGACGAAGTTTCCCTGCGAGTCGGTTACGCGCCATCCGCTCGCCTGCAATGACCCGAGCACCCGGGTGCGTTCGGCGACGATCTGGTCGATGCGCACGGTCAGCTCGGCCTCCGCGTCGAGGGAGGCGAGGGCCGCGCGCTGGGCGAGCGCGGTTACGCCGAACGGCAGGGCCGCTCGGCGCAGGTTCGCGGCAACAGCGGTCGGCGCGATCGCGTAGCCAATGCGCAGGCCGGCCAGGCCGTACGCCTTGGAGAAGGTGTGCAGCACGGCCACGTTGGGGTAACGGCGAAAGAAATCAATGCCAACAGCGGAGGAGGCGTCACGGTTGAAGTGCACGTAGGCCTCGTCGATGACGACCAGCACGTTCTCGGGGACCCGGGCCAGGAAGGCGTGCAGTTCCTCGCTGGTGACGAAGGCGCCGGTCGGGTTGTTGGGGTTGCAGACCAAAATCAGTCGCGTCTGCGCGGTGATGGCATCGGCCATAGCGTTCAGATCGTGGCACTCATCGCTCGTGAGCGCGACCGGCACCGGCGTCGCACCGGCGACCTGCACCAGAATCGGGTAAGCCTCGAATGACCGCCAGGCGAAGATGACCTCGTCACCGGCCCCGGCGCTCGTGTGGATGATCTGGGATAGCACCTCGACCGACCCGGCACCGAAGGCCACGTTGTCGCTCGAGACGTCGAACCGGGCCGCAATACGGTCGGTGACTTCGGCGACGGCCATGCTCGGGTACAGATGAATCTCCCCGAGAGCGGATGCGATTGCCTCGGTCACCGAGGCGAGCGGCGCAAACGGGTTCTCGTTCGAGGAGAGCTTGAACGCTCCGGAATCGCCCGCTGCGGCGCCCTGCTTGTAGGCGGGCAGTCTGCTGATGGCTTCGCGTTGCTGCACCATAACTTTTCAACCTCACTCGGGACGGGTGTGCCAGACATGCGCGTCGAGTAAAGCGTCGGCAATGACGGGTCTGGTTTAGAGCGTAGTGATGCAGCAGAAGTTTGACAATTCGACCAATCAGCACGTCACAAACTGCACTATCTGACTGGTTTTCAGCGGGCTTGGCCGAACAAGTTGTTCAGTTTTGTAATTTTCGGCGACCTATTTCGGCGGTCAGCCTGGGGGGACTAAACTTGAGCCAGCAAGGCTCAACTTTAGAGGAGACAGCTCATGCAAGCCGGTCAGCAACCACCGCAGCAAGACGCCAAGACGGCCCTCGAGCTCTACGGGGTGAACCTCACCGACATCGCCCGCAGCGGCAAGCTCGACCCGGTGATCGGGCGCGACGCCGAGATTCGCCGGATCAGCCAGGTGCTCACCCGGCGCACCAAGAACAACCCGGTCTTGATCGGCGAACCCGGCGTCGGCAAGACCGCCGTGGTCGAGGGACTGGCCCAGCGCATCGTGGCCGGTGACGTTGCCGACTCGCTCAAGGACAAACAGCTGGTCTCGCTCGACCTGGCCGCCCTCGTGGCTGGCGCCAAGTATCGCGGCGAGTTCGAGGAACGGCTCAAGGCCGTGCTCAAGGAGATCAATGACGCCGACGGAGCGATCATCACCTTCGTCGACGAACTGCACACGCTCATGGGCGCGGGCGGCGGCGAGGGCTCCGTCGCGGCCAGCAACATGCTCAAGCCCATGCTCGCCCGCGGCGAACTGCGCCTGATCGGCGCTACGACCCTCAACGAGTACCGCGAATTCATTGAAAAGGATGCCGCGCTCGAGCGCCGCTTTCAGCCGGTGCTCGTCGACGAACCCTCGGTCGAAGACACCGTCGCCATTCTGCGCGGGCTCAAGGAGCGCTACGAAGCCCACCACAAGGTGACGATTGCCGATTCTGCCCTCGTGGCCGCGGCATCCCTCTCGAATCGGTATATCACCGCCCGCCAGCTGCCCGACAAAGCCATCGACTTGATCGATGAGGCCGCGAGTCGGCTGCGCATGGAGATCGACTCCTCGCCGGTGGAGATCGACGAGCTGCGCCGCAGCGTCGACCGGCTCAAGCTCGAAGAGCTGGCGTTGAAGAAGGAGAAGGACGACGCCTCGAAAGCGCGGCTCGTGAAACTGCGCGATGATCTGACCGAGCGCCAGGCCAGCCTTAAAGAACTGCAGGCGCGCTGGGACAACGAGCGGGCTTCGCTCAACCGGGTCGGCGAACTGCGCGAGCGGCTCGACACCGCGCGCATCGAATCGGACCGGGCTCAGCGGGAAGGCGACCTCGAAAAGGCGTCTCGGCTGCTCTACGGCGATATTCCGGTGATGGAACGGGCGCTCGCCGCTGCCGAGAAGGAAGAATCGGTCGGACCGCGCATGGTCAACGACCAGGTCACGAGCGAGGACATCGCCGCTGTCGTCGCCGCCTGGACCGGCATTCCGGTCGGCCGCCTGCTGCAGGGCGAAACCGACAAGCTGCTGAACCTCGAGAATGAGCTCGGCCACCGTCTGATCGGGCAGAAGCGGGCGGTGCGCTCGGTCGCCGACGCCGTGCGGCGTTCACGCGCCGGAATCTCTGACCCCGACCGACCGACCGGATCGTTCCTCTTTCTCGGCCCGACCGGTGTGGGCAAGACCGAGCTCGCCAAGGCGCTCGCCGAGTTTCTGTTCGACGATGAAAAAGCCATGGTGCGCATCGATATGAGTGAATACGGCGAGAAGTTCTCGGTGTCGCGCCTGGTCGGAGCTCCTCCGGGCTACGTCGGCTACGAGCAGGGCGGCCAGCTCACCGAGGCCGTGCGGCGTCGCCCGTACTCGGTGATTCTGTTCGACGAGGTGGAGAAGGCGCATCCCGAGGTATTCGACGTGCTGTTGCAGGTGCTCGACGACGGCCGCCTCACCGATGGCCAGGGTCGCACGGTGGATTTTCGCAACACAATCCTCGTGCTCACGTCGAACCTTGGTTCGCAGTTTCTGGTCGATCCGACCCTGTCGGTGGAGCAGAAGGAACAGGCCGTGCAAGGCCTCGTGCGGCAGGCCTTCAAGCCCGAGTTCGTCAACCGGCTCGACGACATCGTGGTGTTCTCCTCGCTCACCACCGATGAGCTTGGCGAAATCGTCGAGCTCGACGTAGACCGGCTGCAGAAGCGCCTGGCGGAGCGTCGCCTTGAGCTGGCAGTGACACCGGATGCCCGCCGCTGGCTGGCCGAACGCGGTTACGATCCGATCTACGGCGCGCGTCCCTTGCGGCGCCTGATGCAGCGTGAGATTGACGACCGCCTGGCCCGGGCGCTGCTTTCCGGGGAGATTCGCGACGGCGACACGGTGCTCGTGGGTCTGGAAGCCGACGGCGACTCGCTCACCGTCGCATCCGCCCCCGCGCTGTTGGACGTTCCCCTCGAGGAGGACCTGCTCTAGCCGATTCCCGCTCTCGCGTGTAAAAGGGAGATGTTCAGAGTCGCGGGTTACGCTTAATTCATGCTCGCAACTGTGATTTATGGCGAACGGGATGTTCGCCTCGAAGAAGTTCCCGAACCCGTACTCTCGACCGGTGGCGACGCCATCGTTCGCGTGACTGCGGCCTGCGTCTGCGGGTCAGACCTGTGGCCGTACCGGGGTATCGCCCCCACCAAGGAACCGCACCGGATCGGCCATGAATTCGTCGGCATCGTCGAAGCCATCGGTCCCGACGTCTCGACCGTCAAGGTCGGTGACTTCGTCATTGCGCCCTTCTACGACTGCGACGGCACCTGCGTCAACTGTCAGAACGGTGTGAGCACCTCCTGTCTCAACGGCGGCTGGTGGGGCGCGGACGACCAGCTCGGCGGATTCGCCGATGGAGCCCAGGGCGAGCGCGTGCGTGTTCCCCACGCCGACGGTTCGCTCGTTGCCACACCGACAGTTCCGAGCGATGACCTCATTCCGAGCCTGCTCACCCTCGCCGACGTCATGGGCACCGGACACCACGCGGCCGTCTCGGCCGGCGTGGAGCCGGGCAGCACCGTGGTCGTCGTCGGTGACGGAGCTGTTGGACTCTGCGCCATTCTCGCGAGCAAGCGCCTCGGCGCGAGCCGCATCGTGGCCATGTCCCGCCACGCCGACCGCCAGGCCGTCGCCCGCGAATTCGGTGCGACCGACATCATCGAGGCGCGCGGCGATGAGGGCGTTGCCGCCGTGCAGGCCCTGTTCGACGGCGTCGGCGCTGACTGTGTGCTCGAGTGCGTCGGAACCCAGGAATCCATGGACCAGGCCATCCGATCGGCTCGCCCCGGCGGAATGGTCGGCTACGTCGGCGTACCCAACGGCGGCGCCGAACTGCCGATCCGCACCCTGTTTGGAACAAACGTGGGCGTGAACGGTGGTGTCGCATCCGTTCGCAGCTATGTCGAGGAGTTGCTGCCCGAGGTTCTCTCCGGCCAGATCAACCCGGGCCGGGTCTTCGACCTGCAGCTGCCGCTGGCCGAGGTGGCCGAGGCCTACGCCGCGATGGACGAGCGCCGCGCTATTAAGGTGCTGCTCCGCCCCTGACCCACCGTCTGGCCCGCTCTGGAGGGACAATTGTGAACCAACCGTTCCTCTGGGGAGGGTTACTGGCCATCGCCATCGCCTCCGCGATTTTGCGGCTCGTGGTGGGGCACCCGCTGCTGCGAGAACGTTCGGTGCGCGTGGGATTGCTGGGGGCTGTGGTGGCGTTCGTCAGCGGGCTTGCACTGGTTTTTCACTGCGCCGCGATGTTCTTCGGGCCCTGGGTCGATGCCGTGTCGTTTCTGCTGGCACCGGCCGACATGGTTCGGGGCATGGGCGCGGGCAGCCAAGTCGCCTACTGGCTACCCGCCGCCGCCCTCGTGGTGGCGTGGCGGAGAGTCTGGGGGCCGGCCCTGGGGGCGCTCGTTGTCACCCTTGCCGGCGTGGGGGTGACCATGTATTGGCCGTTCCCACTCGACGTACACCTCGCGTGGCTCACGGCCCTGATCATTGTCGGTTCGTTGGTTCCGACGCTGTTACTCCGTGGGCCACGCGCTGCGAGCTAGTCGTTGACGAGCAGCAGCTCGGTGAGGGGCTTGCGGCTGCGCGGGGCAATTTCGCGTTCGCGCAGCTCGGCGGTGAGATCGTCGGCATTGCCAAGCACTCCCAGCGCCGTGACGGTGACGACGGCCTGATCCTCGGTGAGGTTGAACGCTGCGGCGATGGCTGCACCATCGAATCCGCCCATCTGGTGGGTGTGCAGTCCGTCGTGCTGGGCCTGGATCGACAGGTGGGCAACGGCCTGACCGAGGTCGTAGCGTGCCCACGGGTTCTCGCGGGTCTCATCGATCGACAGCTTCGCCACGCTGACGATCAGAACAGATGCCGTGTCGGCCCACGCCTTGTTGAAGCCCATGAGAGCATCGTTGATCTTCGCAAAGCTCGCCGAGCCGCGGCGGGCAACAATGAACCGAGCCGGCTGGATGTTGCTCGCCGACGGAGCCCAGCGGGCCGCTTCGAGCACGGTCGTGAGGGTGGCCTCGTCGATGACCGCGGTCTTGTCGTATGCGCGGGGGCTCCAGCGCTCGGCCAGAATCTCGATGAGCGGCGACTCGGTGTCGGCGCGACGCGAGGTGTTGGTGATGAGGGTCATGGGCGAATCCTTTGAACGAGAAACATCGGCGGGGCGTCGCTGACCCACTCGCTACAACGTTGCCGCCCGCACACTATTCCGGGGCGACCGAGCCCGACCGGTCTACTTGCCCTGCAGCCGGCCCCGCACCTCGCGGCGCAGCACCTTTCCGAGGAGGCTGCGCGGCAGGTCGTCGACCTCGACGATGCGGCGCGGCACCTTGTATGCCGAGAGCCGGGTGCGGCAGTACTCGCGCACCGCGGCCACGTCGAGTTCGGCACCGGCAGCCAATACGACCACGGCCACGACGTCTTCGCCGCCGTTCGCGCTCGGCAGGCCGACCGCGGCAGCATCGACGATGTCGGGGTGCGAGAGCAGGGCTTCTTCGACCTCAGACGGCGACACGTTGAATCCGCCGGTGATGATGAGTTCCTTCATCCGGTCGACGACGGTGATGAAGCCGTCGGCGGAGACCCGCACGATATCGCCGGTGCGCAGCCAGCCGCCGGGCAGCAACACCTGGGCGGTCTCGCTCGGGCGGTCCCAATAGCCCGAGAACACCTGCGGACCGCGCACGAGCAGCTCGCCCTCCTCCTCGAAGCCGCGCTCAACCGTCGGGTCCTCCGGGTCGACCACGCGAATGTCGGTGCTCGGAAAGGGCACGCCGACCGTTCCGGGGCGGCGGCTCGGGCCGATCGGGTTGCCGGCCACGATCGGCGACGCCTCGGTCATGCCGTAGCCCTCGACCAAGAGCCCGCCGGTCGCGCTCTCCCAGCGCTCCACGATCGACACCGGCAGGTTCATGGCACCAGAAATAGCAAAACGGATGCCGGCGAGACTCACCTTTTTCTTCGCAGCGGCCGTGACCAGGCGGTCGTAGATCGGCGGCACCGCCGGCAGGAAGGTGGGCGGTGCGTGCTTGGTGGCGTCGAGCACGAGCTTCTCGTCGAACTTGGGAAACAGCACGAGGCGGGCACCGATGCTCATCGCAAAGGTGAGGCACAGCGTGAGGCCGTAGGCGTGGAACATGGGCAGCACGCCGTACACGGTTTCCTCGCCGGGCCGTAGGCCCGCCACCCAGGCGGAGCCCTGGGCGGCGTTGGCGCGCAGGTTGTAGTGACTCAGAATGGCGCCCTTGGGGGTGCCGGTCGTGCCGCTCGTGTACTGCAAAACGGCGGTGTCCTCGAGCAGTGGGCGCTGATGCGAGGCATGCAGCTTGCGGGTTCCGACGAGGGAGTCCCAGCTGATCGCGCCCTTTCCGGGCCCGGCGGTGAGGGAGGCGCGAGCGTCCCGGGCCTTCCTGATCGGCAGCTTGAGGGCCAGCCGTTTCGAGAACGGCATGGCGCGCGTGAGGTCGATGGTGACGACATCCGTTATGCCCATATCTCTGGGAAAAGCACGGACGGCGTCGTAGACCTTGTCCCAGACGATCGCGACCTTGGCGCCGTGGTCTTCAAACTGGTGGCGCAGCTCGCGGTCGGTGTAGAGCGGATTGTGCTCAACCACGATGGCGCCGAGGCGCAGCACCGCGTAGAACGCCACGACGTGCTGAGGGCAGTTCGGCAGCACGAGGGCCACTCGGTCACCCGGGCTCACGCCGAGCTTGCGCAGGCCGTTGGCGGCGCGGGAGATCTGCTCACCGAGCTGCTCAAAGGTGGTCGTGGCGCCGAAGAAATCCAACGCAATGTTCGACGCGAAGGTCTCGACCGAGGCCTCGATCATCTCGGTGAGGGTTTCGGTGGTCTCGTCGATGGTGCCGGGAACGCCGGGCGCGTAAGAGGCGAGCCAGGGCTGATCCTTGAAAGTCATGACAGTTCTCGGGTGATGGCGGCGATGAACTGGTCGATGTCGTCTTCGGTCGTGTCGAAGCCGCACATCCAGCGCACCTCGTTCTTGGACGCATCCCAGTCGTAGAAGCGAAAGGATTCGCGCAGCCGGTCGGCGACACCGTCGGGCAGGGTGGCGAAGATGGCGTTGGCCTGGGTGGCCTGGCTGAAGTTGAGGCCGGTGATGGTTCCCTGGGCGAGTTCGGTCTCGAGCGCGCCGCGCAGCCGAGCCGCCATGGCATTGGCGTGGCTGGCGTTGCGCAGCCACAGGTCGCCGTCGAGCAGCGCGATGAGCTGCGCCGAGACGAACCGCATCTTGCTGGAGAGCTGCATGTTGGACTTGCGCAGAAATTTCAGACCAGTGGATGCCGATGGGTTCAGTACCACGATGCACTCACCGAGCATCATGCCGTTCTTGGTGCCGCCGAAGCTGAGCACGTCGACGCCGGCGTCGCGGGTGAAGGCGCGCAGCGGCACTCCCAGGCTGGCGGCGGCGTTGGAGATGCGGGCGCCGTCCATGTGCAGCGTCATGCCCTTGGAGTGGGCGTGATCGGCGATGGCGCGCACCTCGTCGACGGTGTACGCGGTGCCGAGCTCGGTGGTCTGGGTGATCGCGACGACGAGCGGCTGGGCGCGGTGCTCATCGCCCCAGCCCCAAGCCTCCTGGTCGATCAGCTCCGGGGTCAGCTTGCCGTCGGGGGTCACGACCGGCAGCAGCTTGAAGCCGCCGACATGTTCGGGGGCGCCGCCCTCGTCAGTGTGAATGTGCGCGGTGGCCGAGCAGATCACGGCGCCCCAGCGTGGCAGCATTGACTGCAGCCCGGTGACGTTGGCGCCGGTGCCATTGAAAACGGGGAACGCTTCAACGCCAGCGCCGAACTGTTCGACGAAGACCTCCTGTAGCCGGGCCGTGTAGACGTCTTCACCGTAGGCGACCTGGTGGGCGCCATTGGCCCGGGTCATCGCCTCCAGAATCTCCGGATGAATGCCGGAGTAATTGTCGGAGGCGAAACCGCGGGACGAAAGATCATGGAGTTGGGTCACCCCTCCATCCTCCCGCATTCGTCTGGCCGTCTGCACGAAGTGGATGCCGCTACTTGTGCAGAGCCTCGCGCGGGGAGACGCGGGCACCCATACGCAGTAGCGCGTTCGAGTAGATGCGCGACCCGATCAGAATCACCACCATCGTCGACAGGGCGAGCACGACGAGCGAGAGCACCGGCTCCCACCATTCGGCCTGGCCCAGGAAGATGCGCACCGGCATCCCGACCGGCGCTGAGAACGGCACGTACGACATGATCGCCAGCACGAGCGGGTTGTCGTTGAAGAAAACCACCATGAAATACGGGATCATCACGAGGAACAACACCGGCGAGGTCGCTGATCCCACGTCTTCCTGCCGGGACACCATCGATGCCGTGGCAGCGTAGAGGGCGGCGAGCAGCACGAAGCCGAAGGCGAAGAACACGGCGAACGACACGATCGCCGGGCCGACGTCGGCCAGCAGCACCCGTTGCCCGGTCACCGCCAGGCCGATCGAGACCAACAAGCCGATCGAGACGATCTGCGCGAACGCCATCAGACTGTTGCCGAGCACCTTTCCGGCGAGTAGGGTCCGCACCGAAATCGTTGACAGGAGAATCTCCACGATGCGGGTCTGCTTCTCTTCGACGACGCTCTGCTCGATCGTGGCGCCGAAGGTTGTCGCGGACATGAGAAAGATGATTCCAAAGCCGATCGCCACGAGGTACGCAAGAAAACCGTCCTGCTCGGCCGGTTCGAGAATCGCAAGTTCGGGGTTCACGCTGAGCGCGCCGAGAACCTCGCCCGGCGCCGACCACGGCGACCTTGGTCAGGCTGGTGTTCTGGCTCATAATGCTGCCGACGATGACGGAGCCCATCGAGATGAGCAGCAAAATGCCGGTCGCGATCAGAAACGATTTGCTGCGCAGCCGCGCCGCGATCTCGCGGTTGGAAACCAGCCAGACACTCTGGGCGAAGGTGGGCGCGGTGTGCACCGGGCGGGTGGCGTTGCTCATGCGATGACCTCCTTGAAGATGGTGGCGAGACTGGGTCTCTGCTGGCTGAAGGTGTGAACCGCGCCGAGCGTGATCGCGTGCTGCAGGACCGCCTGGCTGGCGGCATCCGTTTCTGCCTCGAATTCGGCGTAATCGCCGTCGAAGACGACGACGGTGATGCCGGGCTGCGAACGGATCCAGCTGATGTTGCCCGCGGTACGAATCTCAAACCGGGGGTGACTGTGTTGGTCGCGCAAGGCCTCGCCGGAGCCGTTGGCGCGAATTTCACCCTCGGCGATGATGACGAGGTCGTTGCAGAGCCGTTCGACGATGTCAAGCTGGTGCGACGAGAACAGCCGGGCGCGCCCTGCGCCGCGTAACCCGCGAGAACGCTCATGACCACCTCGACGGCGAGCTGGTCAAGACCGGAAAACGGCTCGTCCAGCACGAGAAACTCGGGGTCGTGCACGAGCGCGGCGGCGATCTGGGCGCGCTGCTAGTTGCCGAGCGAGAGCGACTCGACGGTATCGCCGGCCCGTTCGCCGAGGCCGAGCTACTCGAGCAGGGCTGCGGCGTTGTGGCGAGCGGATGCCGGTGACAGCCCGTGCAGACGCGCCAGGTAGACGAGTTGCTCGGCGACCTTCATTTTCGGGTAGAGGCCGCGCTCCTCGGGCATGTAACCGAACCGGCGGCGATCACTCGCTGTAACCGGAACCCCGTCGATGAGCACGGTGCCCGAGTCGGGCGACAACACACCGAGAATGATGCGCATCGTCGTGGTCTTGCCGGCCCCGTTCGCGCCGATAAAGCCGGTCATGCGGCCGTCCCCGACGGTGAAACTCACGTCACTGAGCACCTGCCGGGTTCCGTAGCTCTTAGTGGCTCCCCGAATGTCGAGCATGCCCGCCCCTTCGTTGTGCGTGACTTCACGGTAGCGCGGGCGGCCGGCGCGACACATCCGCCGGCCGGCGCGTGCGCCGGTTTCGGCAGCGCGGCCTGTGTTTCACAGCATTAGGTTTCGGTGTCGGCCTTGAGCAGGACCCGGCTGTTGTTGACGGATGCCGCTGCCTCGTCCCACAGCCCCGTCACCCGGGTAGCCAGCTCGGCTTCGAGTCCCTCCAGCGAACGTACGACGAAGATCGCAGCCGCGGCGGTGACCCCGGCTTTCGCAAACCCCGCTCCGACCGCGCGTACCCACGTTTCGGCCGCGGACTTCGCGGCCGCGTAATTCGCGCCGCCAGCTGAAGGCTGGTCCACCGACACGCTCGACACGATCGCGAGCCGTCCGGCCGACGAGGCCAGCAGGTCGGCGTTGAACGCCCGGGTGGTGTTGCGCAGCGTGGTGACCACGTGCGAGTGCAGAAAATCCCAGTCCGCGTCGGTCTGACCGGCCAAACCGCCGCCGCCGCGCCATCCGCCTACCAGGTGAATCAGCCCGTCGATCGGGCCGATCGCTGAGGCCAGCGCGGTGACCGCGGCAAAGTCAGTGAGGTCGCACTCGTAGAGCGCGGCCTCGGGCGCGACCGCGAGCACGGACTGGAGGCGGGCGAGATTGGAGCCGACGGCGACGACGCGCGCGCCGGCATCCGCTAGTGACGAGGCAACGGCCAGGCCGGCCGTGCTGGTCGCCCCGGCGATGAGCACGGTTCGGCCAGCGACGGCCAGACTGGCACTCATCAGTCGACCGCGCTGGCGGTGATACCGGCCGTCGACTCAATGACCGTGCGCATTTTCTTTTCCAGCGCTTCGAAGAACATCGACAGCGGAAATTCGTCGTCGAGAACCTGGTCGGTGTAGCCCTTCGGGGCGCCGGCGAGCACCTCGAGTGGCAGCCCGCGGGCCCAGGTCGACGCCGGATTCGGCGTGAGCGTCTTCGAGATTATTTCGTAGGCCGCGAGCCAGTGCGCCTTCTTCGGTCGGTCGATCGACGCCCAGTACAGCTCGTCGACCTGCGCTCCGAGTGCGATGACCACTTCGGGCACGGCCTCCCAATCGAAGGTGAGCCGCGTGTCGGTCCAGTGCAGCACCCCGTGCTGGTGCATCCAGGCGAATAACAGCTGCCCGCCGAGGCCGTCATAGTTGCGCACCCGGTTGCCGGTGATCGCGAACCGAAAGATGCGGTCGAAGATGACCGCGTACTGCACCAGTTTCGCGTGCCGACGCGCCTCGGGGCTGGCGAGTTCGCTGCGCTCGATCGTGACCGATTCGCGAAAGGCGGTCAGGTCGCAGCGCAGCTCCTCGAGCGAATAGAGGAAGAACGGCATGCGCTGCTTGATCATGAACGGGTCGAACGGCAGGTCTCCGCGCATGTGGGTGCGGTCGTGGATGAGATCCCACATCACGAAGGTCTCCTCGGTGAGGTGCTGGTCGTCGAGCAGCAGAGCCGCATCGGCTGGCAACTCGAGCCGGGTGATCTCGGCGGCCGCGCGCACGACCCGGCGAAAACGGGCGGCTTCGCGGTCGGCGAAGATCGCCCCCCAGGTGAACGTGGGAATCTCGCGCATCGCAACGGTCTCGGGAAACAACACCGCGGAGTTGGTGTCGTACCCCGGGGTGAAATCGAGAAAACGAATCGGTACAAACAATTTGTTCGTGTACCCGGCCTCGAGTTCACCGATGAATTCCGGCCAGATGACCTCGATCAGCACGGCTTCGACCAGGCGGTTGGCGCTGCCGTTCTGCGTGTACATCGGGAAGACCACGAGGTGGCGCAGCCCGTTGATGCGGTGCTGCTGCGGCTGAAAAGCCATCAGGGAGTCGTAGAAGTCGGGCACGCCGAATCCTTCAGCGGCCCAGCGGCCAAAGTCCACGATCAGGGCTTCGAGATAGGTGGAATCGTGTGTGAAGCGCGGCGCGAGGTCGGTGATCGCGGCGGTGATGCGCGAAACGGAGACGTCAGCATCCGCATGCCGCGCGGCGTCGGCAATCGAGCCGTCCTGCGACTGCAGGCCCTGTAGCGAGGTCGCCGCGGCCTTGAGGTCGAGCCAGGACGGATGCTGGGCGAGATCGACGCCGTCTTCGAGAACCTCGGGCTCTCCGACCAGAGCGTTAGCTACGTGTGTTTTTTCAACAGATATCGACATGGGAACCTCCGATTCGCGTGAGTGCCGCAATTGCGGCGGGCGTGCTCCTTCAGAATATCGGGCGCAGAGCGGCGTTTTCTTGCGATTTTTCGCAACAAATCGTCGCTCATGCCGGGTTTGGGCGCCGAGAATCGACGTTCCGCTCGCGTGCGCGCACTTCATGCCGACGTGGCCGTGCACCGGAGTGGAGCGTGCGTACTCAGGCTCTGATAGGCCTGCCGGGGACGATTTGGGAAACGCGGCCCTTTGTGATGCCGAGGAGGCGTCCGATATTGCGAATCGAATAACCTGCGTCGGCCAGTTCGACCGCGCGTTCGGACGTGTCGGTGACCATCGCCCGAGCTTCGGCCTCCCTCGCGTGTGACTTGTACTGTGTAGCTCACCGGAGTCACCCCTTCCCCAGAATCCCTTCGAGGTCCCGTTCTATCGCGCGGAGCAAGCCAGAGGGGAGTCGTGAGTTCCGCGCGCGACACGTACTGCGAAATCTGAGCCCTCAGTTTCCCAAGCGTTGACGACGTGCGCGGGCACCGAAATCGTCCAGCGCGTTCAGGAGTTCTGTCGCCTGCCAGTGGCGATTGCGTCGGCCTGCTGTCGACTGAGACAGGATGCCGGCATCGACGAGCTTTTTGATGCAGGTGTCTGCGGCTGGTTCACTGACTCCGAGCTCGCGGCAGACTATCGCGATGGTTACGATCGGCTGCCGCAGCAGCAGGATTTTCAGACCATGCACAGAGGAGTCGCTGCGCGCTTGTACCGTTGCGTCCCATCCGGCGGTGATCGACGTGATTTCCTTGTCCAGCCTGCGACCGTTTATAACGGCAGCGAACGCGGCTTCCGCAATCGTCTCGATAATCGGACGCACATCCCCATTGCGATAAGCAGTGAGTGCAGCGAAGTAGCCCTCGGTGTCGCCGAGGAGACCGGCGGAGACTGGGACGGTCACGTTTTTGGTGACGCCGCCTGCGCGCAGCATCCCCTGCACTGGGGCGCGCCCGGTACGACCGTTGCCGTCGGGGAAGGGATGGATGGTTTCGAACTGAGCATGCGCTATCGCGACCTGCGCGATCACAGGGAGATCGCTGCGACGCACGAACTTCATTACGTCATCCATGAATTCGGGGACTCGGTCCTGGTGCGGGGGAATGAACGAGGCGTTGTGCGGAGAAATTGAACCACCGCCGATCCACACTTGCTCGTTCCGCCAGCGTCCGACAATTAGGGGATTCGACTTCTCCAACAGCGCACGGTGCATGGCGAGAACGGCTTCGAGGTTTAAGCCGTCGGCCAAAGCGATGGCAGCTTGCATCGCGGCGACGTTTGCGACAACAAGCTTCGCATTGCCGGAGGATGCGTCACCGATTTCAGCCAGGGCCACCTGCTTGGCGCTGGAGGTGAGGTTTTCCGCCTCAGAGCTGGATGCACTCTCGGTGCGAAGGAGTATCGACGAGAACGGGGCGGACAAGGTGCCCACCTCGGCATCGAAGCGAGTCAGTTCTCGCCCCGCATCGTCGGAAAGCGCAACTAGATCAGCGGGCAGGGTCGTCGGAAGGTCCTCGATGAGTGGGGGAACCGTGGCCCTATAGGGCCCGGATGCGGCGACGAGAACCAACCTCATCCCCTGATCGCTCCCACGGCCGCAACTCGAATGTTGTGGTCGGCCAGGCGGGGCGGGACGCACTCGATCATATTGACGTACTCAACCGACCACCCGCGAGCAGCGCGCCGACTAACGCGCCGCGCGGGACGTGCTCATGGGTGGGACCGACTCTGGCGACGGGTATTACGTCGTCGGCGGGGCATCCGGTCTGAGCGATTTTCTACTCCCCGCCGCGGATTGAAGCAGGTCGACCGCCGCCAACGCACGCCATGCAGGTATCGGCATATGGTGACGACGTGGGCATATATCGCCGCGATAAGCTGCATTATGGACTCCCTCGACTTTCGCCCGGATCGCAGCCAGTTCGTGTACACCTTCGGCGGCGCGGCGCCCAGCCACCGGGTGCGGCCAGGGACCCTGCTCAACCTCTGGTCGGAGGACGCGTTCAACCACGCACTGACGAGCGTCAGCGACGTCGCCAGCCACGTGCTCGACTTTCGCTACCTCAACCCGCAGACCGGCCCCTTCTACGTGGACGGGGCCGAACCGGGCGACACCCTGGCCATTCACATCATTGATCTCACCCCGGCGCGCAGTTGGGGAGCCTCGGCTGCCATCCCCTTCTTTGGCGGCATGACGAGCACCGACCGTACCGCCATGCTGCAACAGGCGCTGCCCGAAGCTACCTGGATCTACGAGGTTGATACGCTGGCCGGCACCGTCGGCTTCCAATCCCGCTTTAGCGATTTTGAGGTAGCACTGCCCCTCGCACCCATGCTCGGCACGGTGGGAGTAGCCCCATCAGGGGGCGAGGTGCGCTCCTCCCTCGTGCCCGAGCGTTTTGGCGGCAACATGGATACCCCCGAGATCAAGCCCGGCACCACCGTCTTTCTCGGTGTAAACGTTGAGGGCGCTCTATTCTCTATCGGCGACGGTCACTACCGGCAGGGCGAGGGTGAGAGCTGCGGTACCGCCGTCGAAGGTGCAATGAACTCCGTCATTCTGGTCGACCTGATCAAGGGCCGCGCTCCGCTATGGCCGCGCCTGGAAACCGACGACTACTGGATGGTCGTCGGCTCGTCCCGACCCATGGAAGATTCCTGGCGGATCGCTCAGCTCGAGATGATCCGCTGGCTCAGCGAGCTCTTCGATCTGCACGAAATGGATGCCTACCAACTGCTCAGCCAGACCTCCGAGGCACCCATTGCCAACGTGGTCGACCCCAATTACAGCGTCGTCGTGAAGGTGCGCAAATCGCTATTCCCCACCGTTCACGCTTTCGACGGGATGCACCGCGACCTGCGCGAGCGGGCCGCCATCCGCTGACCTGCTCCGAGACTTTCTCACTCGCTCCGAACCCGCATCACCGAAAGGACCCACCTTGGATCTGCGCATCGCCCAAAAAACCGCACTCGTCACCGGCGGCACGAAGGGCATCGGGCGCGCGATCGTCGATGCCTTCGTTGCCGAGGGCGCCAACGTTGCCTTCTGTGCCCGCAGTGCGGCGGAAGTCGCCGCTACCGAATCCGAATTCGCCAATGGCCCAGCCACTGTCGTCGGCACGGTGCTCGACGTACGCGACAGCGAGGCTCTGGGGCGATGGGTTGCCGACTCCGCCAAGCGCTTCGGTGGCATCGACATGGTGGTGAGCAACGTGAGCGCCCTCGCCATTCCAGATACGGCGGCCAACTGGACGGACTCGATCGAGGTCGATCTGATGGGAACGGTCAACCTCGTGAAGGCATCGATCCCATTTCTGGAGCAGAGCACCGCGCCGTCGATAGTGGCGTTGTCGAGCGTATCCGGCCGCGAGGTGGACTTCGCGAGCGGTCCGTATGGCACGGTGAAGACGGCCATCATCGGTTACATTGCCGGTGTCGCCTACCAGCTTGCAGCGAAAGGAATCCGTGCAAATACGGTTTCACCGGGCAATACGTACCACGCGGGTGGAGTCTGGGAGAGCCTCGAGACCAGCGACGCCGAGTTCTTCACCGAGGCGGTAGGGCTCAACCCGACCGGTCGCATGGGCACGCCGCAGGAGATTGCAGCGAGCGTCGTGTTTCTATCCAGCCCGGTGTCGAGCCGAACAACGGGCGCGAACCTGCTGATCGATGGTGCGCTCACCCGCGGAATCCAATTTTAACGTCCTGAGTTTGTTACCGAACTACTCGCCGATCAGGCGCAGGCCGTTGTACCAGCAGACGGCGCGTAGCCAGTCGTCGTCGAGTCGCGGCTCCCGGTCGCGCAGACGTTCAAGCACCTCCAGTTGGTGCGCATACGGGTATGGAATGTTGGGAAAATCGCTGCCGAGCACCACGCGGTCGGGCAGGTCCGCCAGCCGCGAGAGTAGGGCGGGGTTGAACGGCGCGAGTTGCTCGAAGAAGTCGGTGAACACCATCGTGGTGTCGAGGTGCACCCAGGGATACCGCTCGGCGAGATCGAGAAACTCGCCGTATTCCGGGGCGCCCAGATGCGCGACGACCGCCGTGAGTAGCGGATGCCGCGCCAACACTCCCGCAAGCGCGTCCGGCCCGGTGATCCCCGGCCGGGCCACCGGCCCGCTGCCGACATGGATCACGACCGGAATCGCGGCGTCGGCGAGCAGCCCCCAAACCGGGTCGAGGATCGGTTCGCGCAGATCAAAAGCCCCGACCTGCGCGTGAATTTTAAACACGCGGGCGCCGCGGTCGAGGGCGGACTGCACCTGGTCGAGCACGCCCTCCTCCGGGTAGAACGTGGCGCTCGGAACGCAGTCGGTATGCTCTTTCGCGAGATCGAGTGAGAAATCGGTCAGGGAAGCCGCCATCCCGGCACGATGCGCATAGGACAGCGCGGTGAAGCGTCGCACGCCGAGCCGGCGAATCGTCGCGAGCCGCGACTCCTGGTCCTCGCGGTACCGAATCGGCCACGGGTGGCCGATGAGCGGCTCGATCTCGTCGAAATGAGCCCAGACGCGCCGCAGCATCCGCTCGGGGAGAAAATGCGTGTGCAGGTCGACCAGCCCGGGCAGGCCTAGCCCCCGCCACCAGGCCGGCACCTCATTGTCATGGAGACTCATTGCACCCAGTGTGTCAGATTGCCTGACCGAAGTAATTAGGTGACCAGCAGCACGACCGCGGCCGTCAGCGCGACGATCACGAGAATCGTGCGCAGCACCGGGGCCGGCAGGCGCCGCCCGATTCTGGCGCCGAGCCAGCCGCCGAGGGCCGAGCCGACGCCGATCAGGAGGGCAATCATCCAATCGACCGTGCCGCTGGAGATGAAGATTACCGCCGACACGACGTTGGCGACACCGGCCAGAACGTTCTTGGCCCCGTTCGCGCGGTGCATGTCGGTCGACCAGAGAATCCCGAGGAGGGCCAGAAGTACAACGCCCTGGGCTGCACCGAAATAGCCGCCGTACACGCCGGTCGCCAGCACGCCAAGGATAAGACCAATCGTCACCGGGCGGGTGTCGGCATGGGCTACGTCGGATTTGCGCCGCACGAATCGCGCGATGCGCGGCTGTATTGCGGAGAGCAGACCGGCAAGAAGCAGCAGGTACGGAACGACAATGGAGAATGCGGATGCCGGCAGAACCAGCAGCAGGACGCCGCCGACAATCCCGCCGATGGCGGAGAAGATGGCCATGAGCCCCACGGCGCGCCACTGCCCCTGGAGCTCGCGACGGTAGCCATAGGCGCCAGTGACGGAGGCCGGTACCAGGCCAACGGTGTTCGACACATTCGCGGTGATCGGAGGGATGCCAAGGGCGAGCAGGGTCGGAAAAGTGATCAGCGTGCCCGCGCCAGCCACCACGTTGATGATTCCGGCCACGATCCCCGCCACGAAGATAATCGAGCCATTGAGCAGGCTTATCTCAATTTCCATGGGTGCTGTCCTATTCGTAGACGATCTGTCTCTATACCGTATACAGTATCCAGACAACAGACGAACTATTTCACTCCTTCCACCTGCCGAGTCCGACCGAAGAAATAAATGGATGCCCGTTCCACGCCCGTTGCCCGGTTGCGATAGATCGCTGCCGAACCGAGGTGCCGCTTCTGCTCGGCATAACGAGCCCCGAACATCAGAGCGCCTGCCACCTCGTCACCGCAGAAAATGGCGCACCGCGCATCAGCCAAGGAGACACGAATCTTGTTTACAACCCGTCCTGAACTCGTCGGAAACGTCGGCATGGTGGCCTCCACCCACTGGATCGCCTCGGCCACCGGAATGAGCATCCTCGAGCGCGGCGGCAATGCCGCCGATGCCGCCGTAGCCACCGGCTTCGTGCTGCAAATTGTTGAGCCGCACCTCAACGGACCCGGTGGCGAGGTTCCGATTTTGGTCTGGTCGGAAACCGACCAGCAGGTATCCACCATTTGCGGTCAGGGCGTGTCGCCGGCTGCGGCAACGATCGAGGCCGTGACCGGGTTGGGCCTGGACGTGATGCCGGGGACGGGCCTGCTGCCCGCGGTCGTGCCGGGTGCCTTTGGGGCGTGGACGCTCCTCTTGGAACTGCACGGCACCATGACGCTGCGCCAGGTGCTCGAACCGGCCATCCAGTATGCCGAGGAGGGACATCCGCTGCTCAAACGGGTATCCGCTGCCATCGAAGCGATGCAGGAACTGTTCACGGCCGAGTGGCCCACCTCGGCGGCGACCTGGCTGCCGGGCGGACAGGTGCCCGCAACCGGAAGCTGTTTCCGGAATCCTGTGCTGGCCGCGACCCTGCGCCGGATAGTCGCGGAGTCCGAAGCTGCCGGCGGGTCGCGAGAAGCGCAAATCCGCGCGGCCAGGGACTGCTGGTACCGCGGTTTTGTCGCCGAAGCCATCGGTGACTTCTGCGCCGACAACGAGGTGATGGATACCTCGGGGGAGCGTCATCGGGGGCTGTTGACCGCCGACGACCTGGCCCGGTGGGAGCCGACGGTGGAACAGCCGCTCACCTACGAGTATCACAACTACACCGTCTGCAAGACGGGCCCTTGGGGGCAGGGACCCGTCTTTCTGCAGCAACTGGCGCTGCTCGAAGGCTTCGATCTGACCGCGATGGGACCCGGCTCCGCTGACTGGGTGCACACCATCCTGGAGAGTTGCAAACTCGCGTTTGCCGATCGCGAGGCCTGGTACGGCGACCCGAATTTCACCGACGTGCCCATGGCGGCTCTGCTCAGCCCGGAATACAACGCGCAGCGTCGCCTGCTGATCACCGACACGGCCTCCGTGGAACTCCGCCCCGGCAACCCCGGCGGCGCCCAGGCACGACTGCCGCATTACCCGGCATCTCCAGCCGGATATGAGAATTTGATCGGATCCGGCGAGCCGACGATCGCCAAATCGGGGGAGACCCGGGGGGACACCTGCCACGTCGACGTGGTCGATGCCAACGGGATGATGATCTCGGCCACGCCCAGTGGCGGCTGGATGCAATCGTCCCCAACGATCCCCGCTTTGGGCTTCTGCCTCAGCACCCGCGCTCAAATGTTCTGGCTCCAGGAAGGTCTGCCGAACTCACTGCGCCCGAGCGCTCGCCCACGAACCACGCTGACGCCGTCCTTCGCCCTGCGCGACGGCAAGCCCTGGCTCGCGTTCGGAACCCCGGGCGGCGACGCGCAGGATCAATGGTCGTTGAACTACTTCCTGAACCTCGTGCACGGCGATATGAATCTGCAGGAGGGTATCGATGCCCCCGGTTTTCACTCCACGCACATGCCCAACTCCTTCTTCCCGCGGGATGCGCATCCAGCCGAGGTCTATCTGGAGAGTCGGTTTGATTCGGCCGTGCTTGACGAGCTGCGGGATCGCGGTCACGTCGTCGTGGTCGGTGAGCCGTGGTCCGAAGGGCGAGTGAGCGCTGTGGCGCGCGATGGCGGCTGGCTTAAGGCTGCGGCCAACCCTCGGGGCAACCAGGGCTACGCCGTCGGGCGCTAGTCGCACGGGGCACTGAACGAGGCGCCCCGAGAACTGCGGCATAATCAACAAATGTTGTGCGCGCCGGACGGCGGCAGCTGGCGGTCCGCTACGGAGGAATGGCCGAAGAGGAGTAGTTGAAGTGTGGGATGTCTTAGAGTCGAAAGGGGATGAGTTGCGCACTCTCGGCTTGCTGAAAGCCGCCCAAACCCTGGGCGAACGGGTTTACGAGGTGTTGGAAGAGTCCATTGTCGACGGTGTCATCGCACCGGGTTCCCACCTGCGTGAAGACGAAGTCGCCAGGCAGCTGGGCGTGAGCCGAAACCCGGTGCGTGAGGCCATTCAACGGCTCGTGCACGACGGATTCGTCGAACATCGGGCGGGCAAGAAGGGTGCCTTCGTGCACGCCCCCAGTGACAAGGAAGTGCAGGAGGTTTTCCACGCCCGCTCACTGTTGGAAAGCGACTGCGCACGATTGGCCGCTGAAAATATTTCAGACGTCGATTTAGCCCGGCTCCAGGAGCTGCTGGGGCATGGTGATGCGGCGATCGCGGCCCAGGACGCCAAACACCTGCTAGAGCTGAACGACCGGTTTCATAATATTGTCGTGGAGGCCGCTGACAACTCGGTGATTGCCCGAATGCTGGGGGTGCTGCAACGACGAATTCGCTGGTATTTCTACCAGGTCGTCGTGACCCGGGCCGCCGGTTCGTGGGACCAGCACCGCCAGATTTACGAGGCGCTGCGCGACCACGACGGCGACCGGGCAGCGGTGTGCATGATGGCTCACGTCATGCAGACCGCAGCGACGATCCGTGATCACCAAGACACGGTGGATGGCACTGGCCTACCCAACTAGCCAGCGCAACCGTGACAAGAGCGCGCAGCAGGCCTATTTTTCCCGGCGAAAGGAGGTCACACGAGGAACACACTGCAGATCAGCATTGTCCCCAACACTCCATTTATCGGATATTTGCGAGAGTTTGACGCTCCGGTGGTCCGGGCCTGCTTTACGATTTGCACGCCCTCGTCGAGGCGGGCCAGGCACTCGCCGGGTCGGGGAAACCCCGTAACCATAGGCTCGCCACTCGTGCTCGTCCCAGACAGCTCCAATGCCCATCTCTCCCGAATGGATTCCCAGGTACCGGCATCGGCGTGGGCGGCCAGACCGCTCATGGTTGCCCGCTGCTCGGCCGGTTTGATTCCGACCAGATCGTGTCGCCAGCCCTGGGGTACAAACAGCCCGAATCGCATGGTTTCATGCCTAGACTGCCGCCTGGTCGGGGCGTCAAACGTTACTCTGGAGCCAGGAACACAACAATAAACGGACGGCGGTGACAGTGCACGCTCTCGACTTCGCCGGCATCATGAGCGAGATCCTCACCCTCGTCGGCCTCATCATCGGAGCGCTGCTCTACATTGTCGGCCTGTCCGTGCGCGGCATCAGCGGCCGCTGGACCCGCACGACCGCGGTGATCGCCGCGTCGGGGCCGGCCACGGTCATCCGCTGGTTTGATGGCGACGGCGATGTACACGAATGCCCGGCCGACACGCACGAGACGCACCACCTAGTGCCTGGCGACGACGTGCGTGTGTGGTTTCGCAACCGCCACCCCGAGCGTTGCCGCACACACGACCCCGAACTCGACGGCAAGGGCCTGCGCCTGATCGGCCTGGTCTTGCTCGGCATCGGCGTGCTCGCCGGCGTGACCGGCATCGTGCTGATGTTCGTCTAACCGACCGTCTTTTCGGCAGCGGATGCTGCGCGCGGCCGCGCCCATCCGCTCGCCGCCGCGGTCACCGCGATGGTCACGAGTGCGCCGAGCAGCAGCGCCGCCGCTTCCCCGGGGGCGAGCACGTGCAGCTGGGTACCGATCGTCGCGGCCGCGATCGGTATACCGAGCTGGGCCGCCGACAGTAGTCCGAACGACAGGGGCAGGCCCAGCACCCGGGTGGTCGCGTGGGTCAGCAGGGTCGCCAGGCCCAGTGTCAGGCCGAGGGCGATCATCTGCGGGTGGTCGGTCAGGTCGCGCAGCGCGAGCGAAGCGCCGAGCCAGACGAAGAACAGAGGGCCGAAGAATCCGTCGGCGAGGGCGAAGAGCTGGCGGGCCAGGCGGCGCGGTTCGCCGACCGCTGCGACGGCGAGCCCGAACGCGAAACCGGCGAGCATGACCGAGACATGGCTGAACACGGCCACCGCCGAGAGGGCAAACAGAATGGCCAGTTGGATGCGCAGCTCGAGGGCGAACTTGCGTTTCGCCGAGAGCTTGTGCAACCGTGCGCGGGAGCCGTTTCGTTCCAAACGGGACAACAAGAGGTACAAGGCCACGGCCAGCGCCGCGATCAGGGCGGCGCCGAGCGCCGCGCGGCCCGCATCCGGCGGGTCGATGGCCAGGGGCAGCGCCACGATGGCCGCGATGTCCGCGATCGCAACCTGTGCCGTGAGTTCGAGCATCGAGCGCCCGCGCAGCCCCAGGGAGTGGATGAGTGGCAGCACGAGCGCGGCCGACGAGGAAGCCAGCAGCACTATATACAGAGGTGCGTGATTCGTTCCGAACATCATCGCGATGGCCACGCCGAGGGCGCTCGCCGAGACCGTGACGAGAATCGCCCGCACCAGGCCCGCCGAGAGCGCCGCGCGAATCGCGCCGGTACGAACCGGCACGTGCGTGCCGGCCACGAACATGATCAACGCGAATCCGACATCCGCTAACAGGGTCAGAGTGGGGTCGGCGGCCTCGACGAGGCCGAAGCCGGTTCGACCGACGATGACGCCGGCGGCGAGCTGGCCAATGACGACCGGGATATTCCAACGGCGCGGCATCGCCAGGAGCGGCCCGAGCAACGCGACCACGGAGATGATCGCGAGGGTTTGAAAGTCCATCCGCGCCTCCTCCTGTTGCTAGATCGAGCGTAGTACTGCTGCAGACGGCATGATGGGGGTATGAGTCGAACCGTCGCCGGAGCCAACGTGCTGATAACCGGAGCAGCCAGCGGCATGGGCCGCCTGTATGCCGAACGCTGCGTTGCCGAGGGGGCCAAAGCCGTCATCCTCTGGGACCGCGACGGTGCTGCGCTCGCCCAAACTGCTGCCCTCCTGACGGAACGCTCCAACGGGCTCACCCGGATCGCGCCCTACGTCGTGGATATCGCCGATCTCGGCGCCATCGCGCAGACCGCACAGCGCGTGCGCACCGAGATCGGCAACCCCGACGTCGTCATCAACAACGCCGGAATCGTGCGTGGCAAATATTTCTGGGAGCACGACAACGGCGCAGACACTCGCCCCACCATGCAGATCAACGCGCTCGCCCCGATGTACATCACCCGAGAGTTTCTCCCGGCCATGATTGCGAGCGGATGGCGTGAGTCACGCATCGTAAATATCGCGTCGGCCGCCGGCACCCTCAGCAACCCGCGCATGAGCGTTTATGCCGCTTCGAAGGCCGCCCTGATCGGCTGGAGCGATTCGCTGCGGCTCGAGCTCGTGCAACAGGGCCACGGCCACGTCAAGGTCACCACGGTCTGCCCGAGCTACATCGACACCGGCATGTTCGAGGGCGCGCGCGGGCCGCTGCTCACCCCGCTGATGACCCCGGAATATGTCGTCGATCGGGTCTGGCGGGCCATGCTCGCCGGCAAGCCGCAGCTACTGTTGCCCTGGACGGTCAGCCTGTCAAAGGTGCTGCGCGGCGTGCTGCCGCTGGCAGCCTGGGACACCGTCGCCGGTCGCGCCTTCGGCGTGTACCGCTCGATGGATCGGTGGGTCGGTCGCGGGTAGTGGCCCCCGTTCGCCGCGCGAGATCGCCGAAGATAGTGTGAATTTCGACAAACATTAAGTTTGCACGGCGCAGAAAGCTGAATATTGCTCTTTGCAGCTGGGGCACTCGCACTCCCATTGTTGTCACTCTTCCAGCAGGAAGGTGACCACGTTGACGGACCGGGCCCCAGCCTCATTGCGCCCGCTCCCGTGCGGTACATCGGGCGACGCGGACCGCCCGTGGCCTCGAAGCCCCCGTCTTTCGGTGCTGAGCGTGCCATCGCTCACGGCGACCGGTCTGCGGAACTCGACCATTCTGGGCGAGCCCGCCGAGCCCGCCGAGCCCGCCAACTCCCGCTCCGAGCGGTCTGGAGACCCCGGCTACTGCCGTTGGTTGAGCTTGCCGAGACCGCCATGGACTGGCCTGAGCCGGTCTCGAGAACGCGGGGTCTGCCCGAATGCATATTCGCACATAAATCCAAACATATCTGAGAATCTCTCGACTTGGGCCTCGGGTTTTGGTACACTTCTTCTATGAGCCAGAGCGGCGACACTCCCCAGCCGGG